>CAZGCI010000086.1:0-16500 GCA_964524185.1 uncultured Thiohalocapsa sp. | reverse complement strand
GTGCGCGAAGGCGGCCGCACCGTCGGCGCCGGCGTCGTTGCGAAGATTATCGAGTGATCCGTGGCCTAGCTCCCGGGGGTCCAGGTGGAGGAACGAAATCCCTCACGCCTGGCCCCGTTTGCTAGGCCCCTCTTTCTAGGCCAGTAGCTCAATTGGCAGAGCAGCGGTCTCCAAAACCGCAGGTTGGGGGTTCGAGTCCCTCCTGGCCTGCCACTTTTCGCGGCTACTTATGCCGCTTGCGGGAAGCATGAACGCAAAAGCCGAAGCCGGGGCCACCGGCCTCGACACCATGAAGCTCGTCCTGGCTGCGGCGATTATCGTCGTTTCGCTCTGGGGCTTTTACTTCTTTGCAGGGTACTCGCTGCTGTTGCGGGTCGTGATACTGCTGGTATTGACTGGCGGTGCCGCTGCCGTCGCGTTGACCTCAGTGCCGGGGCGTCAGCTCTGGCGGTTTGCTGTGGATTCGCGCATGGAGGTGCGCAAGGTTGTTTGGCCCACGCGCCAAGAAACCGTGCAGACCACGCTCATCGTCATCGTGATGGTCCTGATCCTCGGTATCGTGCTGTGGTTGTTCGACATGGTACTGATGGCGATCCTCCGTTTCTTGACTGGGCAGGGCGGGTGACGATGGCTAAGCGCTGGTATGTGATCCATGCCTTCTCGGGGTTCGAGAGCCACGTGAAGCGCTCGCTGGAAGAGCGGATCGCGCGCGCGGGCATGGAGGACGCCTTTGGTGAAATCCTCGTGCCCACCGAGGAGGTGGTAGAGGTGCGTGGCGGGCAACAGCGCAAGAGCGAGCGGAAGTTTTTCCCGGGTTACGTGCTGGTCAACATGGAAATGACCGATGAGAGCTGGCACCTCGTCAAGGAAGTACCGAAGGTGATGGGCTTTATCGGTGGCAATCGCGATCGACCGGCACCCATCCCGGACTCCCAAGTGGACGCCATCCTCCAACGGGTTCAGGACGGCGTCGAGAAGCCACGGCCGAAGGTCCTCTACGAGCCTGGCGAGGTGGTGCGCGTCACTGACGGTCCGTTCACAGATTTTAACGGCGTCGTCGAAGAGGTCGACTACGACAAGAGCCGGGTCAAGGTATCCGTGTTGATTTTTGGTCGATCGACGCCGGTCGATTTGGAGTTTGGGCAAGTCGAAAAGGGGTGATGGCTCCGCGTTCGCGTAAGACGCCATCGCCGTACCGGAAACTGCTGCGGGGAGCCGGGTGTAACACACCGGCGCTTGCACCCGTCGAGGAAGTGAATCATGGCAAAAAAAGTCAATGCCTACATCAAGCTGCAGGTCAAGGCAGGGGAGGCCAATCCGAGTCCCCCCGTCGGCCCTGCCCTTGGCCAGCATGGCGTGAACATCATGGAATTCTGCAAGGCGTTCAATGCCAAGACGCAGGATATGGAAAAGGGTCTGCCGATCCCGGTCGTCATCACCGTCTACGGCGATCGCAGCTTTACGTTCATCACCAAAACCCCACCGGCGTCCGTGCTGCTCAAGAAAGCGGCTGGCGTCGGTAAGGGCAGCAGCACACCCAACACAGCCAAGGTGGGCACGGTGAGTCGGGCGCAGCTCGAAGAGATTGCGACCACGAAAATGGCCGATCTCAACGCGAATGATTTGGACGCGGCCGTGCGCATCATCGCAGGCAGTGCCCGCGCCATGGGCTTGGACGTTGAGGGGGTGCAGTAATGGGCAAGCTGACCAAGCGCGCGAAGGCGATCCGTGAGCAGGTCGAGCCCGGTAAACTCTATCCGGCCGAAGACGCCTTCAACCTGCTGAAAACACTGTCGACGGTGAAGTTTGTCGAGAACGTCGATGTGGCGGTCAATCTCGGCGTAGACCCCCGCAAGTCGGACCAAGTCGTGCGCGGTGCGACGGTATTGCCCCATGGCACCGGTAAGCAAGTGCGGGTGGCGGTCTTTGCCCAGGGCGCCAGTGCCGACGCGGCGACAGCCGCCGGCGCCGAGCGCGTGGGCATGGAGGACCTCGCTGAGGAGATGAAGGGCGGCGCGCTCGATTATGACGTCGTGATTGCATCGCCTGCTGCGATGCGGGTCGTGGGGCAGCTTGGGAAGTTGCTTGGTCCGCGCGGACTCATGCCAAATCCCAAGGTGGGTACGGTCACGCCGGACGTGGCTCAGGCCGTGCAGAATGCCAAGGGCGGACAGGTCCGATACAGGACGGACAAGGCCGGAATCATCCATTGCCCCCTGGGCAAGATCGATTTCGAGTCCGACAAGCTACGTGAAAACCTCGAAGCACTCCTCGGCAACCTCATGAAGGCAAAGCCAAGCGCCGCCAAGGGCATCTACATGAAGAAGGTCACGGTGTCCTCCACCATGGGGCCTGGCCTGAGCGTCGATCACGGGTCACTGTCGTTTTAGGGTCGAGCCCGACGGTGAGATCTCATCGGCTGTGCTCGCCCCCACCCGGGGCGGCGGCCGATGACGAGCTTTGGGACATCGGTGCAGTGCAGCCGAGGTCCGTCAAAGACCGCAGGTGTCCGCGGACCCGCCAGGATGGCGGGGCAGGCGGACTTAATTGGTGCCTGCGCAGATGTGCCCTCGGAGCGGCTGTCGGTATCACGCCGCAGCCGAGATGATGGAGCACGCCATCCGCCCCGCACGTCGCAAGGCAGCACGTGCAAGGGCCTATCCCGGATGACATCCGGGTCCGTTAGGGGAAGCCTATGCCTCTGAACTTTGCTCAGAAGGAAGCGGTCGTTGCGGAGGTCTCTGAAGTCGCCCGGAGCGCCTATTCCGCCATTGGCGCCGAGTACCGTGGTCTGACCGTGGCGCAGATGACAGATCTGCGTGTAAAGGCGCGAGAGGCGGGCGTCTACGTGCGGGTCGTCAAAAACACCCTCGCGAAGCGTGCGCTGGCCGACACGGATTTCGCCTGCATGAACGACGCCCTCACGGGTCCGCTCGTGCTCGCCTTTGGCCAAAACGACCCGGGCTCAGTGGCGCGTGTCGCCAAGGACTTCGCCAAACAGCATGATCGTTTCCAGGTACGGATGATCGCGTTGTCTGGGCAGTTGCTGGAGCCCTCAGAGCTGGACAAGGTCGCGAAGATGCCGACCTACGAGGAGGCGATCAGCCTCCTGATGGGTACCATGAAGGCGCCAATCCAGAAGCTGACCAGCACGTTGAACGAAGTCCCAGGCAAGCTCGTGCGCACGATCGCTGCCGTGCGGGATGCGAAAGAAGCCGCTTGAGCGGCTCTGATCGCTCCTTGTGCTCAATCCAATCAACCGACTGCTTACCCGAACCTGGCTGGCAAGTGCTGCCGCTAGACCACTTCGGAAACCGATTCCCAGGAGATAGTAATGGCCGTTTCTAAAGACGAAATCCTCGACGCCATCGCCAACATGACCGTGATGGAGGTCGTGGACTTGATCAGCGCCATGGAAGAAAAGTTTGGCGTCACCGCCGCGGCCGCGGTGGCTGCAGCACCGGCAGCCGGCGCCGGTGGCGGTGACGCTGCCGAGGCTGCCGAAGAACAGACGGAGTTCGACGTCGTGCTCGCTTCTTTTGGCGCCAATAAAGTGGGCGTCATCAAGGCGGTACGCGCACTCACCGGACTGGGCCTGAAGGAGGCCAAAGATGCCGTTGAGGGCGCGCCGACGACACTGAAGGAGGCTGTGTCTAAGGACGACGCCGAAGCAGCAAAGAAGGCGCTCGAAGAGGCTGGTGCAACCGTCGAGATCAAATAGGCTGCATTGTTTCAGAGACAACAGCGTCCCGGCGCATAGGCTGGCGGCCCGAGGCCGCCGGCCTTTTGGCGTTGCCTGATCTCCTCGGCGGCGCCCCTGTGGCGCTGTCGATGCATAGCGTGGTCGTCGACCTGCATGGCGCTCACCACCGTGTGTCGCTCGGTCGCGGCGGCGATGCACAAACCACAACCGAGCCCGCGATGCGTGCGGCTCGGTATCAGACCCCAAAACTGAGGGATGGCAAGTATGGCCTACTCGTTCACCGAGAAAAAGCGCATCCGCAAGAGTTTTGGCAAGCGGCCGACCATTCTCGAGGTCCCCTTTCTGCTTGCCACGCAGATCAATTCCTACCGGGATTTTCTGCAAGCCGATCGGGCCCCGGACGCGCGCGATGATACGGGACTGCATGCGGCCTTCCGCTCGGTGTTGCCCATCGAGAGCTATTCCGGCAACGCGGTGCTGGAATACGTCCGCTATCGTCTCGGCGAGCCTGCCTTCGACGTGCGCGAATGCAACCTGCGGGGCGCGACCTACGCGGCCCCGCTGCGGGTCTTGCTACGCCTGGTGATCTACGACAAGGATGCCCCGGCGGGCAGCAAAGTCGTCAAAGACGTCAAGGAGCAGGAGGTCTACATGGGCGACCTGCCGCTCATGACGGAGAACGGCACCTTCATCATCAACGGAACTGAGCGGGTTATCGTCTCGCAGCTGCACCGCTCCCCCGGCGTCTTCTTTGATCACGACAAGGGCAAGACGCACTCCTCCGGCAAGCTGCTGTTCTCGGCTCGGGTGATCCCCTACCGCGGCTCCTGGCTCGACTTCGAGTTTGACCCCAAGGATAACGTGTTCGTCCGCATCGACCGTCGGCGCAAGCTGCCGGCGACCGTCCTGCTGCGCGCCCTCGGCTACAGCACCGACGAGATGCTGGCGCTGTTCTTCGAGACCGACACCTTCCTCTTGGGGGATGCGCTGGAATTGGAGCTGGTCCCTGAGCGTCTGCGGGGCGAGACGGTCAACTTCGAGATCAGCATCGACGGTAAGGTGTTGGTGGAGAGTGGGCGGCGCGTCACCGCGCGGCACATCCGTGAGTTGCAAAAGGCCGGCATCCAGACGCTTGCGGTACCCGACGAGTTCCTCGTTGGCCGCACCCTGGCGCAGACGCTCGTTGATACGGAAACCGGTGAGGTTATCGCCGAGGCCAACGCCGAGATCACCGAAGAGCTACTGGCCCTCTTCCGCGAGAAGGGAATCGCTCGGGTGGACACACTTTTCGTCAACGACCTCGATCACGGACCCTACCTCTCTGAGACCCTGCGCATCGACAGCACCCGCACGGATCTGGAGGCCCAAGTCGAGATCTACCGGATGATGCGTCCTGGCGAGCCGCCGACCAAGGAGGCCGCACAGAATCTTTTCCACAATCTGTTCTTCACGTCGGACCGCTATGACCTCTCAGCCGTCGGGCGGATGAAGTTCAACCGGCGCCTCGGCCGTGAGAGCACCGAAGGCGCAGGGGTTTTGTACGATCACAAGTACTTCAGCGGGCGCAACGACGAGGCCGCCAAGCAGTTGGTAAAGGCCCACGGTGAGGCGTCCGATATCGTCGATGCGCTCAAAGTGCTCATCGAGCTGCGTAACGGCCGCGGCACCGTCGACGACATCGATCACCTCGGTAACCGCCGAATCCGTTGTGTGGGCGAAATGGCCGAGAACCAGTTCCGCGTCGGTCTGGTCCGTGTCGAGCGCGCCGTGAAGGAGCGCCTGTCGCTCGCCGAGTCCGAGGGCCTGATGCCGCAGGAGCTCATCAATGCCAAGCCGGTCTCCGCCGCGATCAAGGAGTTCTTCGGCTCGAGCCAACTCTCCCAGTTCATGGATCAGAACAACCCGCTGTCGGAGGTGACACACAAGCGTCGCGTGTCCGCGCTGGGCCCAGGCGGTCTTGCCCGCGAGCGAGCGGGCTTCGAGGTCCGCGATGTGCACCCCACCCATTACGGCCGGGTCTGCCCCATCGAGACGCCGGAAGGTCCGAACATCGGCCTGATCAATTCACTGGCGGTGTACGCCCGTACCAACCGCTATGGTTTTCTGGAGACACCCTATCGGCGCGTCGAGAACGGCAAGGCGACCGACCAGATCGATCATCTATCGGCCATCGAGGAAGGTGGCTATGTGATCGCTCAGGCCAATGCGACGCTGGACGATGACGGTCTGCTCACCGACGCCCTGGTGTCCTGCCGATACATGAACGAGTTCACCATGAAGGCGCCGGAGGAGGTTCAATATATGGACGTCTCTCCGCGCCAGATCGTCTCGGTGGCAGCGTCGTTGATTCCGTTCTTGGAGCACGATGACGCGAACCGCGCGCTGATGGGCTCCAACATGCAGCGCCAGGCCGTGCCCACCTTGCGGGCCGAGAAGCCGCTGGTGGGCACCGGCATGGAGCGGGTCGTGGCGAAGGACTCAGGCGTGGTCCAGTGGGCGCGCCGTGGCGGTGTGGTCGACTCGGTGGATGCCGCGCGTGTTGTCGTGCGCGTCAACGACGACGAGACCGAGGCGGGCGAATCGGGTGTAGACATCTACAACCTCACCAAATACACCCGTTCCAACCAAAACACGTGCATTAACCAGCGCCCGCTGGTGCAGCCGGGCGACATGATCGAGCGCGGCGATGTGCTCGCCGACGGTCCGTCCACAGACATGGGCGAGCTCGCGCTGGGGCAGAATCTGCGCGTCGCCTTCATGCCCTGGAACGGGTACAACTTCGAGGACTCGATCCTGATCTCGGAGCGGTTGGTGCAGGAGGATCGCTTCACCACCATCCACATCGAGGAGCTCACGTGCCTCGCCCGCGACACCAAGCTCGGGCCGGAGGAGATCTCCAGCGACATCCCGAATGTGGGCGAAGCGGCCCTGTCCAAGCTCGACGAGTCTGGCATCGTCTACATCGGCGCCGAAGTGCGTGATGGCGACATCCTCGTGGGTAAGGTGACACCCAAGGGCGAGACCCAGCTGACGCCGGAAGAGAAGCTGCTGCGCGCCATCTTCGGCGAGAAGGCCTCCGACGTGAAGGACACCTCCCTGCGGCTGCCTTCCGGCATGGCGGGCACCGTGGTGGATGTGCAGGTGTTCACCCGCGACGGCGTCGAGAAAGACAAGCGCGCATTGCAGATCGAGGAGCTGGAGCTGGAGCGAATCCGCAAAGACTTGGGCGACCAGCAGCGCATCATGGAAAAGGATGCCTTCCAGCGCATGGAGAAGCTCCTGGTGGGCAAAACCGCCGACGGTGGGCCGGCTGGCCTCAAGGCCGGCACCAAGATCACCAAGACCTACCTGACGGAGCTGGCCGGGGAGCACGGCCGCGACCGCTGGCTGGAGATTCGCCTCCGCAGCGAAGAGGCGGCGACGCAGCTCGAGGCCGCTGGCGCCCAGATCAAGCAGCAACGCGAAGAGTTCCGCGACTACTTCGAGGCGAAAAAGCGCAAGATCACCCAGGGCGATGAGCTCGCGCCGGGCGTGCTCAAGATGGTCAAGGTGTATGTGGCCGTAAAGCGCCGCATTCAGCCCGGCGATAAGATGGCGGGCCGTCACGGGAACAAAGGCGTGATCTCCAGGGTCGTGCCGGTGGAGGACATGCCGTTCAGTGCCGACGGTGAGCCTGTGGATATCGTGCTCAACCCGCTCGGCGTGCCGTCCCGCATGAATGTGGGCCAGGTGCTGGAAACGCATCTCGGTTGGGCCGCCAAGGGTCTCGGACACCGGATTGATGCCATGCTGCGCGGCAACGCGCCGGTCGGCGAGGTGCGAGCCTTCCTCGAGGAGATCTACAACACCAGCGGCAAGCACGAGCCTTTGGATGAGCTCGACGACGAGCAGGTGCTCGCGCTGGCGCGCAACCTGACCGGCGGCGTGCCCCTGGCGACACCGGTGTTCGATGGCGCCACAGAGGACGAAATCCGGCAGATGCTGCGTCTCGCAGGGCTTGCCGAATCCGGCCAAACGACGCTCTACGACGGCCGTTCCGGCGAGGCCTTCGAGCGCCCAGTGACCGTCGGCTACATGTACATGCTCAAGCTCAACCATCTGGTGGATGACAAGATGCATGCCCGCTCCACGGGGCCGTACAGCCTTGTCACGCAACAGCCACTCGGCGGCAAGGCCCAGTTCGGCGGGCAGCGCTTCGGCGAGATGGAGGTGTGGGCGCTGGAGGCCTACGGTGCCGCCTACACCCTGCAAGAGATGCTCACGGTGAAATCGGACGACGTGAACGGCCGCACCAAGATGTACAAGAACATCGTCGACGGTGATCACCGCATGGAGGCCGGCATGCCGGAGTCCTTCAACGTGCTGGTGAAGGAAATCCGCTCCCTCGGCATCAACGTCGAACTGGAACAGGACTAGTGGCCGGCGGTGGGGGTGCACGGTGCGGCATGTCCGTACCGTAACCACCACCGGAGTCTTTGTCCCCAATCATTCAGTCGAGTGACCAGGTCCATCAACCGGGCCCGGTCACTAGCCCCCAGTCACTCGCTACTCCCGGAGATCGGCATTGAAAGATCTGCTCAGAATCATCAAGCAGCAGGGCCAGGCTTTGGAGTTCGATGCCATACGCATCGGGCTGGCCTCGCCCGACATGATCCGCTCCTGGTCCTACGGTGAGGTCAAGAAGCCGGAGACCATCAATTACCGGACCTTCAAGCCGGAGCGCGACGGTCTGTTCTGCGCCAAGATCTTTGGTCCGGTCAGCGACTACGAGTGCCTGTGCGGCAAGTACAAGCGGCTGAAGCACCGCGGCGTTGTCTGCGAGAAGTGCGGCGTGGAGGTGACGCTGGCCAAGGTGCGCCGCGAGCGCATGGGCCACATCGATCTGGCGAGCCCGGTCGCTCACATCTGGTTCCTCAAGTCCCTGCCGTCGCGCATTGGCCTACTGCTCGACATGACGCTCCGGGACATCGAGCGGGTGCTGTACTTCGAGTCCTTTGTCGTCGTCGATCCGGGCATGACCGTCGATCTGGAGCGCGGCCAACTCCTGACCGACGAGCAGTACCTGGAGGCGCTGGAGGCGAACGGGGATGAGTTTGACGCCCGCATGGGGGCGGAGGCCGTCTTCGAGCTGCTGCGCACCATCGATGTCGATGCCGAGATCCGCACCATGCGGGAGGACATCGAAGCGACCAACTCCGAGACCAAGATCAAGAAGCTCTCCAAGCGGCTCAAGCTGATGGAGTCGCTGCAGCTCTCTGGCAACCGCCCCGAGTGGATGATCCTGACGGTACTGCCTGTGCTGCCGCCGGAGCTCCGACCGCTGGTGCCCCTGGACGGCGGTCGCTTCGCGACGTCGGACTTGAACGACCTCTATCGCCGCGTCATCAACCGGAACAATCGTCTGAAGCGGCTCCTGGACCTCGTGGCGCCGGACATCATCGTGCGCAATGAGAAGCGCATGCTGCAGGAGGCCGTCGACGCGCTACTCGATAACGGCCGGCGCGGTCGTGCCATCACCGGTACCAACAAGCGACCGCTGAAGTCCCTGGCTGACATGATCAAGGGCAAGCAGGGGCGCTTCCGCCAAAACCTGCTCGGCAAGCGCGTGGACTATTCCGGGCGCTCAGTCATCGTTGTTGGCCCGACCCTCAAGCTGCACCAGTGCGGGTTGCCAAAGCGCATGGCGCTGGAGCTGTTTAAGCCGTTCATCTTCAGCAAGTTGCAGAGCCGCGGGCTGGCCGCGACCATCAAGGCCGCCAAGAAGATGGTCGAGCGGGGCACGGCCGAGGTCTGGGACATTCTTGAGGAGGTGATTCGCGAGCACCCCGTGATGCTCAACCGGGCGCCGACGCTACACCGCCTCGGCATCCAGGCGTTCGAGCCCGTGCTCATTGAAGGCAAAGCCATTCAGCTGCATCCGCTGGTCTGCACCGCCTTCAATGCCGACTTCGACGGTGACCAGATGGCCGTGCATGTGCCGCTGTCGCTGGAGGCGCAGCTGGAGGCCCGCGCCTTGATGATGTCATCCAATAACATTCTCTCGCCAGCCAATGGTGAGCCCATTATCGTCCCGTCCCAGGACGTTGTGCTGGGCCTCTATTACATGACCCGCGACCGCATCAACGCCAAGGGTGAGGGGTTAATGCTGTCCAACACCGCAGAGGCGCACCGCGCCTATGACAACGGCGTCGCGGACCTACATGCTCGAGTCAAGGTTCGCATTCGGGAAGTGCTCCCGAACGACCAGGGCGTCATGGAGGAGCGCTGGAGCATCAAGGACACGACAGTGGGCCGCGCCATGGTGTGGGAGATCGTGCCTGATGGTCTGCCCTTCGACCTCGTGGACAAGCCCCTTGGTAAGAAGGCGATCTCCCGGCTCATCAACCAGAGCTACCGCGAGCTGGGCTTGAAGGACACCGTGGTCTTCGCCGACCAAGTGATGTACCTCGGCTTCCGTATGGCCACCCGGGCCGGTGTGTCCATTGGCCTTGAGGACATGGAGGTGCCGGACGAAAAGCCCGAGATCCTGCGCCGCGCCGAGGAAGAGGTCAAGGAAATCGAGGAGCAGTACACCCAGGGCCTGGTCACCAACGGTGAGCGTTACAACAAGGTGGTGGATATCTGGTCGCGCACCAATGACCAGGTTGCCAAGTCCATGATGGCCAAGCTGGGCAAGGACCGGGTCATCGACCGCGAAGGCAATCAACAGGAGCAGGATTCCTTCAACTCCATCTACATGATGGCGGACTCGGGCGCCCGCGGCTCCGCGGCACAGATTCGCCAGCTCGCCGGGATGCGTGGCCTGATGGCCAAGCCAGACGGCTCCATCATCGAGACGCCCATTGCTGCTAATTTCCGCGAAGGCCTTAATGTTATCCAGTACTTCATCTCCACCCACGGCGCCCGCAAGGGCCTTGCAGACACGGCGCTCAAGACGGCCAACTCCGGCTATCTGACCCGACGTCTCGTCGACGTGGCCCAGGACATGGTGGTGTTGGAGGAAGACTGCGGCACCGAGAAGGGGCTGTTCATGACGCCCATCATCGAAGGCGGTGACGTCGTGGAGCCCCTGCGCGAGCGTATTCTCGGCCGCGTGACGGCGGCGGCGATTTACCGCCCCGGTACAGATGAGGTTGTGTTCGAAGCGGGCACCCTGCTGGATGAGAACCTCGTGCAGGAGCTCGAGGCCATCGGCATCGACCAGGTGCTCGTGCGCTCCACCATCACGTGCGAGGCGCGCCTCGGTGTTTGCGCGCAGTGTTATGGGCGCGACTTGGCCCGGGGACACCGGGTCAACATGGGCGAGGCTGTGGGGGTCATTGCGGCACAGTCCATCGGCGAGCCGGGCACGCAGCTCACCATGCGAACCTTCCATATTGGCGGTGCGGCATCTCGGGCCGCGGCCGTGAGCAACGTCCAGGTGAAGTCGGCTGGCACCGCCCGGTTGCATAACATCAAGACGGTACAGCATCACAGCGGCAACCTCGTGGCCGTATCCCGCTCTGGTGAGCTGACGGTCTCCGATGATAAGGGGCTCGAGAAGGAGCGCTACAAAATCCCCTACGGTGCGACACTCCATGTCGGTGACGGCGACCGCGTAGAGGGCGGGCAGATCGTGGCCGACTGGGATCCGCACACGCACCCTGTCGTCACGGAGGTGGCCGGCAGACTGCGTTTCGAGAGCTTCGTGGACGGTGTCACGGTGCAGAGCAAGACCGACGAGGTCACCGGTCTAGCGTCCGTGGAGATCATGGATCCGAAGCAGCGCCCGACATCCGGCAAGGACCTGCGGCCGACGGTGATCCTCGTGGACGACAACGGCGAGGAGCTCAAGATCGCCGGCACAGAGATGCCGGCCCGTTATCAGTTGCCGGTCGGGGCCATCGTCAGCGTCACCGATGGGGCAGACGTGGGCGTGGGCGATATCCTGGCCCGCATCCCGCAGGAGTCGTCCAAGACCCGCGACATCACCGGTGGTTTACCCCGGGTTGCGGATTTGTTCGAGGCCCGTAAGCCCAAGGAGCAGGCGCTGTTGGCCGAGGCGACAGGCGCCGTGAGCTTTGGCAAGGACACGAAGGGCAAGCAGCGCCTGGTGATCACCACCGACGACGGTGAAACGGTGGAGACCCTGATCCCGAAGTGGCGCCAGGTCGGTGTGTTCGAAGGTGAGCGTGTCGAGCGGGGCGAGATCATCTCCGATGGTGAGCTGAACCCCCACGACATCCTGCGGCTCAAGGGCGCGACCGCGCTCGCTGAGTACCTGGTCAAGGAGATTCAGGACGTGTATCGCCTCCAGGGCGTCAAGATCAACGACAAGCATATCGAGGTGATCGTCCGCCAGATGCTGCGTAAGGTGGAGGTCACCAACGCCGGCGATACCCGTCTACTGCGCGGCGAGCAAGTGGACCACGCTACCCTCTTGGCCGAGAACAAGCGGGTCGAGGCTGAGGGTAAGCATCCGGCGCTATTCGAGCCGCTGTTGCTGGGTATCACAAAGGCCTCGCTTGCCACAGACTCATTTATCTCGGCGGCGTCGTTCCAAGAGACGACGCGGGTGCTGACGGAGGCGGCTGTGCGAGGCTCCATGGACGGCCTCAACGGCCTGAAGGAGAACGTCATCGTGGGGCGTCTGATCCCTGCGGGCACCGGTCTTGCGTATCACAACGAGCGTCGTCGCAGGCGTCAGGAAGACACTGGTGCCGACGCCGACGAACGCATGGAGCTCGCAGCTGAAGAACTGGAGCAAGCCCTGAAGCAGGCGCTCAACACCACGGACTTAGAAGCAGAGTAGGTGAGGCGAGCGAGGCGAGGCCTCAGACGGATCAGCGACCGGGGCGCCGGCAGGCCAGCGGGTCGTTCCCTGGCAAGGGCTAAGGGTCAAGGGGCCGAGGGCCAAGGCGCGGAAGTGAGCCCTTCGGGCGAGCATTGTCCCTCGCCCCTCGCCCCTCGCCCCTCGCCCCTCGCCCCTCGCCCTTACCCCCGGCGGCGCCTGGGACAGCACGCCCAGAACGCGCCAACGAACACTTGCGGCATCAGTGAACATCTCCTGCGGCCGAGTAATCCGGGCCAGGCGCCATGGCCCCCACTTGACAATGTCCGTTTTTCCCTGGCGGACGGCTTGTCAAGCCCATCCTTTAGGTTGTTTCGGTTGACAGCATAATCCCTGCTTGTTACGCTTCTCTTCTTAGCTCGCCGGCTATTACGCCGGCGTGTTTGTTCCCGGGGTCTGTGGCGCATCCGCTCGCTACCCCGTTGTTTGCTTCCTGATATTTCGTTCGGATCCGCGTTGCCCGGTCATGGCTGCGGCAGATGTGGACTCGGGTAGCGTCGTGTTCAGCGGTGCAGCCTGTCTTCGATGGAGCTTGTCATGGCGACTGTCAACCAACTCGTCCGTAAGCCGCGCAAGCGCAGGGCGGAGAAGAGTAATGTCCCGGCGCTGGAGGCCTGCCCGCAAAAGCGCGGTGTTTGCACGCGCGTGTACACTACGACCCCTAAGAAGCCCAACTCAGCCCTGCGGAAGGTCGCTCGTGTGCGGCTGACGAACGGCTTCGAGGTTGCTTCTTACATTGGTGGGGAAGGGCACAACCTGCAAGAGCACTCCGTGGTGTTGATTCGTGGCGGGCGCGTCAAAGACTTGCCCGGCGTGCGCTACCACACGGTCCGAGGCACGCTCGACACCACGGGCGTTGAGAAGCGCCGGCAGGGCCGCTCGAAGTATGGGGCGAAACGCCCGAAGAGCTGATGTCACAACGCGCTGGCCCTTCGGTCTTTGACCCCAGAGCCGTCGACGTCAAAGCCGCTGACCCCAGAGCCGTCGACCCCAAAGCCACTAGCGCCCGCCGCTGACCGGCCACACAAGCGGCAACGCCCCGGATGCCACAGGGTGGGCTAGCTGCAGTGATCGCTCAGGCCCGCTCGCCGAGGGGCGGCCGTCAGGTCAACGTCGTCAGGCCAGGGTCTCCCTGCTGTCGTCGCTCACGAGACCACGCGCGCCGCTGACAACCAGATAACCGGAGGCGGTTGTTGCCGCCGCCAACGCGCATCATGAGCGCCCAACACTCGTCGGAGTCGAACCAGAGATGCCGAGAAGACGCGTCATCGCCAAGCGCCAGATCTTGCCGGACCCCAAGCACGGCAGCGAACTGCTTGCAAAGTTCATCAACATGCTGATGGAAGACGGCAAGAAGGCCGTGGCTGAGCGGATCATGTACGGCGCGCTGGAGCAAGTCTCCGCCAAAAAGGGCGTTGATCCGTTAGAGACGCTTGATGCCGCGATGGACAACGTCCGCCCCGCTGTCGAGGTGAAGTCTCGTCGCGTGGGTGGTGCAACGTATCAGGTCCCCGTGGAGGTGCGTCCGACCCGGCGTAACACCCTGGCGATGCGCTGGCTCATCGACGCCGCGCGCAAGCGCTCTGAAAAGTCCATGGCGCTGCGCCTGGCCGGTGAGCTGATGGATGCTGGCGATGCGCGCGGCACGGCGGTGAAGAAAAAGGAAGACACGCACCGCATGGCGGAGGCCAACAAGGCCTTCTCGCATTACCGCTGGTAGGCGGACTTCCGCCTCGCGCCGAGTGCGCGCGGCAGAGCTACTCAACTTCATAGACAGACGGGCAGAGCCGTGGCACGTAGTACACCCATCGATCGGTACCGAAATCTCGGCATCATGGCGCACATCGATGCCGGCAAGACCACGACCACAGAACGGATCCTGTTCTACACCGGCCTGTCGCACAAGATCGGCGAAGTGCACGACGGCGCGGCTGTCATGGACTGGATGCAGCAGGAGCAGGAGCGCGGAATCACGATCACGTCCGCCGCGACCACCTGCTTTTGGCAGGGCATGGACAAACAGTATCCGGAGCACCGGATCAACATTATCGACACGCCGGGGCACGTGGATTTCACCATTGAGGTGGAGCGCTCCTTGCGGGTGTTGGATGGCGCCTGTGCGGTCTTCTGCGCCGTCGGTGGGGTGGAGCCGCAGTCGGAAACCGTGTGGCGTCAGGCAGATAAGTACCGCGTACCGCGGCTTGCCTTCGTCAATAAGATGGATCGAATGGGGGCAAACTTCCTGCGCGTCGTCCAGCAAGTGAAGGAGCGCCTCGGTGGGCAGGCTGTGCCTATTCAGCTCCCCATCGGGGCCGAAGAAGACTTCGCTGGCGTCGTCGACCTGGTGCGTATGCAGGCCATCTATTGGGACGACGAGTCCAAGGGCATGACCTACGAGGCGCGCGATATTCCGGCTGACATGGTCGATCTCTGCAACGAGTGGCGAGAGAAGATGGTCGAGGCCGCGGCCGAGGCCGATGAAGAGCTGATGGAGCGCTACCTCGAGGAGGGCGACCTCAGCAACGAGGACATCAAGAAGGGGCTGCGCACGCGCACCGTGGCGAATGAGATTGTCCCAATGCTGTGCGGCTCGGCCTTCAAGAATAAGGGCGTTCAAGCCATGCTGGACGCGGTGATCGACTACATGCCCGCGCCGCCGGATGTGCCGGCCATTCAGGGTGTGCTGGACGACGCCGCCGAGACGGTCGAGTCGCGCCCGTCCACGGATGAGGCGCCGTTCGCGGCGCTGGCGTTCAAGATCGCGACCGATCCGTACGTCGGGACCCTCACCTTTTTCCGGGTCTACTCCGGCGTGCTGAACTCCGGCGATACCGTGCTTAACCCGGTGAAGAGCAAGAAGGAGCGGGTCGGGCGCATCTTGCAGATGCACTCCAACGATCGCAAGGAGATCAAGGAGGTGCGGGCCGGTGACATCGCTGCTGCAGTAGGGCTCAAGGATGTGACGACCGGGGACACCCTGTGCGCCCTCGCCAAGCCCATCACGCTGGAACGGATGGAATTCCCGGAGCCTGTCATTTCCGTCGCAGTGGAGCCGAAGACGAAGAGCGATCAGGAGAAGATGGGCGTCGCGCTGTCAAAGCTCGCCCAGGAAGATCCGTCCTTCCGGGTCCGCTCTGACGAAGAGTCTGGTCAGACCATCATCTCCGGTATGGGCGAGCTCCACTTGGAGATCATCGTCGACCGCATGAAGCGCGAGTTCGGTGTGGAAGCCAATGTCGGCGCCCCGCAGGTCAGTTATCGGGAGACGATTCGGGCGCGGGTCGAGCAAGAGACCAAGTTCGCACGGCAGTCCGGTGGACGGGGTCAATACGGCCATGTCTACATTCGCCTGGAGCCGCAGGAGTCCGGTGCCGGCTACGCGTTCGTCAACGAGGTCGTCGGCGGTGCCATCCCGAAGGAGTACATCCCGGCAGTGGATAAGGGTATTCAGGAGGCCATGTCCGGCGGGGTGTCGTTCGGCTTCCCCATGGTGGACGTCAAGGTCACGTTGTATGACGGCTCCTACCACGAGGTCGACTCCAGCGAGATGGCCTTCAAGATTGCCGGCTCCATGGCGTTGAAGGAGGGCTCTGCCAAGGCCAAGCCGGTGCTGCTGGAGCCGATCATGAAGGTCGAGGTCGTGACGCCCGAAGAGAACATGGGCGACGTCATGGGTGACCTGAACAGCCGTCGCGGCATGATCCAGGGCATGGACGATGCGCCCTCCGGCAAGATCATCCGCGCCGAGGTGCCGCTGGCCTCCATGTTCGGCTACGCCACCGACCTGCGCTCGGCGACCCAGGGCCGCGCCACATACAGCATGGAATTCGCGAAATACAGCGAGGTGCCGGCGAGCATCGCTGAAGCCGTCACCAAGAAGCAGTAACAAAGTCCGACCCGAGGGTATAGGCCATGTCCAAACAAAAATTCGAGCGCAAGAAGCCGCACGTCAACGTCGGCACCATTG
>CAZGCI010000085.1:0-16559 GCA_964524185.1 uncultured Thiohalocapsa sp. | reverse complement strand
ACGCGTTCGGCGTCGAGCCGTTCCAGGCGCTCGAGCGCGAAGGTTGGGCGTGCGCAGTAGCGCAGCAGCCGCTCCCTGTTCCGAAAAAGGGGCCGGCGCGATCCTGCGCGCCCACGCGCACCTCGGCATAGGTCTCCGCCATGCGCCGGGCGTTGCACGACGGACACAGCCCGCGCCCGCAAGCACCGAGAAGGCGACCAGGAAGTTATGCCCGCCCCTTATCTGAACAATTGGGGACACCTGGCCCGGGCGAAGCCGTAGGCGAGGATGCCGCACTCGAGGTAACGACGGGAAAAGGGGCCAATTGCTTCGCAACGGCACGTCACGCTGCCCAGCGCTATCGGCTGGTGGCCACCCATCCTGCTTCTTTCGCCTACCCCGGTTGCGCGATTCCCTGCGTTGGCCGCTAATCGGCGCGAACTGCTGGTAGAAGCGGTCGTTGCCAATAGGCAGAGCCTGGTGGAGTGCCTGCTTTCCCTGAACGCCGCGGTGCGCATCGATGCGCCGGACCGCGCCGGGCTAGAGCGGCTACTTTGCTGCTGTGCGCGCCCGCCGTTCGCCCTCGAGCGTCTTGAGGTCATCGATGGTGAACGCATCGGCACCTGCTCGGCCTGGCGCAGGGCGGCGGAGGGATTCTTCTTCAGGCTGCGAACGTTGACGGCGGGCATGGGCGGCCAACAACGTTGACTACACGGCGGATCCCAAGGCGTAGGCGGGCCAAGTCGAGGGAGCAAATCCTCCCTGAACCGGTCAAGCGTCGCATCGCTTTGTACGCAGCGTATCCAGAGAAAATGAAATCAATGACCTTCCCGCTCGTGCCGAGGCGCTGCCTCGGCATCCCACCTTCGCGACCCTGGTGCCCAGAACGCGCACTGGCGGCGGAGGCCCCGGCACCGAGGCAGAGCCTTGGCACCAGTCAGCATGTCTCGTGCCGCGGTGAAGCCTCGGCACCAACGGCAAGTAACTGACGCGACCACAAGCAGGAGCCGACCATGGCCGATCACGCTGAAAACAGCCCTGAGGACATGCTGCCCCTCGAGGACTTTGCGAAAGCCAAGCAGATCGAGCCCGCGAAATGCATTCAGATGATTCGTGATGGCTTCTACGACGGTCGCTTGATCGATGGGGCTTGGTATGTCAACGCGTTGGAACTGGACGCGCGGAAGGGCCGAATCCGAGGGCCCCGCGTCCAAGCGAAACCGAGGCCGAAGCCGAATACTCCCAGCAAGGCCAATCCTAGGCGCTCGGGCCGGTTACCCAACCTGTCACTGTTTTTCATCCTCATGGCCCTGCTCAGCGTCATCATCAGCCTGATCCTGGTGCTGACCTACTGGCCAGGCAGCACAGCCTATCCAGATCACGTGAATCTCGCTGCCTACAGAGAGCCGATTTTGTGGGGACTCGGCGGTGTCTTGGTGGCATGCCTGTTTGCTGCCCTTGCGCAGATCATCTCTGACCTGAGCCGCCTGGTGGACGCGAGCTCAAGAGCGCGCGACCGACGCGGCCGCTAAGCCCAACCCAGGCCTCGCGGAACCGAGGACGGGGTCTATCCCTGTACACCCAGCTGTGCCGATGGATGCTTGCCGGGCGCGCGAGCACCGTGGGATGCAACGCGGGTCAGGCCTTTGCGGTGGTGGAGCGTCAGGGAGAACCGCGTGGCATTCGCCTCGGAATGCACGTAAACACGCCCGCCGTGGGCATCGACGATGGACTTGACGATGGCGAGCCCCAGCCCGACGCCGTCACCAGCTCGGCGACGGGCCGGATCCAGGCGGTAGAAGCGATCGAAAAGCCGCGGCAGATGCTCGGGCGGTATGGGCGCTCCGGGATTCTCGACCGTCAGCTGGGCCGCCTCTGCGTCGTCCCACAGACGCACCTGCACCGCGCCTCCCGGGGCTGTGTGCCAGATGGCGTTGGTTAGCAGGTTGCTCAGCGCCCGGCGGAGCATCAGCCGATCCCCGGGCACCGGCGTCGCGTTGCCCTCCAGAACGAGTCCAACGCCCTGCTCCTCGGCCCACGCATCGAGGTAGTCGAACAGGGCGCGCACCTCGGCGGCGAGGTCCACCGGAGCCGTGCTCGGCCGCAGCTGACCGTTGTCGGCCTGGGCAAGGAAGAGCATGTCCGCAACCATCTGGGCCATCCGCTCATACTCCTCCAGGCTGGAATACAACACCTCGCGGTACTGCTCGAGGTCACGCGGCTCCGCAAGGGCGACTTGGGTTTGCACCATCAGGTTGCCGATCGGCGTGCGCAGCTCGTGGGCGATGTCGCCGGAGAACTCCGACAGGCGCCGAAAGCTGTCCTCCAACCGCGCGAGCATGGCATTGAACGCCTGCACGAGGGTTTCGATCTCCGCCGGCACGCGGGCGTCGGGTAGACGCGCGTCGAGCCGGTTGGCATCCAGGCTGGCGGCCAGGGCGGTCACCCGCCGCAGCGGGGCCAAGCCGGCACGCGTCGCCACCCAACCCAAGGCGGCGGCCGCGAGCGCGGCAAGGGTGATGGCAAGGACTAAACTGCGGCGGAAGCCGGCCATGAAGCGCGCATGGTGGCTGATGTCCAACGCGATGGTGACGGTGTAGGTCGGCGCACCGGGGAGCCCGCTCCGTGCCCCTGCCGCAAGCCCTCGGAACACCCGTCCGCGCTCCTTCCACTCCACCCAGTGGCGCCCATCCACTGCCGCGTCGGTGTACTCCGTGGCCGGCACGTGTGTGCCCGCGGAGGTGAACCAGGCCTTGCCGTCCGGGGCCAGCACCTGTACTGCGAGGCCATGGTGCCCCACCAGGGCCTCGTCGAGGTGCCGAGGCAGCTGGTCGAGCGCCGCAGGCGTTTTGACCTTGGCGAGGAGGTTGCTCACCAGGGCGAGCTTACCCTCGATCTCCTGCTGGTCCATTTCCAGAAAGTGCTGCTCCACCGAGCGCGCCGCGACCCAGCCCAGGCCCAGCAGCACCAGCGCCGCGGCGAGGGCGAAGCGCAGGCTCAACCGCGCGGTGAGGGAGAGCACCCTCAATGCGGCTCCTCCAAGACATAGCCCATGCCGCGCACGGTCTGGATCAGTTTGGGCTCGAAGCCTTCGTCGACCTTGGCGCGCAGGCGGCGCACGGCGACCTCGATGACGTTGGTGTTGCTGTCGAAGTTCATGTCCCAGACCGAAGAGGCGATGACGCTCTTCGGCAGCACCTCGCCCCGTCTGCGGACAAAGAGCTCGAGCAAGGCGAACTCCTTCGCCGTGAGATCGACGCGCCGGCCGGCGCGGGTGACGCGTCGGCGCAGCAGATCGATCTCCAGGTCGGCGACCTGGAGCTGGGTGGACTCGGGCGTCGCCCCCCCACGCCGCAGCAGCGTGCGCACCCGCGCCAGCAGCTCGGCAAAGGCGAACGGCTTCACCAGGTAATCATCGGCGCCGAGCTCCAGGCCCTTGACGCGGTCATCGATCTGGTCGCGTGCGGTGAGGAACAGGACCGGCTGCTGCTGACCCGCCCTGCGCAGGCCCTCTAGGACCTGCCAACCGTCGAGCCCCGGCAGCATCACATCGAGGATGATCAGATCGTAGCCGGTCTCGAGGGCCTGATGCAGGCCGCCGCGGCCGTCGCGGACCAAATCCGTGACGAAGCCGGCCTCGCTCAGGCCCTGCCGGAGGTAGTCCCCGGTCTTCGGCTCATCTTCAACGACCAATATCTTCATCGTGTACTTGGGTCATGCACGACTGCGGAACCCGAGCGAGGGGATGCCTCGGGGCGACGAGCGATTGCGGCGGCGGCGCGCCAGCGGGTCGCTCACTAGCAGCCGTAGAAACCTGCCGACCTGACAGCGTTGTAAGCGAAGTGACAGCCTGGTGTCAGGGGGCAGCCCTATCTTAGCCTGGCGTCAGCGGTTGCGCCTCGGCCCTTGGCCCTAGGCACTTCTCCCCCGCCGGCGCCTGGCACACGACGCGGCGTAGAACAGTTGACGCTTTTCCAGACGTCTGGCGCGGTCAAGCAATCTAGGATGATCTCCATGTGGCGAAGCATCGGCCTCTGCCTCCTCCTGACGACTCCCGTCTTGGCCCACGAGGGGCACGACCATGGCCTGCAATTGCCGGAGCCGACGAGTGCGGTCCTCTCGCCGCGCGTGTCCGCAGTGTCGGCCGACTTCGAGCTGGTGGCAATTCTCGAGGACGAACAGCTCAGCCTCTACCTCGATGATTTCGCAACCAACGCCCCGGTGGAGGGGGCGGACGTAGCGGTAGAGGCCGGCGCATTCCGGGGCGAGGCAACGCACATGGGTGCGGGTGTTTATGTGCTCGATGCGGGCCCGCTCGCCGAGCCGGGCCGTCACGATCTGATCTTCACTATCCAGAGCCCGGCGGCCGCAGACCTCCTGCTAGGCACCCTCGAGGTGCCGGAGGCCTCTGGCGACTACGGCGAGCCTGGAGCCAACACCCAGGCCTGGTATGCGTCGACACCCCTGCTGCAAGGCACGGTGGTGGTGCTCGCATTCTGCGTGCTTGTCTTGCTCGCCTGGCGCGACCGGCGCGCTGCACCGCCGACCAGCGTGCTGCTGGCGGTCCTCATCGCTGGCCTACCCGCGGCCCTCATCACCCCGCGAACGGCCCTGGCGCACGCCGGGCACGACCACGGCGAGCCCGCCGAAGCGCCGGCCGCCTCGGACCAAGCCGCCAGCCGTCTGCCGGATGGGAGTCTCTTTGTGCCCAAACCGGTGCAGCGGCTCCTCGGTTTGCGCACTGCGCCGGCCGTGGCGGGCGAATGGCCAGACAGCTTCACCCTGACCGGGCACATCATCCCCGATCCCAATGCCACTGCCCTGGTCCAGGCACCGCTACCGGGCCGCATCGAGCTGCCCGACGCGGGCCCACCACTGCTCGGGCAGCGGGTGGCGCGCGGCCAAGTGCTGGCCTACCTGGTGCCGATCCTCGATGCCGTCGACCGCACCACGCTGCTCGCAGATCTCGCGGAGCTCGAGGGTCGCATCCGCATCCTCGCCCGCAACCTGGAGCGTTTGCGGCAGCTCGGCCCGAATGCGCCGAAGCAAGACTTGGAGGAGACCGAGACCGAGCACGAGAGCCTGATCGCTCGGCGCGACGCCATTGCCGACAGCTTCGACGAGCGCCTCCCGCTCACCGCCCCGGTTGCGGGCGTGCTGGCACTGCGCGACGCGACGCCCGGCCAGATCGTCTCGGGGCGCGACACGTTGTTTACGGTGGTCGACCCGCAGCGCCTTTGGGTGGAGGCCCTACTCTACGACACGGACCATGCCACCCACTTCGTTGCCGCCAGCGCGCGCACCGCAGACGGCCGGCAGCTGCGCCTCACTCCGCTGGGCGGCGGCTACGAACTGCGCGGCCATGCCCTGCCCATCCAGTTTCGCATCGAGCCGGAGCCCACCGCCCCGAGTGACGCCGATTTGGTGGTGCGCCAGCCCGTCAGCGTCACCGCCCAGATGTATCACGGCAGCCGCGGGCTGCGCATTCCGGCCGCCGCGGTGCAGCGCGGCGCCGACGGACGCGACCGCGTCTGGCTCCACGCGCAGCCCGAGCACTTTCGGTCTGCCGTCGTCGAGACCCGCCCCCTGGACAGTGACTATCGCGTCGTGACCCAGGGGCTCACGGTCGGCGACCGGGTGGTGAGTCAGGGCGCTTCTCTCCTCAACCAGGTCCGCTGAGGGCGACACGATGTTCGAGCGTATCGTCATCTTGAGTCTGCGCCAGCGCCTACTGGTCCTGGCCGCCGCCCTCGTCCTGGTCGGCTACGGCAGCTACCAGGCCCTGCGCCTGCCCATCGACGTCTTCCCGGCACTCGACAAGCCCACGGTCACCTTGATGACCGAGGCCGATGGCATGGCGCCCGAGGAGGTGGAGCAGCTCGTCAGCTTCCCATTGGAGGCGGCGGTCAAAGGCTTGCCCGGGGTCACCCGGGTGCGCTCGGTCTCGGGCGTCGGGCTCTCCATCGTCTACGTGGAGTTCGCCTGGGGGACGGACCTGTACCGGAACCGTCAGCAGGTGGCAGAACGCCTGGCCGTGGTCGGCACGCAGCTTCCGGCGGGGGTGGTGCCGCACCTGGGGCCGGTGACCTCGATCATGGGCGAGATCATGCTGATCGCCCTTTACGCCGAGAACGCCGCCGTGACGCCGATGGAGGTCCGCGACCTGGCCGACTGGCTGGTGCGGCCGCGGCTGCTCACCATCCCTGGCGTGTCCCAGGTGATCCCAATCGGCGGCGAGGTGCGCCAAGCCCGGATCACGCCGGACGTGCGCACGATGGGCGATCTAGACATTAGCCTCGCGGAGCTGGAAGCGGCGGCGCACCGCTTCGCGCTCAACACCAGCGGCGGGTTTCTCGAGAGGCAGTCCGAGGAGTACCTGATCCGCAACATCGCCCGAACCAGCCAGCTGGACGACCTGCGCAACCTCGTCGTCGCCGAACGCGATGGGGCGCCGGTGCTGCTTCGGCAGGTGGCCGACGTGCATTGGTCGGCTGCAGTCAAGCGCGGGGACGCCAGCTTCAACGGCCAGCCCGCGGTCATCCTGTCGGTGCAGAAGCAGCCCGAGGCGGATACCGTCAGCCTGACCCAAGAGGTGGAATCGGCCATGGATGCGCTCTGGGCCAGCCTGCCGCCAGACAGGTTGGGGCACGAGGTCTTGTTTCGCCAGGCGGACTTCATTTCGGCCTCGGTTCGCAACGTGCAGGAGGCCCTGCGCGACGCCGCGCTGATCGTCGCCGTGGTGCTCCTGCTCTTTTTGCTGAACCTGCGCACGACGCTGATCTCGCTGGTGGCCTTACCGGTCTCCCTGGTGGCCACGACGCTGGTCTTCCACGCGCTGGGTCTTTCCATCAACACCATGACCCTCGGTGGGCTCGCCATCGCCATCGGCGAGCTGGTGGACGATGCAGTGGTGGGGGTGGAGAACGTGCTGCGGCGCCTGCGCGAGTGGCGGCGCTCGGGCGACGGCGCGGCCGTGGTGCTGCGGGTGGTGGCCGACGCGACCTTGGAGGTGCGCTCGGCCATCCTGTACTCCACGCTGATCATCGTCTTGGTGTTCGTCCCCCTCTTCGCCTTGCCGGGCATCGAGGGACGGCTGTTTGCCCCGCTGGGCGTCGCCTATATCACCGCCATTATCGCAAGCACGCTGGTCTCGATTACCCTGACCCCGGTGCTGTGCTACTGGCTACTGCCGCGGGCCCGGCTCATGGAGCGCGGCGACGGGCCCTTGGTGCGGATGCTCAAGGCGTCGGATCGGCGGGTGCTCGGCTGGTCCTACAACAACGCCCGCCTGCTGCTGGGCAGTGCGCTGCTCGTGGTGGCCGCGGCGGCCGCCACAGTGCCCTTCTTCCCGCGCAGCTTTCTGCCGTCCTTCAACGAGGGCACGCTAACGATCAACGTCCTGCTCAACCCAGGCAGCTCGCTCGCGGAGTCGAACCGCGTTGGGACCCTCGCCGAGGCCGTCATCCGAGAGGTCCCCGAGGTGATCAAGACCGGACGGCGCACCGGCCGGGCGGAGCTCGACGAGCACGCCGAGGGGGTGCACTACTCGGAGATCGACGTCGATCTATCACCATCGGAGCGCAGCCGGGAGGCGATCCTCGCCGACCTCCGCACCCGCCTCGCCCCGCTGCCGGCCGCGGTGAGTCTAGGCCAGCCCATCGCGCACCGCATGGATCACCTGCTCTCGGGCATCCGTGCCCAGATCGCCATCAAGGTCTTCGGCGATGACCTAGACACCCTACGTGGGCTGGCCGAGGAGCTGCGCCAGCGGCTCGCAGCGCTGCCCGGCTTGGTCGACCTACAAGTCGAGAAGCAGGTGCGCATCCCCCAAGCCCAGGTCCGGGTGGACTATGCCCGCGCCGCCGCTTTCGGCCTCAACCCGGCGGCAGTCAACGACGCACTCGCCACACTGGTGGGCGGTAAGGAAGTCGCACAGATCATCGAGGAGAACCGCCGCGTCGGCGTGGTCATCCGGGTGGCGGAGGCGGACCGCACGCCGGCGGGCCTGCGGGACCTATTGATCGAGACGCCGGGCGGCCACCTGCCGCTGCGCATGATCGCGGCAGTGGAGGAGACCGACGGCCCCAACCAAGTGAGCCGCGACAACGGCCGGCGCCGGATCGTCGTCTCCGCCAACAGCGACGGGACCAACCTGAGCAATCTGGTGGCTGGGGTGCGCCAGACCATGGCCGAGCTGCCCTTACCGGAGGGCTATTTCCTGAGCTTGGAGGGCCAGTTCCAGGCCCAGGAGGCCGCCACACGGCTGATCGGCCTGCTCTCGCTGATTTCGCTGTCACTGATCTTCCTGATCCTCTACAGCCGCTACGGATCGTCGCGTCTGTCGCTCATGGTCATGGCCAACGTGCCGCTCGCCCTCGTGGGCAGCGTCATCGCGCTGCATCTCTCGGGCCAAACCCTGTCGGTGGCGAGCCTGGTGGGGTTCGTCACCCTGACCGGCATCGCCACCAGGAACGGCATTCTGAAGATCGATCGCTATCTGGACCTGATGACGGCAGAGGGACGGCCGTTCGGGCGCGCGCTGATTACAGAGGGCAGCCTAGACCGGCTCACCCCGGTACTGATGACGGCGTTGACCACCGTGCTCGCGCTGCTGCCGCTGCTGCTCGCCCCCGAGGCCCCGGGTAAGGAGATCCTTTACCCCGTGGCGGTGGTCATCTTCGGGGGACTGATCTCTTCCACCCTGCTCGACACCATCCTGACCCCGTTGATGTTTTACCTGTGGGGTCAGCAACCCGCCGAGCGGCTCGCCGCCGCCGGCAATCCCGAGGGCGAGCCGCACACGCTCAGCGCAGGCGCGGCATAACCCCCAATCCCGACAACGGCGCAACCGACACGCTTGTACCTCGATGCAACCTCACCGGAGACAACCCATGAGACCGACTGTCGCAGCCCTGCTGACCCTCGGACTGAGCCTCAGCCCCTTCGTGTTCGCCCACGACGACGCCACACTCGATGCGATGCCGTCCCCCAATGGCGGTCAAGTGCGCATGGCCGGGCCCTATCACTTCGAGCTCGTGCTCGGAGACGGCGTGGTCAACGTCTATCTGACTGACCATAGCGACGCGCCGGTGGCGAGCGAGGGGGTGAGCGGCAGCGCCATCATCCTCAGCGGCTCGCGCGCGACCATCGACCTCACCCCCAGCGGCGACAGTCGCCTGGACGGACAAGGCGCCTTTGAGGTTGGCCCGGACATGCGCGCCGTGGTTGCCCTCACTTTTCCCGACGGCGAGACTTGGCAGGCCCGCTTCACGCCCTGGGAGCGGATGCAGACAACCCCAAGCGCTACCCAACAGAAGGAGGCAAACGCCGGCGAGCACCATCAGCACTAGCGAGGCACTGTTGTCGACCGGGCACTGACCGCGGAGCAAGCAGCGCCAGAATCGTACGGACTGCGGCATGGACCACCTGACCTGCGCTACTGCCGACAACGGCCGCCGCCCGCGACGGCGCGCGGGCCGCACGAAGCCGCGTCACAATGATCGGCTAACGATGGGCGGTCGCTCTAGGTTCAAGTAACTCTTGACCACGCAATCGAAGACGGCATCGGACTGCGCTGTGATGTCATCACGGTCGGGATAGGGGGCCACCAGCGGCCGATTTGCAGCCTCGAGCAAGCGCTCGATGCGGTGTCGATGACGCTGAGAGCCGACAGACACCTGACTCAACACCAGTCACCAGCCGATCAGGCGTCACTTTGCCTGCAAGAGGCCTGACGGAGCGACCGGCGACAGACAATCGTCGCGCCTGATACCGCGTCTCTGCATGCGCTCCCACAGGCCCTTGCGCGAGATACCCAGCAAACTCGCTGTATCGCCGACCCGGCCATGACTGCGCTCCAGCGCGCGCTCGATGTACCAGCGCTCGCAATCGGCCAGGTAATCGCGTAGGCCCATGCTGGCCGGGTCGGCCTCCGGCCCCAGCGGCAATTGTTCCGGCGCGCGAAAATGCTCCGGCTCCAGGATACCGGTCTCGCTGAAGATCGCGGCCCGCTCGATCGCCTGTTTCAATCCACGGACATTGCCAGGCCAAGGGCGGCCGGCAAGCCAATGCTCGGCCTTCGGACTCAGCCTGACGGCGCGGTCGTACTCGCGCGCGAAGTCGGCAAGAAAGCGCGCCGCGAACCAGGGGATGTCCTCCGGTCGGTCGCGCAACGGCGGCAGCTCGACACGCACGGTACTGATACGGTAGTACAGATCTTCGCGGAAGTGTCCTGCCGCCACCGCCTGTTCGAGATCGCGATTGGTCGCCCAGACCAATTGGGCCGCGCAAGACAGTTCGTCGCTGCCGCCGAGGCGCCGAAAATTGCGCTCCTGCACAACGCGCAGCAGCTTGGCCTGGAGGGGCAACGGCAGCTCGCCAACTTCGTCGAGAAACAGCGTACCGCTGCCCGCCTGCTCGAACAGGCCGCGCCGGCTGGTGACAGCGCCCGTGAAGGCGCCGCGTTCGGCGCCGAACAGCTCGGCCTCGAATAGTTCGCCCGGGACCGCGGCGCAGTTCACCGCGATGAACGGCACAGCGGCATCGGCCGCGCGCTGCTGATGTAGAAAGCGGGCGGCGTGCTCCTTGCCGACCCCGGACTCGCCGGTGATCAGCACCGGCACCCGATGCCGAGCAACGCGGCGCAGCAACTGCTCGATCCGTCGCATCGCTGCGGAGCCTCCAAGCCGCTGCGCCGAGGCGGAGGTATCGGGGGTGAACAAGTGCGGGCAGGCGCGGCGCAGCTTCACCAACAACTCATCGGGCTCGAAGGGCTTGGTAATGTAGTCGCTCGCACCCGCCTGCAGCAGGGCCACGGCCTCCGGCACGGTGCCGTAGCCGGTGATGAACAGCGTCGGCGGCAAGGACTCCCCGCGGTCTTTACACGCGCGGAAGAACGCGGCGCCGTCGCCATCCGGGAGCCGGATGTCGCTGATCAACGCACAGTAGTTGGTCTGGGCCAGCGCCTTACGGGCTGCGCTGATGCCGCGCACCCAGTCGCATGGCAAGGCATCGAGTTGAAAAAAGCGCTGCAGCGCGTGGCCCAAAATCGGATCGTCTTCGACGAGACAAATGCCACCTCCCACAAGTGCAGTCATACATCCTCCTCACAGGGTAAAGCGACCTCGAAACGGGTCGTTGTCTCTTTGGAATCAACAGCAATGGTGCCGTTGAGCTGGCGCACGGCTTGATCCGTGACCCATAGCCCTAGACCACTGCCACCGGTGGCGCTCTCGCCGAAGGGCTCGAACAGGCGCGCCAGGCGCGATGGCGGGATGGGTGCGCCGGTGTTGGTGATGGTGAGCAACAGGCAAGCGTCGCAACTCGCGCTGCCTGCCGGTGCGCCCTCGACCGCCCTCGTGCGCCGATACTCGGCGCACACCTGGACGCGACCGCCGCTCGGCGTCGCCGCCACCGCGTTCAGTGCCAGGTTAAGCAGAATCTGACGCACGACGTCCGCCGGCAGCCGGAGCGCCTGCTGGACTTGGTTGTCCCAATCCAGCACCAGGTCCCGCGCGCGCGCCTGTGGGCCGATGAGCGCGGCGATATCGTCGATATCGCGCGGCTGCAGGGGGCGCGACTTCGCCTTGACCTCGACCAAGAGGCCCGCGACCACGTGACGAATCTGCTGCAGGCCGCGCTCGATCAACGCCAGCGTCTCGGCGGCCAGTGCCTGGTTTTGCGGATGGCGCCGCTGCGCGGCGACCGCCGTGATCATACCTGCGAGTGGATTGTTGATCTCGTGCGCAACCCCGGCGGCCAGACGGCCGAGCGCGGCCTGACGCTCCGCGGCGCCCATGCGCAGTTCCAGCGCGCGTTTGGACTTGAGCTCCTGCGCCACCTGCTTGATGCGCGCGCGCAGCCGCGCGAGCTCGTCGGCACACTGGCCGGGTGGACAAGCAAGCGGCACATCGCCGACATCGCCCAGCCGCGCGACGCATTGCTCCAACTCCCGCAACGGCGCCGCCGTCCGCCAGCCGCGCCACCAGGCGATCGGCAGCAACAGCGCCATGACAATACCGGTAGCCAACCACACCCGAAGTGCAGAACGGCGAAAACGCGGCCAAAGATTGCGTTTCGAGAACGCCAGGACCAAGGTCCCTACTGCAGGATCGAGCCCGCCGAGGGCCCGGATTCCATAGACGTAGCCCTCGTGGATCAACGTGCGCGTCTGCTGGCTGCTGTCGCCCGGTGCGGGAGCGGCGCCGGCAGCGTCGAACCCCAAGGACGGCCGCAGCGCCATGGGAAAGCGGGCCGGATCGCTGGCGACCAGCGTGCAGCCGGCATCATCGAGCACCAGCACATAGCTGGGCGACAACCAAGACGGCTCGACGCCATCGTAGAGCGCCCGCAGCGTCAGATACGCACCCCAGCGATCCTCGACCGCGAGCTCCGGCTCGAGTGCCAGGGCGATCGTCTCCGCCAGGCGCGCTGTGCTGGCGCTCAGATCGTCCAAGAGGGCGCGGTAGTCATGCCAGAGCACAGCCCCGCCGATGGCAATCCCGGTCACCAGCACCGCGAGACTGATGTCCAGTGGGATCCGCAGCCGCAGGCTCAGGGCGGGCATTGCGACTATTCAGCGCTCGGCATCACCGACTGAATCATCGGTGGAATGCTGTCGTAGAGGTCCTCGGTCGGCAGCTGGAAGCGATCCAGATGTAGCCGGCCGAGCAGGGCTCGCCCGTCCGGATCCAGGTGCATCGTCACCAGCAGCCGCGCGAGCTTACGCTGCTCCGCTTCGTCGAGGAGCGTGCCGGCGACGATCGGTGGAAAGCCAAATCGGATAGAGCCGCTGACGACACGGGTGCGCGCAGTCAGCGCCGGGTCGCTCAACCGCAGGGTCTCCCAGATGTAGCTGTCGACTCCGCCAGCCTCGGCGAAATGGTCGGCCACCGCATGGACCAGATCCGGGTGCGACCAGGTGAAGAAGGTTTCGCGAAAGAAATGCTCTGGGTCCTCGCCCAGCGTCCGCACCGCAAACTTGGGATAGAGATAGCCGGTATTCGAGCGCGGCTCGACGTACCCGAACACCTTGCCACCCAGATCAGCGTAGTCCTGCGTACTTTGGTCGTCCGCCGGGACGATCAGGTAGGACTGGTAGTAGGGCTCGCCACGGAACACCGGCACCGCCAGGATCGGCAGCACACTGCGGTTGAAGACGTAGGAGAAACTGCAAAGCCAAGCCGCGTCCAGCGCACCACCGATCAGCATATCGGTGATTTCCGCGTAACTCTTGCGCCGCACGAACTGCACCGGCCGCTGCAGCTGCGCCTCCAGCCAAGCGCCAAATCCATCCAGAAACTGCGACTGCCCGACCAGGAATACCGGCGTGATGCCGAAGGTCAAGGGCGGCGACACGGTGGCCTCTGCGGCCGACCACTGCGCGGATGCCGCCGGCGTGGACCCGGCAGCGAGACCGGCTAGCAACGCCACGGCGAGCGCCGCTAGGGAGCCACGCAGCCGAGCTACTGCTCGGCAAAGCCCAGTACGAGGCGGAACACCGGGTCGACCGTCGGGTTGCAAGGCTGCTCTCCTCCGCTCGTCGCGATCCCGCCGCTGCATGCGGCGCTCGGAGCCCCCAGGCGTGGGAGCGCCAAACCACGGCTGCGCCGTTCGGGTCGCGATCATTGTTATCGAGCGCCGGCACATGGCCGGGCTTGGCTGGCTGGCCTCCGATTGGATCGCAGCCAATCTAACCCAAAGCGAGGCGACTTGCCCAGCGACGCCATTGGCGCGCTGGCAAAGAGGGGCGTCGTTACCGACGCGTAACGGTGCCGGCGAGAATGCATTTCATTCTCTACGGGAATGGGGCCAATTCGAAACAGGCCCGAGTAACGGCGGTTGCGGCTGTCGCGCGCGGCACGCAGCGGTCAAGCGCAAAAGGCGCTCTCATGATCAGCGGGTTGTAGCCGAACACGCCTGGCGGCCCGGGCAGCCTAGGCGTTGGTTGGCACCGGCTTTGCAGTCTGGCTTTGAGCGCACGCCTGACAACCGGCGTGCGACCAATCGCGTTGGCGATCTGCAATAGACAAGCAAATCGCACCGCGACCAACCCGACGAGGAGCACTGCGGCATGTTCGTCACTCGACGTGACTTTCTCAAGAGCACCGGCACCCTCGCGGCCGCGGCTTGTGTCGGCGGCGAGTTGCCGGCGATCGCGCACGCGGCCACCGAGGCCGCCACCGACGAGACCAACGCCGTCGAGTCCGGCGAGCGCTATGTCAACACCATCTGCGTCCATTGCGTGAACTTCTGCGGCCAGCGCATCAAGCTGACCGATGGCGTGATGCACGCGGTCTATCCGAACCCGGACATCGCCGAGTTCTACAACCACGGCATCTGCCCGAAGGGCGGCGCTGGCCCTTTCAATACCTATAACCCCTATCGCATCAAGGCGCCGTTGAAGCGAACCAACCCGAACAAGGGCATAGGGGAAGACCCAGGCTGGGTCGAGATTTCCTGGCAAGAGGCCTTCGACGAGATCGCCGGACGCCTGGCCAAGATCCGTGCCGAGGACCCGCGCAAGCTGATCTGGCACCACGGTCACGGCAAGTACCTGATGGGTGACCAGTTCCCCAAGGCCTGGTGCGCCGCCTTCGGCACTCCGAATGTGATCCATCGAACGACCACCTGCGAGGCCGCCCGCCACGTCGCCGACGAGCTGACCTGGGGCTATCACAACTTCCTGCCGGACCTGGAACACACGCGCCTGTTACTGAACTTCGGCGCCAGCTATTACGAAGCCGAGCAGTGGGCACGCTGGCTCGACCATGCCTCCACCGACGCCATGGCCCGCGGCATGAAGATGGTCTCCATTGAGCCGCGCTTCTCCCAGACCAGCGCCAAGGCCCAGCAATGGGTGCCGATCCGCCCCGGCACCGATGCGGCAATGCTGCTGGCAATGGCCAAGGTCCTGATCGACGAGGGCATGATCGACGAAGAATTCCTGCTCACCTATACCAACGCGCCGCAGCTGGTCGCCACCGATGGGCACATCCAGACCGACGACGCCAGCGGCCAGCCCTTGGTCTGGGATACGGTGACGGAGAGCGCGCGTCCGCTGGCCGAGGGCGTCGTGCCGGCGCTGACCGGGACCTACGGCAACTCCGAGGCCCGCACCGCCTTCCAGGTGCTCATCGATAGCCTGGCCGAGGTGACGCCCGAGCGCGCCGAGGAGATCACCGGCGTCCCGGCCGAGACCATCCGTGCACTGGCGCAGGAATTCGGCCAAGCCGCGATGATCGGCACCACAACGCGCATCGATGGGCACCAACTGCGTTACCGGCCGGTCGCGGTCCATTCATTCCGTGGACTGGCGGCCAAGGAATACGGCACACAGAATTGGCGCGCGGCGCAAATCGTGATGATGCTGGTCGGCGCCCAGGATGCCGTCGGCGGGCTGCACATCCACGACGTATTCAAGAAGCCGGCCTATTTCGAGCCGTCCAAGTGCGAATATCCGCCGCAACGTGTCGACCTGCAGGAGAGCATTTACTTCCCGCATGCCACCCATAACGTCTGTCAGCAGGTGGCGCACACGCTGCTGGACCCACAGGCCTACGGTCTGCCGTATCAGCCGGAGATGCAGATCTTCTACGCGACCAACCGCGTGTTCTCGACCGCAGACGCAACCAAGCAGCTGGAAGGCTACGCCAAGCTCTACAACGTGGTCATCGACTTGGTGCTGACCGAGACCGCAAGCCTCGCCGACATCGTGCTGCCGGACCTGAGCTATCTGGAGTCCTGGCACTTCGCGCCGACCCGCTGGACGCCGAATAGCAAACACACCGCCATCCGCCAGCCGCTGGTCAACGCTTACGACATCCCCTACGACGCCTTCGGCACCATGTGGGAGCTGGCCAAGCGACTCGACATGCAGCAGAGCTATGTCGAGAACATGAACAAGCAGTGGAAGAACAAAAACGTCCTGTTCGACCCGAACAAGGCGGACTACACCCCCAAGGAGGCGGTCGCCGTGCTCTGGGAAGACCGCACTGGCCTGCCGTTCGACTACGCGATCGAGCACGGCCTGACCGGCAAACACGTCGACACTGAACATCGATACCTGAGCGGCATCGAGAAGCAGTTCAAGGCGCCGGAGCAGCCGAAGATGAAGCTCTACGCGGACCAATTGGTCGCCTCCTTCAACAAGATCGCGGAGACGGTCGAAAAGGAGAAGGTCACCAATCTCGACCTCGACTACTACCGCGTCGCCATGTCGCCGCTGCCGCTAATCGAGCACGCCACCCCGACGCCGCACAAGAACGCCGAGGATTACCCGGTCTACCTCTTGACCTACAAGCGCATGTACCGCAACCAAGCCGGCAACACCGCGCAGAATCCGATCCTCAACGCCCTCGGTGACAGCGACTCCAACTTCGTACTGATCAATCCGGTGCTGGCCGAGGAGCTCGGCGTCGCCGATGGCGAGGAGATCCGCATCGAGACCCGTGTCGGCGCCGCCCAAGGCAAGGCGCGATTCACCCAAGGCATACGCCCGGATGTCGTCGCCGTCGCCTACAGCTATGGCCACTTCAGCCCGAATTTCCCGGACTATGCAAAGAAAGGCATCTGGATCAATC
>CAZGCI010000084.1:0-16636 GCA_964524185.1 uncultured Thiohalocapsa sp. | reverse complement strand
TTCGAGATCATCCGCAGCTATTGACACCCGAAAACCTGTATCGGTTGGGTATAACCAACCGCCACTTGGTGCGCCCCCAGGAGGACTGGGGAGCCGACGAGCGCGCAGCGCTGGGCGCGCTGCAGGAAGAGGTGGCCGCCTTGGAACGGCGTTTGTCCCTGCCGCGTGATCGGTTCTCCGATCCAGGCGGCAACGATCGGGGTCAGCGCCTGCTGCGCGAGCACCTGCGCGCCCACCGCCAAGGCCAGCGCGCGCTGGCGGAGAAACAGAACACCTTACTCCTGCAGCGCGAGTTCGAGATTCAGCTCAAGGATGGCGAGCGCCTGACGGCGGAGCTGGTGGACGTGAGCCCCCGTCATGACCTGGCTCTGCTGCGCCTGCATGGCCACCGGACGCCTCACCTCGAGCCCCTGGCGGACGGACGACTAGCCGAGCTGCAGCGCGTTTACGCGATCGGCAGCCGGAACGGCATCGCGGACACTATAATCCCGGGCAGCTATCGCGGGCGCCGCGGCGACAGGTTGCTGACGGATGCCCCTATTCCGCCCGCCGGCAGCGGTGGTCCGCTGGTCACAGAGGACGGCAAACTGGTCGGCATCAACGTCCGGCAGGACACGGCGGTGTCCGGCACCGAGGCGAGGGACACCGGCGCCGCCATCCCCATTGCCGTGGCCTACCAGGAATTCTCAGCCCTGCGGAAGCGAGGCGCTGCACAGGTGAGCGGCCAACGCTAAGCCCACGAGGCGGCGAGACGACTCACCGGCATTGGCACTGTGGGGCAGAACGACACGCAATCGGGCGGTGTCGACCGGGCCATTTGGAGCCATCGGAAGCGGCTGGGGGGAGGGGGGCCGTTGGGCCCCCCGGGGCTTACTCGTTGGGCTGGGGTTGCTTCAGCGTGACCAGTTCCTCGGCGCTCACGGGGTGGATCGCCACCGTGTCGTCGAACTGCGCCTTGGTGGCGCCCATCTTCAGCGCCACCGCAAAGCCCTGGAGCATCTCATCCACGCCATCACCCACCATGTGGATGCCCACCACGCGCTCTTCGTCACCAACGCAGACGAGCTTCATGGCCGTGCGCGGACCTTTGCGATTGAGTGCATAGCGCATGGGCTGAAAGGTCGTCTGGTAGACGGTCACGGCTTGCCCAGATTCACGCGCCTGTGCCTCGGTCAGGCCGACGGCGCCCGCCGGCGGGTGTGCGAACACCACGGTCGGGATATTCTCGTAGTCCAGGCGCCGGTTGGGCTGGTCATTGAACAGCCGATCTGCTAAGCGTCGGCCCGCAGCAATGGCCACCGGCGTAAGCGGGGCGCGGCCGGTGACGTCACCCAGGGCATAGACGCCGGCGACATTGGTGTTCTGGAAGGCATCAGTCGGGATGACCCCATTCGGCAGGACCTCGACGCCGGCGGCGTCCAGATCGAGGTGCTTCGTGTTGGCACGTCGCCCCACGGCCCAGAGCACTGTGTCAAAGCCAGTGAGCGCCTGCTGTTCCTTGTCGAGCACCGCGAGACCGTCGTCGCGTTGCTCCAGGGAGCCTACCGCGAAGGGCAGCTGCAGATCGATACCGTCCTGCGCCATGTTATGGGCGATGGTCTCGCTAACGAGCGGGTCGAAGGTCTCCAACACACGACTCTCCAGCGCCACCACGGTCACCGCAGAGCCGAGTGCGCGCAGCACGCCCGCCAGCTCCACGCCAATGTAACCGCCGCCGACGACGCAAACCCGCTGCGGCTGCTCACGCAGCGCAAAGAAACCGTCGGAGGTGATTCCCAGCTCGTGGCCCGGCACGGGCGGCACGATGGGCTGTCCGCCGGTGGCGATGACGATGTGCTCCGCGGAGTAATGCGTGCCATCCACCTCTACCGTGTGCGCATCCACAAATCGCGCCTCACCCTGGATGTGGGCGATACCCTCGCCTGCGACGTAACCGTTCCAGTAGTCGAGGATGCCGTTGATAAAGCCTTCGCGCCCATCCACCAACGCCGGCCAGTCGATGCCGTCGAGCTTCGCCCGAATCCCCATCTCCGGCGCGTGCCGCACGTCTTCTGCCAAGTTGGCGGCGTACCACATGATCTTCTTCGGAACGCAACCGACGTTGACGCATGTGCCGCCAAGCTTGTGGCGCTCGATCACAGCGGCGCGTTTGCCGTGCTCGGCGGCCTTTTCGGCCACGGCGAGCCCGCCGCTGCCGCCGCCGATGGCGATGAGGTCGAAATGGGTGTCCATGGCCGGTCTCCGGATGGTTGAGTGGCGGCCGCCGCAGCAGCCGCGGGGTCATTCGAGCGTTCGGCCAAGCGCAAAGGCGTCCGCAGGTCCGTGGTCATGCCTTTCGCTGAAGCCCGTAAAGCCGATCCGCCCGCGCTCGCCGCCGGGCGTCTCGAAACAGGTGTCGGAATGCACGCGGGCAGGAGCGCCCCGCCCGCGTGCCAGCCGCGACGGTCGCCACGGCTTGCCGTCCGTGCTCGCGGCGCGTTCGGAGATTTCCGTCAACTTCCATACCATCTGATTTGTCTAACGCCCGTCTTCGCCTTCGCGCTGGCGCTCCCTTGGCTTGCTATGCCCCCGCCAGCAGCCCTTGAAGGCCAATGTCCCTCCTTCGTCTAGCGGCCGGCATCATCTGGCATACAAGTTTCCGGCAATCGCCTCAGCGGCTCGCCATCCACTTTTCAAGGTCGTCGGAGCCGCCAATCTTCTGGCCGTTCACGAAGACCTGGGGCACGCTGGTGGCACCGGCGACGGCACGCAGCGTCTCTTCGGTGTAGTCCTTGTTCAGCACCAGTTCCTCGAACTGCATACCGGCGTCGTGGAGCATGCCCTTCGCCTTCGCGCAGAAGGGGCAGCCGGAGCGGGTGAACACGGTGATGTCGGCCGGTTTTTGGGCACTCGGCGCGACATACGCGAACATCGTGTCGGCATCGGAGACGTGGAAGGGGTCGCCCGGCTCCTCCGGCTCGATGAACATCTTGTCGATGACACCGTCCTTCACCAGCATCGAGTAGCGCCAGGAGCGCTTGCCGAAGCCTAGGTCGTCCTTGTCCACCAGCAGGCCCATGCCGTCGGTGAATTCGCCGTTGCCGTCCGGGATAAAGGTCAGGTTGTGCGCGTTCTCGTCCTCCTGCCAGGCATTCATGACAAAGGCGTCGTTGACCGACATGCAGATGATGTCATCGACGCCATGGGCCTTGAAGGCGGGCGCGAGTTGGTTGAACCGCGGCACGTGGGTCGACGAGCAGGTGGGCGTGAAGGCGCCTGGCAGGGAGAAGACGATGACGGTCTTGCCCTTGAACAATTCATCGGTGGTGACATCCACCCAATCCGCCCCCTGCCGGGTGCGGAAGGTAACCTGCGGAACGGGTTGGCCGGTGCGATCTTGCAGCATGCGGTTTGACTCCAGGTTGTGAAACTTTCGGCTGTCGAACGCGATGACCCGCGCCGACTGCCACATGATGCGGGCAGGAGGCGCCGGTGCAAAATGGGATGTTCAAATAAGCATCATCGTCAAAGACGATAGCGCCAACCAAAGGCGATCGAAATTGACAATTGTCAACCCCAAACAAAAACACGCTGTGGACGCGTGTCCACAGCGTGTTTATCCGGCAGCTGGTGCTCACCACCTGCACGTGACGAGCGGCCTGGCCCGGCGCGTGCGTCAGTTTGGCATGAGCACGGTGTCGATGACATGAATGACGCCGTTGCTCGCCTCGATATCGGTCTTAAGCACGGTGGCCCCGTCGACTTTGACGCCGTCACTGGTGTCGATGGTGACGCTGCCGCCCTGCACCGTTTCGGCCGTTTCCAGTTCCACGACGTCCGCAGCCATGACCTTGCCCGGCACCACGTGGTAGGTGAGCACGGCGGTGAGTGCTTCTTGGTCGGCAAGCAGTGCGTCTAAGTCGTCTGCAGGGATTTTCGCAAAGGCCTCATCTGTGGGGGCGAAGACGGTGAACGGGCCCTCGCCCTTCAAGGTCTCGACCAGGCCGGCCGCCTGAACGGCTGCGACCAAGGTCGTGAAGCTGCCCGCGCCGACAGCGATGTCCACAATGTCAGCTGTGGCGGCGTCGTCCTCAACCGTTGAGGTCTTGATCATTCGGGCCGGTTGGGAGCCCCAATACATGGCGGGCCCCACGGTGGGCTGCATCGCCCGCGCGGAGTAGGCGCCCATGCTGTGGTTTTGCAACCGCGCAGCGCGCTTCTGCTCGGCAGTTCCGTAGGGCATCCCCGGCCGCAGCGCGGCTGGCCCGTACGCAGTCCCTGTACGAGCTTGCATGCGACCGCAGCCGTCGCCAGCGAAGGCCTCCCCAATGGCGGCGGCGTTGAGTCCGAGGGCGAGTAGTATTGCGGTGGCGAGGGTAGATTGGCGCAGGGACATGGCTGACCTCCTGAAACAGTCGGATCGGCCCGGCAGGATATGCCGCCGGTTTGGACAAGGTCTGCTCATATCGGCAGAAAACAATGGGCAAAACCTAGACGATCCGCCTGAAAAAAACCATCGATTCCCAGCGGCATTGCCTGCTACAAGCCCCGCGGCAGATACGCTGAAGACACAAAAAAACCCTAGCGGCTAAGCCGCTAGGGTTTTTAGGTGCCCGAAGAGGGGGGCATGACGAACCGGCCCTGTAGTGGCCCGGCCGACGCGTTTCGTCGAAACGAACGAATATCAGCCGCCGCCGGATCGCCGATGCGCCTGCCCGGCTAACAGGCTAGGACAACCGGCTCGATAGAAAGGCTAGATTTGGGTCCGGCCCGCAGGCGGGCTCGTAAGCCGGTTGTTAGGCCGATTGTTAAGCCAGGGGCTGTGCCGGGCTCACAATCATGGCGGTGTCGCCGTCCTTCTTCTTGCCGCCGCAGCTCTTACCGTCGCCGGCGACAGCGTTGCCGACGGTCAGCATGAGGCCAAACAAAAGAGCGGTGGCGAGCGCGAGTGTGGTTTTGGGCATGGTGTGCACCTATGGCAGTGGATATGGACAAATGTTGGACGGGAGACCAACGCCGACAGGACGACACATTACAGTGCGCGGCGTCAATTACAACGCCATAAACATTAGGGTCTTGGTCCGCTTGGACGCTTCAGGTGATCACATCGGGCTCGACGCGGCCGGTGCGCGCCTCGATTTGCGCCAGCTCCCGGGCGGTGACCACCAGCGGCGCCAATGCTTCCTGCACGCCTTGGTCGTGGCGCGACGGGTCCGGCTCATAGCGCTCGATATAGACCCGCAGCGTCGCGCCCTGGGTGCCGGTGCCGGATAGCCGAAATACAATCCGCGAGCCGCCTTCGAAGCCCACGCGGATGCCCTGGTGCGCAGACGTGCTGCCGTCGACGGGGTCCGTGTAGCTAAAGTCGTCGGCGTAGGCGACGGTGAGCGCGCCGAGCCGCTTGCCGGGTAAGTCGGGCAGCAGGATGCGCAGGTGATCCATCAGCTCGCCGGCGGCGGTGGCATCCACGGCCTCATAATCATGGCGCGTGTAGAAATTGCGCCCGAACCGGCGCCAGTGCTCACGCACGATCTGTGCCACGGACTGTTTGCGCACCGCGAGTAGATTCAGCCAGAACAGCACCGCCCAGAGGCCGTCCTTCTCACGCACGTGGTTGGACCCGGTGCCGAAGCTCTCCTCACCGCAGAGGGTAATTCGACCCGCATCGAGCAGGTTGCCGAAGAACTTCCAACCCGTCGGCGTCTCGTAGCACTCCACGCCGAGCGCGTCCGCCACGCGATCAGCCGCCTGGCTGGTGGGCATGGAGCGCGCGATGCCAGCGATGCCCTGCTTGTACCCGGGGGTGAGATGGGCGTTGGCCGCCAGCACCGCCAGGCTGTCGCTCGGCGTCACGAAGAAGTCCCGGCCCAGGATCATGTTGCGATCGCCGTCGCCGTCCGATGCAGCGCCGAAGTCCAGTCCGCTCACCCCCGTGGTGCGCTCCACCAGCCCGTGTGCGTGCACCAAATTCGGGTCCGGGTGGCCGCCGCCGAAGTCCTCCAGGGGCCTCCCGTTGATGACGGTGCCGGGCTCGGCCCCCAGGCGATTCTCTAGGATCTCGATCGCATAGGGACCGGTGACGGCGTGCATGGCGTCGAAGCACATGCGGAAGCCGCCAGAGTTGAAGAGCTGGTGGATGGCGTTGAAGTCGAACAGCGCCTCCATCAGCGCGGCATAGTCCGCGACGGGATCGATCACCTGGACCTGCATGCCGTCGAGCTGCTGCGTGCCGACGGTGTCGAGATCCAACGGACCGGCATCGCTGATCAAGTAGCGATCGATGCTGCCGGTGCGCTCCACAATGGCATTGGTCACGGACTCCGGCGCCGGGCCGCCGGCATCGATGTTGAACTTGATGCCGAAGTCCTCGTCCGGGCCACCGGGGTTGTGGCTTGCGGACAGAATCATGCCGCCCTGCGCCTTGTAGTGTCGGATGACGCACGACGCCGCCGGCGTGGAGAGGATACCCCCCTGCCCCACCAGGACCTGCGCAACACCATTGGCTGCAGCCATGCGCAAGATGATCTGGATGGCGTCGCGGTTGTAGTAGCGCCCATCGCCGCCCAACACCAGCGTGCCCCCGGCGAGCCCGCGTTGCGTATCGAAGATGGCCTGGACGAAATTCTCCAGGTAGTGCGGCTGCTGAAAGGTCCTGACCTTCTTGCGCAGGCCGGAGGTGCCTGGCGTCTGCCCCTCGAACGGTGTGGTGCTGACCTGGGTGCTTGCCATCCTGATTCCCCTTGAATTCGCGCAGGTATGCCTACAAAACTGCGGCGCCCGGCGCGCCGCGCTGGCTCGGCAGTTTAAGGTATTCCAGCCGGCCCCGCGGACGCACGACCACGACAGCAAGCACAGGCAAGAGACCCATGACCGTCGAAGCCCATAAGGAAACCCTAGACTTCAAGGCCGAGGTGAGCCAGGTTTTGGACCTGGTCATCCGCTCGCTCTACTCCAACAAAGAGATCTTCCTGCGGGAGCTGATCTCCAACGCCTCCGACGCCGCTGAAAAGCTGCGCTTCGAGTCCCTCACCGACGAGCAGCTGCTGGAAGACGACCCAAACCTACGCGTGCGGGTGCTCCTGGACAAGGACGCCGGCACCGTCACCATCTCTGACAACGGCATCGGCATCAGCCGCCAGGAGATGATCGACACCATCGGCAGCATCGCCAGCTCTGGCACCCGCCAATTCGCCGAAGCGCTGAGGGCCGCACAAGGCGCGGCGGGCGAGGGCGAGGCAGACCGGGGCAAAGCCCCCGGCGATGAGCTCATCGGCCAGTTCGGTGTCGGCTTTTACTCCGCCTTCATCGTCGCCGATAAGGTCACCGTTGTCTCCCGCCGCGCGGGCCTGACGTCCGAGCACGGCGTGCGCTGGGAGTCCGACGGCCGTGGCAGCTACACCCTGGAAACCCTCGAGAAGCCGAGCCGCGGCACGGATGTCATCCTGCACCTCAAAGACGACGAGAAGGACTTTCTGGACCCCTGGCGGCTGCGCACCATCATCGGCAAATTCTCCGACCACATCGCAATGCCGGTGGAGATGGAGAAGGAGGACTTCGGCGGTGACGCGGACGAAGATAAGGACCAGCAAGCCAAGGCGCCCGAATTCGAGCAGGTCAACAAGGGCACCGCGCTCTGGATGCGCAACAAGGCAGACCTCTCGGACGACGACTACAACGCCTTCTATAAGCACATCTCCCACGACTTCGAGGAGCCGCTGGCCTGGGCGCACAACCGGGTGGAGGGCAGCAACGAGTACACCGCGCTCCTTTACCTGCCCAAGCGGGCCCCCTGGGACCTCTGGGACCGCGAGCAGAAGCACGGGGTCAAGCTCTACGTGAAGCGCGTCTTCATCATGGACGAAGCCGACAAGCTGATGCCGCACTGGCTGCGGTTCGTGAAGGGCGTCGTGGATTCCGACGACCTGCCGCTGAACGTCTCCCGCGAGATCCTGCAGCACAACCGCAAGATCGACACCATCCGCGGCGCCAACGTCAAGCGCGTACTCTCCCTGCTGGAGTCCACCGCCAAGGACGAGCCCGAGAAGTACCAGACCTTCTGGAACGAGTTTGGCCGCGTCATCAAGGAAGGCCCGGCGGAAGACTTCCAGAACCGCGAGCGCATCGGCGGCCTGCTGCGCTTCGCCAGCACGCACAACGACGACGACACCCAGAACGTCTCCCTGGATGCCTACATCGAGCGCATGCAGGAGGGCCAGAAGGACATCTACTACATCACCGCGGACAGCCCCGCCGCCGCCCGCCACAGCCCGCACCTGGAGGTCTTCCGCAAGAAGGGCGTGGAGGTACTGCTGCTCTCCGACCGCGTGGATGAGTGGCTGGTGAGCCACCTGCACGAGTACCAGGGCAAGCACCTGCAGTCGGTCACCAAGGGCAAGCTGGACCTCGGCGACCTGGCGGACAAGGAAGATAAGGAAAAGGCCGAGCAGGCCGAGAAGGAGCACGGCGACCTGCTGAAGCGGCTCAAGACGTCACTCAGCGAGCGGGTCAACGAGGTCCGCGTCTCAACGCGTCTGGTGGATTCGCCCGCCTGCATCGTCGTCGGCGAGCACGACATGAGCGCCAACCTCGCCCGGGTGCTCAAGGCCGTAGGCCAGGAGGCCCCGGACATGAAGCCGACGCTGGAGGTCAACCTGGATCACCCGCTGGTGAAGCGCCTGGAGGCGGAGAGCAATCAGGCCAAGTTCGATGATCTCGGCATGATCCTGTTCGACCAGGCCCAGCTTGCCGAGGGCGGCCAGCTCGACGACCCGGCGGCCTTCGTCGGCCGCCTCAACAAGCTCATGATGCAGATGTTCATGAGCGGGGCCTGATCGACGCCGGCTCGCAGCGGCTGATCGACGTGCGCCAGCAGGAGAACCGCCTCCGTAAACCCAAGAGCTTGCAGGGGCGTAGATGCCGTCTAGGATCTAGTCATGCTGACCAGATCCTAGACGCCTACCATGAACGAATCACCTGCCCGCACAGCACAGCCGCCCGGCCCCTGGAAGCTCCACGACGCCAAGGCCCGCTTCAGCGAGCTCGTCCGACTTGTCAGCGAGGCCGGCCCCCAACATGCCACCGTCAACGGCAACGAGAAGGCCGTGCCCCTGCCCGAGCTGCGGCGCAAGCAGCCAGCGCCCGCGGTGATCGACTTCCTCGCCGCCCAGCCGCTGCACCAACTCTACGTCAGCCCCGTCACCTTCGCCGAGATCCGCTACGGCATCGAGCTGCTCGCCGACGCCCGTCAGTTGGGTCGCGAGCCGTTCGACCGCCGCGACCGGATCGTCTTTCAGCTCGCACTCCGCGATAAGTACAGGGGTGGACAGAGGTATGCGCCGAGAACCCCAAAAGGACACGGCGACGCCTCGGCGTTATCCGGCGGCCGGGACGCCTCGGACTTGACTCATCCGCAAGCATTTGGCGCCGGCAAGTGATTTAGGCCCTGCTGCAGCCAGCCATAACCGATACGCTCCTGCTCCAGCCGCAGGCCGGGGCGGATGCGGTCGCACCGCAGTTCGTCGTAGAGGGCGGACTCTTCGGCGGTGAGTCGGGCCAGGTCGTGGCGTGCGGGCTCGAGCTCCTCGCCCCAGTGCGCGCGGTGGGCGAGGAGCGTCCGGCGGTCCATCAGGAACGAGGCGGCGTGGGGAAAATGCCCGCGCAGCCGGTCGAGGATGACGAAGCCGTGGGTATCGATGTCGCCCCAATAGTAAAGGTCGCAGTGCTGCAGCCACAAGGCAGGGGCCAGGGACTCCCAGCCGTAGCCGGCGCCGAAGACGACGACGGCGTTTGCCGCCCGCGGGAAGGCGAGGAAGTTGGTCTCGTTTTCGGTGATGAACACCCTGTCGACCGACAGCGCGAGGGCGGCGAAGCTCGGCGCGTCGAGGGTGATGTCGGCGAGGCCGCAACAGCCCGGCAGGCTCGGCAGGCCGGGGTCGAGCAGCCGAAAGCGGATGCGGGCCGGCTTGTCCAGGAAACCATAGCGGCGGGCGAATCCGGCTGTGCCGGTAAACGCGTCGTCGATGACCTCGGGCGGCAAGGCGAGGTCGAGCCACTCGGCCAGCACGCCCCGGTGGGACTCGATGAATTTGCTGTCGACGCCCGGTATGTCGACCTGGCGCAGATAAAGGCCGGGGCGCGGATGGGCCTTGAGCCAGGCGACGACGGCGAGCAGACGCCCCCAACGATCGGCCAAGCCCAGCGTCTGCAGCGGCCGCCTGCTCAGCCAGGCCAACAGTGCCGGCTGCTCGGCGGCGGTCTGCCGCCAGAGCGCCTTGTAGCGCTCGGCCGCGCGGGTCTGCCCGATCATGGCCAAGGCGTCGTCCAGCGAGTCGACCCATGCGGCGGCCGGTATCCGCTGCCTGCCTTGGACACGATGCGCCCGTTCGCGCCAGTCGAGCCGCACCCGCGGTGTGTCGGCCACCGCGCTGACCCAGTCGCGCACCGCCTGGAAGCGATCCGCCAGATCGGCGGCGGCGGGGGTCTTGAAGGTCAGGCGCAGCGGCCAGTCGGTGCAGTCCGACACGCAGGCGCGCAGCAGCTCGCCCCGATCCCACAGGCGCTGCACCTGTGCACGCAGGTCGGCCGGCGTGGTCCAGCTCACGACCCGGCAGCGGCCAGCGCGGCCTTCTGTGCCCGGTATTCCTCGATGCTCAGGCAGCGCAGCCGCGAGTCGCGCCCGGCCTCGTTGTGCACGAAGCCAACGCTGGAGACGAAGGGCTCGATGATGTGGATCTTCTGCAGCGGCGTGACGATGAGCAGTTGCAGGTTGAGCTGCCGGAATAGGCGCAGCCCATACTGGGCCGATTCGTCGGAGCCGCGCCCAAAGGCCTCGTCGATGACGACGAAGCGGAAGGAACGCGAGCGCACCGCGCCCCATTCCAGGCCGAACTGGTACGCGAGGCTCGCGGCCAGCACGGTGTAGGCCAGCTTTTCCTTCTGGCCGCCGGACTTGCCGCCGGAGTCCGAGTAGTGCTCGTGCTCGGCGCCGTCTTCGCGCCAGCGCTCGCTGGCCGAGAACAGGAACCAGTTGCGCACGTCGGTGACCTTGATGGTCCAGCGCTTGTCAGCGTCGGACAGGCCCTCGCGGCCCCGGAAGCGGTCGATGATGGCCTTGACCTGCAGAAACTTGGACTCCGAATACTGCTCGTCGTTGGAGCCCGTCAACGCGCCCTCGGTGCAGGCGCGCAGGTCCTGCTGAAAGTCCCGGATCTCGGCGTCGGGGCTCGGCTGCGCCACCAGCTTGATGAACCGCCCCGGGTTGTAGTCGATGGCCTCCAGCGAGCGGTTGATGACGTCGACGCGCTCGCGAATGGTCTCGCGCTCGCGCGCGAGCTGGGCGTTGAAGTTGGCGATCTCGTTGATGGTGTTGACGTTGAGCAGCTCCTTGAAGCGGGCCTCGAAGCGCGGCAGGTCATCGCGCTGCAGCCCGTCCAGCATGCGCTCGTATTCGCCGAGCGCCGCCAGGCTCACATCCATCTCGACGGTTTCGGCCTTGAACTCGTCTTTGTAGGCGGCCATGGCCCTGATGATCTTTTCGTTGAGTCGCTTGAGCTTGTGATCCTCGGCGTCGATGCGCTCCTGCAGCCACTTGCGCAGCTCCTGCTCACGGTTGTCGCAGGACTCCACGCTCAGCTGATGCTCGCCGAGGGCCTCGGCGCGCCAGCCGTCCAGACGCGCGGTCCGGACCTCGTCCAGCGGGTCGGCGTCGGCGATGGCTTGCGCCTGCGCCCGCAGGGCCTCGGCTGCCTCCACCTTGCTCTTGACCTCGCCGCGCTTGCCGAGGGTCTCGGTCAGCTTGGTATCGGCCTCGCGCAGCCGTTCCCGCGCGGTCTGCAACTGCCGGCCCAGCTCCTGCAGGGTGTCGGACGCGGCCTCCAGGCGCGCGCGCTCGTCCGCGAGCGCGGCGATCTCGCGGGCGAGGCTCTGCCAGTCGATCTCGGCGTAGCGGGTGAATTCCTCCAGCTTGTCGAGCGCCTGCAGCCGGTCCTGCAACTGCTTGCGCGCCTGCTGGATCTCGGACATACGCTGACCCAGCATCGCCAGGCGCGCTTCCAACTGCTCGCGTTGGTCGAGCAGCGCGCGCAGCTTGTCGGCGTTGCTCCAGCCCAGTACGTAGCGGCCGCGGTCGTCGATGCGGTGGCGGTCGTCCTTCTCGTGGCGCCCGCTCGGGTCCTTGATCTGCCCGGCGCGGGTGATGGCGCGGGCCTCGCGGCGGAACTGCTCGGCGCTGTCGCAGCAGGCGACGTCGAAGCGCCCGCGCAGCGCCTGCTCCAGCCACTCGTAATGGGCCGAGTCCGGCTTGATGGCGAGCTTTCGGACCAACGATTGCGGGTGCAACTGCCCGCCGGGCGCGCCCTTCTTCGGCCGCACGTGGAAGTAGACCAGGCGCGCTTTCAGGTGCTGGCGGTCCACCCACTGCGACACGGTCTTGTAATGCGGGTCGGGCACCAGCAGGGACAGGCCGAAGCCCCGCAGCAGCCGCTCAGCGGCGCCTTCCCAGTCGCGCTCGTCCTCGCGCACCTGGATCAGCTCGCCGGCGAAGGGCAGCTCGTCTTCGTCGATCGATAGGGCCTCGCAGAGGGCGGCGCGGATGCGGATTTGCGCGCTATCGATATTGCTCTTGCGGCGCTTGAGGCTGTCGATCTCCTCGGACAGCGCGGCGTGCTCCTCGCGGCCCTTGCGGAAGGCGAAGTCCTCCTCGCGCTCGCGGTTGTCCAGGTCCGCGATACGCTCGCGCAGGGACTCGGCGCGGGCGCCGATGGTCTGTTGCTGGGCCAGAAATGCCGCCTCGTCCTGCGGCGGCGGCTCGTCGATCAGGCCGAGCAGGCTCGCATAGCGCTCGGCCTTCTGCCGGCGCTGGGCCTGCTCCTCCTGCTTGCGCCGGATCTCGGCAGCGAGCTGCTCCAGCCGGTCGCCGCCGTTGTCGCGCAGGGCGCGCTCCAGGTTGGCGACCTCCGCCTGCTCGGACTCGCGCTGCGCTCGGAATCGCTCGATTTGGGCATCCAGCCGCTCGGCGTCTTGGGCCAGCAGCGCCAGGCGCCGGTCCAGCAGCTCACCCTTGAGCCTGGCGAAATACGGCCGCAGCGCGTCGCGCCCGTCGCGCCAGCCCTGGATCTCCTCGGCGAGGTCGGCGTGGCGGCGGCCGTCGGCAACCAAGGGCGTCAGCAGATCGACCTGGCGTTTGGCCTTGAGCACGGCCTCGTGGGCGCGGTCCAGGTCGTCGAAGTGACGGATCAGGGCGTCGATGCGACCGCCCACGTCGAAGGGCTCCAGCATGTGACTGCGCACGAAGTCGGTCAGGTTACCGACGGACTTCATCGACACCGTCTGGTGGAACAGCTCCAGCGCCTGCTCGTGCTCGATGCCGAAGCGCCGCCGCAGCCAGGCACCGTAGGGCGGAAAGCTGTCGAACAGCTCGCAGCGTGCACCGCGCAAATGTTTGCGCAGGGCCGTGATGTCGCCGCCGTTGAGCCCGAAATCCTCGGCGATGGTCAAGGCCCGCTCGGCGGCGACGAACAGGCGCGCCGGCTGCCCCTGCGGGTCCTTCAGCCAGAACACCTGGGCCAGCGTCACCGCCTGGTCGTAGGCTTGGTTGCGAAACACGCCGAGGATGACGGAGTAGCTGGCGGCGTCGCGCAGCGCGACCGCACGGGCGCTGCCGGTGACCTCGTTGCGCTCGCTCTTGTAGTGGCCGAGCACGTAGGAGCGCAGGCTGCGCTCGCGCGCGTCCGCACCGGCCGCCTTGTTGTAGGCCACGCGGTGGGCGGGCACCAAGAGGGTCGTCACGGCATCCACCAGTGTCGACTTGCCGGAGCCGATGTCGCCGGTCAGCAGGCCATTGCGGCCGTCGAGCGCGAAGCGCCAGACACGCTTGTCGAAGGTGCCCCAGTTGAGCACCTCCAGGCTCGCCAGGCGGAAGCCGACCAGGCGGTCGTCGGCGACGAAGTCCAGCGCTAGGTTCGGTTCCTCAAGCATCCGGGTCTTCCTTGGTCTGCGGCGCGCCGGCAAGCGCCGTTCGGTAAGTCTCCAGCCGCGCGTCGAGCTCCGCCAGCCACTGGGCGTCGACGAAGGCCTTGAGGATGCGCCGCACCTCGAAGTGGCCGCGGTCCTGCTGCGCCTGCCGGCCGCTGCCCGCGGCGGGCTTGAGCCGGCGCAGAAAGCCCAGCTCGACCACCTTGGAGATCGTCGTGTCCACCTGGTCCACGAGCCGGGCCTCGTTGGTGCCGTCGGGCAGGAACACCCGCATCAGCTCGGCGATCTCCTCGCGGGAAAGCACCAGCCGGGTGTCGCCGCCGCCGGCGTCGAACTCCGCCAGGCGCTTGCGCAGCAGGGCCAGCATCAGGCTGACGGGATAGGACAGGGGCCGGCGCGCGACGAGACGCGGCAGGCGCGGCGCGCCTTCGGCGTTGTCCGGATCCGGGCGGCTCTTCAGGAACGCGAAGCCTTCGGCCTCGTCCAGCACCAGGTCCAGCAGCAGCACTGCGGCCTGCTCCCGGACGCGCGCCTGCAGGCGCAGCAGGCTTGCCCACAGGCGCTCGTCGTCTTCGCGATAGAGCACGCCCTTGAGCAGGTGCACCAGCAACTGAGACAACTCGGGCACCGACGGGGTGCCTGGAGCCCCGTCGACGGAGAGGGTGACTTGGTCGGTGTCGGTCATCGGCAATAGGGTAGTGGCTTCCGGCCTCGGATACTGCGCCCTCGGCGGACTCATTGCGTGAGCCTTCAACCGAAGATACCCGTGATGGCCGCGGCGGAATGCGGACGTCCACGCGGGAACGCGCCGAATCTCAGCGCGTGAAGATCACCCGCGGCAACCGGGCCTCGCGCATCACCGGCGCACCGTCTGCGTCGCGCGCCTGCCAGCGGATCGGCTCTTCGACCGCTTCATCGACGATGGCCCGCAGGCCGTCTCCGGAGGCGCCGGCATCTTCGCCGTGGGCCAACTCCAAATAGGCCACCAGCTCGGCCAGTCCCTGTTGCAGGGGCTCGGCGTCCAGCAACGCCCGCAGCGTGACCTGGGGCCGGTGGCGCAGGGCCCGCTGCACGCTGGCGCGCAGGCGCGCCTTGTCCACGACGATCTGATCGAACAGCCGTGCGGTGTCGATATCCGCATCACCTGCATCCAGCACGAGCCCGGCCAGGCGGGGTTTCACCCGCGGCGAGTAAAGCGGACGCTCCAGCGGCAACCGGATGTCGGCGCCCATCCCATCGATCGCCGTCACGACGCCCGGCGGCGGGCCATCGCGCAGCGCCAGCGCCTTGCTTTCGATGCCGTGCAGCAGCTCCAGGATGCGGCGGTTCTCCAGAAAGGCCCGGTCATCCAGAAAGCGGCGCAGCTGCTGGGACAGTTGCGCCACCGTGCGCTGCGTGTGCTCGCCGGCCTCCAACCAGTCGTAATGCACGCGGCGGGTGCGCGGGTCTGGGTCGAGCGCCGCGACGGGAGGCAGCGCGAGGATTTGATCGAGCCGCTCGGAGAGCTCTTCTTGCCGGCGACTGGACATCAGAAAATCCCAGAACGCGCGGAAGCTGCGCCCTTGGTCCGAGTCGCCGATGGCATCGTGCTCGCCCATGATCTCGTCGAGCAGGGCGCCTTTGGCACCCTCCCATAACGCGATCTTTTCGCGCACCTTGCGGTCGAGGCTGCGGAAGTTGTGCTCGACCTCGCGGAAGTCGGCCAGCAGCTCGCGCGCCAGCTGCTGGAACTGCAGGAAGCGGTCCTTGATCGCGGTGTCGTCCAGCAGCGGGACCTCGCCCGCTTCGACGCGGGCGATCTCCGCGTCGAGCGCGTCGCGTTTCTTGCGCAGGTCTGCGATACGCCTTGCGGGATCGGCCTCGGTGCCGGCAGCGATCTGCTCCAGCAAAGCGAACAGCGTGAGCAGGCGCGACTCCGTGCCGACGAAGGGCCGCTCGGTCAGCGACGCCAGCCAGGCGATGGCCTTTTCGGTGGCCGGGGTCAGGTCGAATTGGGCCTCATCCGTACCCGGCTTGTAGAACTTGCGCAGCCAGCCCTTGTCGGGCGACGCCCAGTCGTTCAGGTACGCCCGCGCGTCCTTGGGATAGGCCTCGGCGCCCAGCTGCTCGCGCAGGACATAGAGCGCATCCTCCAATGCCTCGGCGAGATCTGCCTCGCTCATCAACCGCACATTGGGTGCCACGAAGACCCGATGCAGAAAGCTCGCCGCCAGCGGCGCGTGTGGCGACGCCAGCAGCCGCCAGGCCGGATGGCGGTCGCGCAGGTTGGCGAGGGTGGCGTGGTCCATGGCGCCTTGCCCGGCGACCGCGGCGGGGCAGGGGTGAGGCCGAATCCGGGCCCTAGGCCGGACCGGCTCCCGGCACCTCGGGCGCCGCGTGCTCGGCCGGCGTGACCCAGCGGACAAACAACGCCGCGCCGGCGGCGTCGAACTGCTCGTAGGCGCGGAAGGGCAGCTCCCGGTCGATGAGATACTGCGCCAACAGCCGCGCCAGCACCGATTTGCCGACGCCGCCCTTCTTGCCGCCGATGAAATGAATCTGACTCATGCCGCATACCCTCGCAGGGTGATGGAAAGTGGACAAACCGCGGCGATCCTAGTGCGCGCTCGGCGGCTGTCAAGCGCGCCGGCAATAGTTGACTAAAATACAAGACCTATCAGTGACATCGACTGACAGGATCGATAAC
>CAZGCI010000083.1:0-17003 GCA_964524185.1 uncultured Thiohalocapsa sp. | reverse complement strand
CCGAAGGCGACCTGGGCGACATAGACGTTCTCGTAGGCCATGGCCATCATGGCCAGATCCTTCTTGAACGTGGGCTTGCCGCCGGCGGCGAACTTGGCCACGGCGCCCATGGGTGTGGCCTTGGACTTCTGCCCGCCGGTGTTGGAATAGACCTCGGTGTCCAGCACCAGCAGGTTCACGTCGCGGCCAGTGGACAGCACATGGTCGACGCCGCCGTAGCCGATGTCGTAGGCCCAGCCGTCGCCGCCGACGATCCACACACTGCGCCGCACCAGCTGCTCGCAAACCCCGGACAGGGTATAGCTCTCCGGCGTACTGAGGGACTTGAGCTTGTCTTTCAGTGCGGCAACGCGCTGGCGCTGCTCATGGATACCGGCCTCGCTGGTCTGGTCGGCGTTGAGCAGGCCGTCGGCCAGGTCGGTGCCGATCTGGTCCGCGAGCGCCGCCACCAGCTGCCGGGCCTGTTGGGCCTGGGCATCCACGGCCAGGCGCAGGCCCAACCCGAACTCCGCGGTGTCTTCGAACAGGGAGTTGTTCCAGGTAGGGCCGCGGCCCTCGGGGTCCGTGGTGTAGGGCGTGGTGGGCAGGTTGCCGCCGTAGATGCTGGAGCAGCCGGTGGCGTTGCCGATGAGCATGCGGTCGCCGAAGAGCTGCGTGGCGAGCTTCACGTAGGGCGTCTCGCCGCAGCCGACGCAGGCGCCGGAGAACTCGAACAGCGGCTGCAGCATCATCGCGTGCTTGATCTTATGGCCGTCGAGCTTGGTGCGGTCGTACTCCGGCAGGCTCAAGAAGAAGTCCCAGTTCGGCTGTTCGATGTCGTGGCGCTCCTCGGCGGGGAGCATGTTCAGCGCCTTGCGCTTGGGGTCTTTGCGGTCGCGGATGGGGCAGACCTCCACGCACAGGCCGCAGCCGGTGCAGTCATCCGGTGCAATTTGATACGCAATCCGGTAGTCCTCCGGGAAATCCTTGCCCTTGATCTTGGCATGCAGGAAGTCGCCGGGGGCGTTCTCGGTCATTGCGGCGGGGAAGACCTTGGCGCGGATGGCCGCGTGCGGGCAGACCAGCGGGCACTTGCCGCATTGGGTGCAGAGGTCTTCCTCCCACTTCGGCAGCTCCAGGGCGATGTTGCGCTTCTCGAAGCGTGTGGTGCCGGTGGGCCAGGTGCCGTCGGGCGGCATCAGACTCACCGGGAGCTCGTTGCCGCGCCCGGCGATGAGCGTGGCAGTGACGCGCTGCACGAAGTCCGGCGCATCCGCCGGCACCACCGCCGGGCGCTCGAAGCTGCTGGACACCTGCCCCGGCACCTGCACCTGTTGCAGGCCGGCCAGCGTCGCATCGATGGCGGCATAGTTGCGGTCCAGCAGTTTCTGGCCCTTCTTGCCGTAGGTCTTCTTCACTGCCTGCTTGATATGCTCGATGGCCTCGTCCTTCGGCAGGATGCCGGAGATGGCGAAGAAGCACGTCTGCATGATGGTGTTGATGCGCCTGCCCATGCCGGTCTTCTCGGCGATGCTGTAGGCGTCGATGACGTAGAAGCTGATGCCCTTGTCGATGATCTGCTGCTGCATGGACTTGGGACACTCGTCCCAAACCTTGTCCGGCGGTGTCGGCGAGTTGAGCAGGAAGGTCGCCCCCGGCTTGGCCTTCTCCAGCATGTCGTAGCGGGTGAGGAAGGTCGGCTGGTGGCAGGCGACGAAGCTCGCTTCGTTCTCGCCGATGAGGTAGGTGCTGTTGATGGGCTTCGGGCCGAAGCGCAGATGCGACACCGTCACGGCACCGGCCTTCTTGGAGTCGTACTCGAAGTAGCCCTGGCCGTAGTTCGGGGTCTCCTCGGCGATGATCTTAATGCTGTTCTTATTGGCCGACACGGTGCCGTCGGAGCCCAGGCCGTAGAATACGCATTCGGTGACGCCGGCGGCGGCATCCGGCGTGAAGTCCTTGTCCCAGTCGAGGCTGGTGTGGCTCACGTCGTCGATGATGCCAAGGGTGAACTTGTTCTTCGGCTTGTCTTTGCTGAGCTCGTCCAGCACGGCCTTGACCATTCCTGGGGTGAACTCCTTGGACGAGAGCCCGTAGCGCCCGCCCACCACCCGCGGCATGGTCGCCATGTTGCCGTCGGCGACGGCCTCGGCGAGGGCGGTGACCACGTCCAGGTACATGGGCTCGCCGTTGGCGCCGGGCTCCTTGCAGCGGTCCAGTACAGCGAGTTTCTGCGTGGTGACGGGCAGCGCGGCGAGCAGTAATGCCGGGCTGAAGGGGCGGAACAGGCGGACCTTGATCAGACCGACCTTCTCACCGTGGTCCGCGAGGTGCTGCACCGCCTCCTCGGCAGCGCCGATACCGGAGCCCATAAGGATGACAACGCGCTCGGCGTCCGGCGCGCCCACGTATTCGAAGAGCTTGTACTGGCGCCCGGTGAGCTTGGCGAGCTTGTCCATCTGCGCCTGCACGATGTCCGGTACCGCCGCGTAGAAGGGGTTGACCGTCTCCCGGCCCTGGAAGTAGACGTCCGGGTTCTGCGAGGTCCCGCGGATGACGGGATGGTCCGGGTTCATGGCCCGCTGGCGGTGCGCTGTGATCAGTGAGTCGTCGATCATCGCGCGGATGGTCTCGACGGGCAGCTTGTCGATCTTGTTGACCTCGTGCGAGGAGCGGAAGCCGTCGAAGAAGTGCAGGAAGGGCACCCGGCTCTCCAGCGTGGCCGCCTGGGCGATGAGCGCGAAGTCCATGATCTCCTGCACCGACGCCGAACAAAACATGGCATAGCCGGTGGCGCGGCAGGACATGACGTCGGAGTGGTCGCCAAAGATGGATAGCCCCTGCGCCGCCAGCGAGCGCGCCGAGACATGCAGCACCGTCGGCGTGAGCTCGCCGGCGACCTTGTACATGGTCGGGATCATCAGCAGCAGGCCCTGCGAGGCCGTGAAGGTGGTGGATAGGGAGCCGGCCTGCAGCGCCCCGTGCAGCGTGGCGACGGCGCCGGCCTCGCTCTGCATCTCGATCACTTCGGGCACCGCGCCCCAGAGGTTTTTGATGCCGAGGGACGACCACTCGTCCGACCACTCACCCATGTTCGAGGCCGGTGTGATGGGGTAGATGGCAATGACCTCGTTGGTCATGTGCGCGACGTAGGCGGCGGCTTCGTTGCCGTCGAGGGTGACCATTTGCTGCTGCGACATGGATACTTCCCGCGATTGTGGGTGGCTGCAAGGTGTGGCTGGGTGGGGGTTGGGCCGGCGCGAGGTCCCGCGCGCTCAGGTGCATGAGGGGCGCATCGGGAGCGCGTTGGTGGCGCAATGGGTGCCCCGCTGGGGCCGCGCCGGCACCCCGCTCGGGGGCAGGCCGGGGTGACGGCGGCGAGGTCCCGTTGGCCGGGTCATGGGGTTCGACTATATCCGCAACGGCCCCTGGGGCCACTGATCCAAGTCCAAGGGCGGGCGATAATCGCCGCCGGGCATGATCCGCGTCAGCCAGGCTAGAAAAGGCTCCATGCAGAGCATTGACGCTTGGGTGTGCAAAGGGGGGCTTGGCTTGGCGTCGCGAGGAGGAGCCGCACGCCAAGGTTTGAGTGAGTGGGATGGCCGCAGGCGCTGCGTGATGCGCCAGGCGAGGGCAAGGGGGAAGGGCCGAGCGCCGAGGGCCGAGGCGCAACGGCTGATGCCAGGAAGGTGCGTCCGCGCCTTGGCCCTAGGCCCTTGGCCCTCGGCCCTGGCCAGTGAACAACCCACTGGCTGCCGGCGCCCCAACCGCTCGTCGGTCTGAGGCATCGCCTCGCTAGCCCCTAGCCCCTTCCACTTAGGCCCTTCCGCTCAGGTCCTTTTGCTTTTTTCCTGTGAGCCCGGTAAGAAGCCGCCATGGTCGCCGTGCCCAGAGACATAGCCGTTGCGCTGCGTGCGATGCGCGACGACGATGTGCCTGCCGTGCTTGCGTGCGAGCGTGCCGGCTACGACGCACCCTGGTCGGAGGGCATTTTTCGTGACTGTTTGCGCGTGCGCTATTGCTGCCTGGTGGCAGAGGCGCAGGAGATGGTTGTGGGCCATGGCATCATGTCGGTGGCGGCCGGTGAGTGCCATTTGCTGAATCTCTGCATCCACCCGCTGTTTCAGCGCCTCGGCATCGGCCGGCGCATGCTGCGCCGGCTGCTCGCGCTGGCGCGTCGGCAACAGGCCGACTCGGCCTTCCTGGAGGTGCGGTTGTCCAACACCGGAGCCATTGCGCTCTATCGCAACGAGGGCTTCGATGAGATCGGCATCCGCAAGGGCTACTATCCGGGCGGCGCGGCGAACCCGTCGCGGCTCGAAGACGCGTTGATGATGGGGCGGTCGCTCTAGGGGAACACTGATTGATTGGCGTTTCCCGTGCGGGGCAGGACGCGTCCGATTTTTGGCCAGGATGGCCAATCAATCGGTGTCTCCCTAGGGGGGGACGCCGATGGGTTGTCCGTCCTGGCCGGCGGTCGACACCAACGCCTTCGGCGAGGCCCCAGCCGGCGCACTGGCGACGACCCCTGTCGGCGCCGGCACGGTCGGCGGGTGGCATTTCCCTCCCCGCGCTGCGGTACCTCTGCGATAATGTGGGGGTGGCCAGCCGTGCTCGTTGGGTCCCGGAGCGATGCTCCCTTGCGGCGTCGTCGCGCCGGCGCGGGCGTGCTGAGCCTGGGATCGCGGCTCGGTGTTGGCGTGTTGTTGAGCCAGTGCCTGGGCCGTGATCGAGGAGACACCGTCCTGTGGCTGTGGCAGGATTGCGTGACCAAGGCCTGTCGGCTGGCGCGCCCCGCAGTTATCCGGACCATGCAACTAGGATTGACTTCACTATGGCGGCCTTAACGAATTGGCTGTTTGGTTTGACGGCGCTGCTGGCGCTTGCCATTTTCTTATTCTCCGGCTTCGACCTTGTGCGTCGAATCCTCGCGCGTTACGCGCTGCGGCTTTGCCAACAACGCAACGCACGCGAAGGCGGTTTCATCTGCGACCTCAAGCATAAGCTCCATCGCTTTTCCTCGAAGCCGCTGCTCCCGAAAGTGATCACCATGGTCGCCTCGCTGGCGGTGCTCGTCTTTATTTTGGTTGAGCATTCACCAAAACTCTGAGCGTCTACACATCATCCCGGTCCCGCCCGGGTCCACAAAGGTCTCTTCATGTCTATTGCGATGGCGCAATTCCTGAGGTCGCACGGCCTTGTCCGCAATCCCTTCATCGAGGAGGAGGCGCAGAACGACAAGGTGTTTGAGGACCTGGTCAACGAGTCCGGTTACACCTTCAACCATCAGGCTTGGGACAAGTTCTTCGGTGACCCGCCGGGCTGCGGGACCTCGATGATCTTCGGCGTCAAGGGCAGTGGGAAGTCCGCGCTCAGGCTGGCGTTGGAAAAGAATATTGGCCATTTCAACAGCGGCCATAATGAGCGCATCCTGCTGCTTGGCTATGACGACTTCAATGGCTTTCTCGAGGCCTTCAAGCGCAAGCTGGAGCAGGAGCGCAACCGCACAACGCCGGTGACGCTCAAGGATTTTGGCCTGGCTCAGCATCTGGATGCCATTCTCGTCTGCGGCATGGAGGCCCTGCTATCTGAGCTCAAGGAAACCGATCTGCCCTTGGAGCGCCTCGAGCGTTATCAGCGTCACGACCTGATGATGCTGATGGCCTTTTACGTGAGCGGCCCGCCGGATCGCTACAATCGCATTATTTCCGCATTGAGTCGGAAATTGCTCCGACGCGGCGTCTTCAAGCGCATGGGACGCGGCATCAAGGGCCTCTTGGGCGGCGTGTTCACGCTTGGACTGGGGCCGCTCAGTGCCTCGATGTTTTATAGCGGTGTCGCTCATTCCGCAGAGCGGGAGATCGTGGTCCGCGATCGGGATGCACGCGATGTCGAGCGTGCGTTGCGGGTCATCCCCCGCGGGTATCTCAAGGACCAAGACGTGAAGCGCAAGGGCTGGCGCAACGACGACGATGTGCGGCGACTCTTCTTGACCAAGTTCATCGAGTGCGTGTTGGCGCTCGGCTACCGGCAGATCGTGGTCGTCATGGACAAGGTCGATGAGCCTTCGCTCATCAACGGCGACCGGGACAAGATGGAGGCCTTCGTTTGGCCCCTGTGGAATAACCGCATCCTGCAGCTGCATCCGCACCTGAGCTTCAAGATGCTGCTGCCGCGTCAGCTGTATGAGTCCGTACGCAAGGCCACGTCGGAGAAGGCCAACATAGCCCGTTTCGATAAGCAAAAGATCATCTATCCCTTCCGCTGGGGCGATAAGCAGCTGTTTGACGTGATGTCAGACCGGCTGCGCATCTGCCGCGCCGACCCGAGTGAGCCGTATCCCCTCGACCGGCTGTTCGATGATTCGATCCACCGCAGTGAGTTGCTTGGCGCGCTCGACAAACTGCGACAGCCGCGCTTCGTGTTGAATTATCTCTATCGGCTGATCTCCGAGACCTGTGCCCACAGCGAGGACAGCGGTCACGGCGCGATCCGTATTCCCCACGAGGTCTTCTATAAGGTCACCGCCACCATCGGCGAGGACATCCGCCAGTACTATCAAACCCTCGGCGAGAGCCCGGAATGATACAGATCCAAGTCACCGGCATGAACTGCCAGCACTGCGTGAGTGCCGTCACCAAGGCGGCGCAGCGTGTCCCCGGCGTGGAGCAGGTGGAGGTGAGCCTCGAGTCGGGTCACGCGACCGTGATTGGAGAGGCCGACCCAGAGGGCGTGGTTGCCGCGATCGAGGCGGAGGGCTATTCGGCCCAGGTCGTCTGAGGGTTGCTATGAGATGACCCTGTCTCGGCGTCCGCGATGCTGGCGGCGGCGTCAGGACACCGTCGTTAGCCGGACGTTGGCAGGGGGAGGAGAGAGGGGAAACGGGTGCGGTCGCAGCATAATGTCCATCAGGAAGCGCCGTGTCACGCAGACGACACAATCCCTTCGTCGAAGACAACGTGTTGCTGGAGCTCAAGTCCGTCGAGCATCTGACGCCACTGCACCGCAAGCAGATCCAGACCTATCTCCGCCTGACCGGCCTCAAGCTCGGACGACTGCTCAACTTCGGCGCCATGCTCATGAAAGACGGAATCGTCCGCTGCGTCAACGCGCTGGAAGAATGATGGGTGCGCGGCCGCGAAAAAGATATCTCGCGCAGAGACGCCAAGGCGCAGAGAAGAAGAGCAAGAGAAGAGAAGCGCGCTGGGAACATCGAGGACTGCTCTTTCTTCCTTTGCGCCTCTGCGTCTCCGCGCGAGCTTGTACTACTCGTCCATCTGCGCGAACGCATTCTTGCCGGTCGCAACTGCGTGCGACCTCATTACGAGGCCGCACCCGGGGAAAGGGCGTGCCGCGACTGGGTGTCGACCAAAGCGTGGTGATCCAGTCGCGGCGGCTGCTGGTGCCGCGATTACTCGTTGACCGGTGACTCCGGGTCGAGCAGGTAGGCCATGATGTCGGCGATGGATTGCTGGTCGAGGTAGCCCGTGGCGCCGAACCTCGGCATGTTGGTGCACGGGAAGGCGGCGTGGGAGTTGTAGATCACGTCGTAGGTGTATTTCATGATCGGCTCGCTGGCACCGCGCACCTTGCCGTACGCCGTCAGGCTGGGGCCGATGCTACCACCGACGCGATCCGTTGCTATTTGATGGCAGTTGTAGCAGTTGCCGCCGATCTCGTTGGTCTCGTGGTCATCCACATTGTGACCGACCCGATACCCGTAGCCGGACCACGCCAGCTCCCGGCCGCGCTTCCAGTCGCCGAGCTTGAGGCCGTCTTCCGGATAAACGATGCTCTCGCGCGCTTCCTTACTGATCTTCGCGAGGGTATCCACGTCTGGCGGAGAACCGCCGATGACGGAGCAGGCCTTCTGCACCTCGTCTTGCACCATGCGTTGGCGGGTGGTCCCACCTTCCTGGACCTCTTGATCGAGCTTGTAGCTACCGGATTCGAAGATGAGGTACTCAGCCATCTCTTCAGGGGTCATCTTGGTGTAGTCGACCTCGTCGGCGACGACCGAGCCTAGGGACGTTGACAGTGCGGCGAGGCCGAACGCAATGATCGACGCAACGTGCTGCTTGGACATCATTGGAACTTCTCCTGTGTGCATCGATGATCAGCGCTTCATGTCAGGCAGGATGGCCGGTGCGCCGCGGGCGGCGTCGGTCCAGTAGCTGATGAGCGCGATACTGCCATCAGAGCCCGCTACTGGTGCGGCTTGGCGCATCTGCCAGTAACAGCCGCGGACGCGGTGTTGTGTGCTGCGAACCTGGTCGTGGCCGACACGGAACGCCGGCCACGAAATGGCCTTGGTCCACTCGTCCGGGACATTCTTGTTGGGGAGATGAGAGGCTCGGACACGTAGGCCGGTGTTGCCGTGGCAGGTATTGCAGCTGAAGTCGGCCTTGCCTGCGCGCCGATAGAACAGGACTTTGCCGGCATCGCGCATGGCCTTCTCCAGCGGGTGGTCCATGGGCGGGTTCCAAGCGAAGCCGCTCGAGAGACTGGCGATGTAGGTCTGCAGCTTCATCTGGTCGGAGTCGCTGCCGTGCCGCTGCGTGACGGCGGGGTCTTCAGGGTCAAAGCCCTGCAACGTGACCAAGCAGTGGACCAAGCGCGTCTCGAGGTCCATCACCTTGCCGGTGTCTTCGAAATAACGCGGCAGCTCGACGTAGGCCCCTTCCAAGACCCCAGGACCTTTGCCGAAGTCGCATTCCTCGAGGGACACGTTGTTCGGACCGCGCGGCTCATGGAAGAGTGTCTCGCCCTCCATGGCGACCCACAACGCCGGGCTGTCGGGCATCATCATGAGGTTCTGGTCGCTCTGCGAGAGGTATTCGGACGCGGTGGCGTCAATGAGTCCCTGCAGCACGTCGAGTGGCTCCGTGAGGGAGCCGACGGCGGCCTGCGCGGCCTCGGCGGAAACGCCACGCGCCTCGAGACGTGCAAGGAATTCCATGGATAGCTCATCCTGACGCCGCGCCCACTCGGCGTACTGACGCGCCCGCGTGTATTCGCGTGAGGCCATCACCGCCTCGGCCTGTTTGATCATTTCATCCGTTGGGCTGTCGGTGACACCCGCGGCGATCGCTTCCTCACGCACCTGCTTGGCTTCGGCGATGGCGGCCTCGGCCTGGTCGCGCGTGGTCGCCCAGGCGAGGGCCAGTGGTAGGAGGGCCACGATCAGCACCATGAGCGCCGCAAGCCCGAGGCGCCGCGCACGTCGCGGCGGTGCGGCTGCCAATTGCCGGGATGATTGATTACTAGTGGTGGTCTTCACTAAATCTTGGCCGAGTGAGCGAGACGACTTCGGCGACATTATTGTTCGAAACATTCAAACCTCATCTTAAGACAGGATGTTCACTGTGACAGCGGCCTGCGGCAACAGGCCTCAGCCGGCCCGTGATAGTCAAATACCAAAGTACCTCTGTCAACCACTAGCAGTCTTTTAGAATGTTCTAAAAGACTGATTGATGGAGCAGGGTCTGAGACAGGTCGAGGTTGGCCTGGGCAATGTTCGCCGTACCCGGCACGCCGGCACTCGCGTCAGCGGACGTATGCCCGCAGTGCGGGCGCGAGCGGGGCGATGTGCGGGGGAGAAGGGAACGGGTCAGGCCGCCGGGTCAGGCGCAGCTTCGGCGCTGCGCCGGCGCCGCTGGGCGCGGGCAGACAGTGCGCGGGCGACGGCCTTGTCGAGCTCGACGAGTAACAAGACGGCCACACCAATGCCCAGCGGCAGCAGCCAATCTTGCGGCAATGGCGCAGCGGTATGGAACCAGAGCTGCATGAAGGGTGCGTAGACGAAGAGCGCTTGCAGCATCAACATGATCCCGATTGCGATCCAAACCGCCGGATTGGTGAGCCAATAGCGCGGCCGCAGCGCGGACTCCAGTAAATACCGGCTATTGAGCAGGTAGAAAATTTCGCCCACCACCAGCGTATTCACGGCCATGGTCTGCGCCGCCGCCAGACCACGCCCGCGGTCGATCTCGAGTAGGAAGATCAGGATGGTCGCGACGCCGATGATGGTCGACACCAACAGGATGCGCCAGAGCGCGTAGCCGCCCAGGATTGCAGCGTCCGGGCGGCGCGGCGGGCGGCGCATAACCCCTGGCTCGGCGGGCTCGAACGCCAGTGCGAGAGCCAATGTAACCGCGGTGACCATGTTGACCCAAAGGATTTGCACCGGTGAAAGCGGCAATTGGAAGCCAAACAGGATGGCGGCCAGGATGACCAATGCCTCGGCACCATTGGTCGGCAAGATGAACAGGATCGATTTGCGCAGATTGTCGTAGATGGTCCGGCCGGCCTCCACGGCGCGACTGATGGAGGCGAAATTATCGTCGGCGAGGACGATCTCGGCGGCTTCCTTCGTGGCCTCGGTGCCCTTCATGCCCATGGCCACGCCAACGTCGGCACGCTTGAGCGCCGGTGCGTCGTTGACGCCGTCGCCGGTCATGGCGACGACCTCGCCGTTGGCTTGCAGGGCCTTGACAATGCGCAGCTTATGCTCAGGACTGGTGCGGGCGAAGATGTCGTGCTCGGCGACTAGGCGGCGCAGGTCCTCATCGTCTGCTGCCTCCAGTTGTGCTCCGGACAGGGCGACGCGGTGCTCGCCGATGCCCATCTCGCGGCCGATTGCGCTGGCGGTGCCGAGGTGGTCGCCGGTGATCATCTTGACGGCGATGCCGGCGTCATGACACGTGGCGATGGCCTCGATGGCCTCGGGCCGGGGCGGATCGATGATGCCCACGAGGCCGAGGAAGACGAGCTCGTTGTCCAGGTCCGCGAATTCCAGGTCCTTCTTGTCGGCCTCCACATCGCGCGCGGCGGCGGCCAGCATGCGCAGCCCTTTGCTGCTGAGGCGCTCGATGGCGTCCTCCCAGAAGCCGCGGTCGAGCGACTCGGTCCGCCCGTCGGGGCCCGGCTGCAGCGTGCAACGATCGAGCAGGCGGTCCGGTGCGCCCTTCACCAGAATCCGCGCACCTGCCTCGGGCAGATGCTCCAGCGTTGCCATGAATTTGTGCTCGGAATCGAACGGAATTACGGCGCAACGCCGGTACCCCGCGATGTCAAACCCGGCCTTCAGCGCCAGGGTGCGCAAGGCGCCTTCGGTGGGCTCGCCCACCAGTTGCCATTGCCCGTCCTCTTCGAACACATCGGCCTCATTGCATACCGCGAGTGGCTCGATCAGCGCTTGCAGGTCCGGATACTGATCGAGCTCGATGCGTTCATGCTCGAACGAGAGGTGCCCATCCGGGGCATAACCGACGCCGGCGACGTCGTACTGGCCCACGGGGGTGACCAGTTGGCGTGCCGTCATCTCATTACGCGTCAACGTGCCGGTCTTGTCGGAGCAGATCACGGTGACGGAGCCGAGCGTCTCCACCGCGGGGAGCTTGCGGGTGATGGCGTTGCGCTGCGCCATTTTTTGCACGCCGAGCGCGAGCGTAATGGTCATGATGGCCGGCAAGCCCTCCGGGATCGCCGCCACAGCGAAGCCGATGGCGGCCATCATCAGGTCATCCCAGCCCCATTGATGGAGCAGCCAGCCGGCGAGGCTCATGGCCGCTGCGAGACCCAGAATGACCACCGCGAGCAGCTTGCTGAAGGCAGCCATCTGGCGGATCAGCGGCGTGGCCAGGATTTCGACCTCGGAGATCAGCCGGTTGATGCGGCCGATCTCGGTGTTGGGTCCGGTGGCCGTGACGACGCCGATGCCGCTGCCGCCGACCACCAGGGTGCCGGAGTACGCCATGCTGGCGCGGTCGCCGATGCTGGCATCGTCGCTCACCGGCTCGATGTCCTTGAACACCGGTGCCGACTCGCCCGTGAGGGCCGACTCCTCGACCTGGAGATTGGCCGCCTCGAGCAGGCGTACATCGGCTGGGATCCGGTTGCCCGCGCGCAGGCGCACCACATCACCCGGCACCAATAGGTGAGCGTCCATCTCTTTCCACGCACCGCCGCGGCGCACCAGGGCCCGCGGGGAGAGCATCTTGCGGATCCCGGCGAGCGCTTCTTCGGCGCGCCCTTCCTGCACGAAGCCGACGATGGCGTTGATCAGCACCACGCCGAGGATGACCCAGGTGTCGATCCAGTAACCCTTAAGCGCGGTGGCTGCGGCGGCCGCGAGCAGGATATAGATCAGCACATCGTGGAAGTGCTTGAAAAAGCGCTTGATGGGTCCGTCCCGGGGCGGATCAGGCAGCCGGTTCTCGCCCACCGACTCGAGCCGTCGCCCGGCGTCGGTGCGCGAGAGGCCCTTTGCTTGGGTGTGCAGCGCGCTGAGCACGTCCTCGGCCTGGAGTGCGTGTGGGTTGCCCACCGCCATGCCCTCCGGCACACCGCCAGGCGGGCGCAGGGTCTCAGCCTCCGCGCGCAGGTCGAAGCGATGGAGCAGGAGCAGCGCCAGGATGGCGCCGAGCAAGAACCACTCTGCACCGATCAGCCAGAGCAGCACCGGCATCCCCAGCAGCAGGGTACGTGTCCCCTGGTGGAAATGACCGCCGGCGCGATTCAGGGCCGCGCCAATGGTGTCCAGGGCCGTGACCCGAAACTGCGTGTCGGGCAGCGTGATCAGGAAGCCGGTTTGGTTGTAGTCCCGCACGGCGAGGGCAAAGCGCACAAAGGCCGCGAACAGCACTGCGGCCAAGAGGAGCAACTTGGCCTGCAGGGCTGCCCCGCCCGTGGGGGCCAGGCTCAGCGCCAGGGACAGCTGATCGAGGCCGGAGCCTTGCGCGGCGAAGCCTACCACCAGGAGGGCGAGCAGGAAGGTCATCGCGGCGAACAAGCTCGCGGCATTGACCCAGTTGCCTAGTGTGGCGACCGCCAGGCTGCCTTGGTCACCGAGGGCGCGCATCGTCTCCACCCAGGCATGGCGAAGCGCGTTCGCATGCTCGCGCTGGGTGCGTTCCGGATGCCGGACGGCAACCCAGCGCAGATAGAGGTGGTAACCGACCAACAGCGCAATGGCCAGGCCATTAGCGGCCCAGTCCAAGGTCAGGCTGTCTAGTGCGGCGGGGACTTGTTCGATGACGTTCATGATCAATGCAGGTCTTGAACCAACTAGCAGCCAGCCGCGGGTCGTGACCCGTCAGCTGCGGCGCCAGCGCGGGTTATAGGGAGCGCCCCGGGCCTCCCGCGGGCGTGAGAAAGGGAAGGGGGGGCGCGCATCGACGCAGGTCATGTAGCCGGCGACATCCCCCATAAAGGCCGAGACGTACTCGTTGAAGCGCCGTAACGCTGCGATGGGCCGGCCGGTGACGACGATGGCGAGGAACTGGAGAATGGCGATGGCGAAGATCGTGTAGTTCATGACCTCGAACAAGAGTGCATACAGGAGCATGAATACGCCTTGCTGCAGGGTCAATACAATGCGAATCAACGGATTGGGATGATCGGCGAATGGTGTCCAGCCATCATCGATTGCCGTCGATGTTGTCGTGTGCGCGTGGGGTTGCTGATTGGCAGTCATGGTCTGGTCCTCGTGCAAATGTGGCGTTGGCCTCGGTCGGTCAGGGGGCTCTGCGCAGGCACAGTGGCAGGGGAAGGCGGCGGGGAGGCTGAGGGTCAGTGCAGAGAGAACCTGATGCACCATGCTGGGTGGCAGCGGGTATGTGTGTACGCGTCGACGCGGGCTGCAGGTCTTGCGGGTTGCGGCCGTGGCGCAAACGAGGCGATGCCTCGGAGCGAGGCGCGAGTGGGTCGCTGGCACACCAGCGGGTCGTTCGCCGGGGAGGGCTGAGGGCCCCGGAAGCTCCCCTAGTCGAACTGTTGTGGGGTCATGCGTCCGCTGCAGCCGACGGTGGGGATGACCTTGACCGTCCCTCCAGGACGCACCTACGGCGTTTCGGGCGGATCAGGTTTGTAAGGATTCGCAGGCAAAAGCGGTATAGCGGTCCATCGCCGTCTGGGGCACCCGCGCGCTCCAGACTAGCCGAGGGCCTCGGGGGGGTCAAGACACCGCCAGTAGGCCGCAACGGCGAGCCGAACCGCTGGCCGCAACGGCTGGGCCCAACGGTTTAGCTCAATCGCTGGACGGTATGCCCTCGTGTCTCATCCGAACACGATCGTCTTATTGCCATGCACCAGCACGCGGTCCTCCAGGTGGCACCTGAGCCCCCGGGCGAGCACCTGTTTCTCGACGTCTTTACCCAACCGGATCATGTCTTCCACGGTGTTGTGATGGCCCACGCGTACGACGTCTTGCTCGATGATGGGGCCGGCGTCTAGCTCCGTGGTGACGTAGTGGCAGGTGGCACCGATGAGCTTGACGCCGCGCGCGGCGGCCTGGTGGTAAGGCCGGGCACCGACAAAGCTCGGCAGAAAGCTGTGGTGGATGTTGATGATGCGCGCCGGATACTGGGCGCAGATCTGCGCGGGCAGGATTTGCATGTAGCGCGCTAGCACGATGACGTCCGGCCGCGCCTCGGCCAGCGCCTGCTCCACGGCTGCAAAGTGCGACGCCTTGTCCGCCGGGTCCGCCGGGAAGTGGCGGAAGCGTAGACCGTGCCATTCCACGTAGCTCTGCAGGTCGTCATGGTTGGACAGCACACAGGGGATATCGAAGGCCATCTCGCCGCTGCGCCACCGATACAGCAGGTCCGATAGGCAGTGGGCCTGCTTGCTGGCCATGAGCACCACGCGCTTGGGGACGCCGGTATCGTAGACGCACCACTGCATCGCAAAGCGCTCGGCCACCGGAGCGAAGTGCGCCTTGAGTCCTTCCAGGCCAAAGGGCAGGGACGACGCCCGCACGACGTAACGCATGAAGAACCACTGGCTGTCCGGGTCCGTGTAGTGATGGGCCTCGGTGATCCAGCCGCCGTGCGCGGCGATGAAGTCGCTGACGGCGGCGACGATGCCGACCCGGTCCGGGCAGGAGATGATGAGGCGGTAGGCGCGTTCCATGGGCTCGGCTCGTGTTGAAGCAGGCTTGCTCGTGCAGCAGTGCGAAAGTCCCGAGAGGGTGCGACCTCCCGAGACTATACGCTGTCAGTTCGAGGGTGGCACTTTGGGGCGATGCGCAACTACGAAACACGCGAAAGGCACGAAAATGCTGACCAGGACAATCCTGTTCAGGGGCTGCTTCATGTGCAAGCGCTTGGGTGCTCGAACATGGCGGGGCGTCCTGCCCCGTACGGGAAACGCCAACAAGTCGCCATTTCCCTAGAAGGGGAGGCTGACCCGGTCGGGAAAGTCCGGCACCAGGGCGCTCCGCGGCAGCACTGCATGCCCGTCGTGGAAGGTCATGGCGCCGTCGGTGTCGCAGAGCCAGAACTCCTGCGCGCCGCGGGCGAAGTAGAGCTCCTTTTTTTCCGCCATCTCGGCGCGGGAGTTGGACTCGGACAGCACCTCGACGACGATTTCCGGCGATTCGGTATAGGGGTTTGCGGCGCCATAGCGCGCCAGGAACGCTCGGCTTGCCCAGGCAACGTCCGCAACCTTGATGCCCGCGGGGGTTTCGATACTGCATTCGATGACGGCGGAACCGTCCGTGCCGAGCCGACGCAGCAGCGTCTGGATCTCCGCCTGTAGCCAAGAATGCCGATTCGACGCCGGACTCATCACGATCTGCCCCCAACGGTTGGTCTCCAGTTTGAAGGGGAGATCCTTGAGTGCCGGGTGTGTACAGATCTCCTGCCAGTTCATCGCCGTCGCTCCGCACTTGCATCGGTGGTCATGCATGATAGCCAACGCCGTGCACATCGGCAGCCATGCAGGCAGTACACGGCGGGGACTCAGCGGTTCAGAATGGGAGGCTGACCCGGTCGGGAAAGTCCGGCACCAGGGCGCTCCGCGGCAGCACTGCATGCCCGTCGTGGAAGGTCATGGCGCCGTCGGTGTCGCAGAGCCAGAACTCCTGCGCGCCGCGGGCGAAGTAGAGCTCCTTTTTTTCCGCCATCTCGGCGCGGGAGTTGGACTCGGACAGCACCTCGACGACGATTTCCGGCGATTCGGTATAGGGGTTTGCGGCGCCATAGCGCGCCAGGAACGCTCGGCTTGCCCAGGCAACGTCCGCAACCTTGATGCCCGCGGGGGTTTCGATACTGCATTCGATGACGGCGGAACCGTCCGTGCCGAGCCGACGCAGCAGCGTCTGGATCTCCGCCTGTAGCCAAGAATGCCGATTCGACGCCGGACTCATCACGATCTGCCCCCAACGGTTGGTCTCCAGTTTGAAGGGGAGATCCTTCAGTGCCGGGTGTGTACAGATCTCCTGCCAGTTCATCGCCGTCGCTCCGCACTTGGGTCTTTGATTATTCATGATAGCCAACGCCGTGCACGTCGGCACCCATGCAGGCGGTGCGCGCCGCGGACTCATGGGTTGAGTCTCCGCTCGCGCTAGACTGCTGCTCCGCTGCATCAGTAGCCCCCGGACGACCGCGCACCGCATGCTCACCATCATCCGCTCCAACCGCGTCGAGCAGCTGCTCGCCGAGCTCGCCCGGCAGCTCATCGACGCACCGCCCGCGAGCCCCTTTCTGCCCGTCACCGTCGTCACGCCGAGCCCGGCGATGGCGCGCTGGGTGAACTTGCAGCTGGCGTCCGTCTGCGGCGTCGCCGCCAACCTGGACTATCCGCTGCCGGCCGGCTTCATCTGGCGGCTCGCCCGGGCGCTGCTCGACGACCTGCCGGCGGACGACCCGCTCGCGCGCAAGGGGCTCGCCTGGCGCGTCTTTGCGGCGTTGCCGGCGCTGCTGCCGCTGCCGGATTTCGCCACGCTGGCGCGCTATCTCAGCGACGACGGCGACGGCCGCAAGCGCTGGCAGCTCGCGCTGCGCATCGCCGATGTCTACGATCGCTGCCAGCTCTATCGGCCCGAGCTGATCCGCGCCTGGACCGCGGGCGAGTCGGGCGGCGCCGGCGAGCCCTGGCAGGGGTTGCTCTGGCGGCAGCTCGTCGCCGGCCACGAAGAGGTCCACCGCGTCGCCGTGCTGGACCGCCTGCTCGCCGCGCTCGCCCCCGCGCCGACCACGGAGCGACTGGCCGCGCGACTGCCCGAGCGAGCCGCGCTCTTC
>CAZGCI010000082.1:0-17056 GCA_964524185.1 uncultured Thiohalocapsa sp. | reverse complement strand
GGACAGCACCTGCGGGCATACCGCCTGCGGGACGTGAGGGAGTTGTTATCCGCAGTTAGAGGCAGAGGCAGAGGTAGAGGAGGAAACCTACCTCGGCGTCGAAAGATCAATGGCCCCTCGCGCCGCGCAGCAGACCCGGATGGCCGAGGCCCGACCTTCGCAGTGAGCCGCAAGCGGCAATTCGGCCCGCCGCCCCCTTTGTTCGCAGAGGGGAGCGCAGCAGACGCATCACCGCTTGTCGACTAACCCAGGTTTAACATGGCCCTATTGATATTCAGCTATCGGGCAGGGCAAGTGACTGATTCATATGTACACGCTCGCCTCGCTGGGCACAGTATTGCCGTAACATTTCAGTGGGCGCATGGTCTTTCGGCGTGGCATGGAGCTGTTCGGGCTCGACTGGACGGTCACACTCTATGATTTGACCAATACCTACTTCGAAGGCGAGGCGCCGAGCAACCCCAAGGCCCGGCGCGGGCACTCCAAGGAGCAGCGCAGCGACTGTGCGCTGCTGACCTTGGGGCTGGTGCTCGACGGCAGCGGCTTCGTGCGCCACTCGCAGGTGTTCGACGGCAACGTGGTCGAAGGCGACACCTTGGCCGAGATGCTCCAAGGATTGGCGGCGCCGGTCGGGGCCTTGGTGGTGGTGGATCGCGGCATCGCCACCGAAGGGAATGTCGCTTGGCTCGGCGAGCGGGGCTACCGCTATCTGGTGGTCAGCCGCGAGCGCCGGCGCTGGTTGGACGCGAGCGACGCGACGGATCTGCTCACGGCCGGCGGTGAGCGTGTCGCCGTGCAGCGGGTCGAGGATGCCGATGCCGGGGAGGTGCGCCTGTACTGTTACTCCGCGTCGCGCGCACGCAAGGAGGCAGGCATCAGCGCGCGTTTCGCCCGGCGCTTCGAGGCGGCGCTGCAAGCCCTGCACGAGGGTCTGAGCCGCCCGCGCACCACCAAGCGGATCGACAAGCTTTGGGAGCGCATCGGCCGGCTGCAGGAACGCAGCCATGGCGCCGGAGAGCACTACCATATCGAGATCGGCGCCGATGCCGGCGGCGAGAAGGCGCAGGCCATCCGCTAGGAGCGCCGCCCCGTGGCGGGGACCATGGACACCCACCCCGGAGTCTACTGCCTGCGCACCAATGAGCGCGGCTGGGACGGCGAGCACCTGTGGCGGTCCTACATCATGCTCACCGACCTCGAGGCGGTGTTCCGCTCATTCAAATCGGAGCTGGGACTGCGCCCGATCTTCCACCACAAGGAAGCACGCGCCGATGGGCATCCGTTCATCACCGTGCTCGCCTATCCGTTCGTGCAGTTGATCCGTCGGCGCCTGTCCGTGCAGGGTATCCACGAGAGCTGGACGCGCCTGCGCGAGACCCTCTACGGCCAAGTGCGCGTGACCGCGACCTTCCGCCGCCCCGATGGCCGCGCACTGCACGTGCGCAAAACCACGCAGGCCGAGCCCGAGCAGTACCGCATCTACCAGGCCCTTGGCGTCGATCCCTGTCCAGGAGGGGTGCGCAAAATGATTGTCTGAGCCCCCAACACCGAAGAATGGCACGTTTGTAGTGCCACTCGCCCGATTTCTTCAAGACAACTGTTTGATCTAGCTGGGATTGCGGATATACCTGTTAAACTTGGGCTAAGACGTGACTGCTCGTGGTTCCTTTGCAGTCGGCTCGCCACGAAGCGCCAACAACCGGGGCTGGCCGAATCCTGCCCTTCGGGGGCCACCCGTCAATGTCCGGAAGTGGCTAAGTGCGGCGGTTCCCGGCCTGGTGGTCCAGTGTCAGGTTTCGTTTGAATGCTGCCGTCCCGGAGTCGAGGCATCAATGTTCGGTTGCCGCCGACGGCGCTTGGCGGCCCTCATTTCCCTGGTGTTCATCTCACGCCGGCTGCTTCCGGTTCCATGCCCTGGCCCTTAGGCCGTCTCATCGGACCCGGTTAATCTGCTGACCCAGCATGTCCGGCGTCACCAGGGTCACACCGTTGTCGGTCACATGGAAGCCCGCGGCCTCGTCGGCGGCGCGGTCGTAGCCAATGGTCGTATTCGGCGCAATACGGCACCAACGGTCGATGACCGCCCGCTGAATATGGCAGTGACGGCCAATTTCCACGTTCGGCAGCACCACAGCATCCTGGACGTGTGAATAGGAATTCACCCGGACGCTGGAGAAGAGCAGTGAGTGGCGCACCGAGGCCCCGGAGATGATGCAGCCGCCTGAGACCATGGAGTCGACGGCCATGCCCCGGCGCTCATCGCTGTCAAATACGAACTTGGCCGGCGGCAGCTGCTCCTGGTAGGTCCACAGGGGCCAGTAATCATCATAGAGGCTCAACGGGGGCGTCACGCCGATGAGCTCCAGGTTGGCCTCCCAGAAGGCATCCACCGTACCGACGTCGCGCCAGTAAGCCTGCTCGCCGGAACGCGGATCCCGAAATGGATAGGCCATGACCCGATAGTGCTTGATCACATGGGGCAGCAGATCCTTGCCGAAGTCGCGGCTCGAACCGGGCTGATCAGCATCGCGAATCAGCTGCTCGTAGAGGAAGTCCCGGTTGAAGACATAGATGCCCATGGACGCCAGCGACAGCCCCGGTCGGTCCGGCAGCTCTGGCGGCTGTTGCGGCTTCTCGACGAAGCCGCGCACCCGCCCCTCAGTATCCACGTCCATCACACCGAAGCCCCGGGCGAGCTCCGCGGGCACCTCCAGACAGCCAACGGTGAGATCTGCGCCGGACTCCACGTGGTGCGCGATCATGGTCCCATAGTCCATTTGGTAGACGTGGTCGCCGGCGAGGATCAAGACGTACTCGGGGTCGTGGTTGCGAATGATGTCCAGGTTCTGGAACACCGCATCCGCGGTGCCGGCGTACCAGGCGGTTTCGGCAACCCGCTGCTGCGCTGGCCAGAGCTCCACGAACTCCCCGAACTCCCCGCGCAGGAAGCCCCAGCCCTTTTGGATATGCAGGATCAGCGAGTGCGCCTTGTACTGGGTCAGCACGCCGACGCGGCGGATGCCGGAGTTCATGCAATTGGAAAGCGGAAAATCCACGATGCGGAACTTGCCGCCGAAGTGCACCGCCGGCTTGGCGCGCCAGCGGGTCAGATCCTTGAGCCGCGAGCCACGCCCACCCGCCAGAATCAGCGCCAGCGTGTTGCGGGTCAGGCGGCTGACGAAACGCGGTCCGGCATCCGGCATGTGTCACCTCTTGAGATCGCTTTGCGCTGGGGCAGGCCACCGGTCGTGCCGCACGCGGGCGCTGCCGCCGTCGGCAACCCGCGGGGGCCACATGGTAGCATTACGGCGAGCGCGCCGATGGCATCCCGCCGTCGCCGACCCCACGCAAGATACGCCCACGGAAGTCCCTATGCCCATCGGTCCCGCCCCCGCACCAACGCTGCCAGAGCCGCTGTTGCGGATCGTAGAGGCCCGCCATCACGACCCCTTCGAGGTGCTCGGCCACCACGCGCTGGACAACAAGACCGCAGCGGTCCGGTGCTTTCTGCCCCAGGCCGCGCGTGCTCGCATCAACGAGGCCGGGATCGACCTGGAGCGCGTGGCCGGCACTGACCTATTCGTGTGGGAGGGACCGACGGACCAATTGGCGGGGCAGACGCATTACCGCATCACTTGGTACGACCGCAAAGGCCGCGTGCAGAGCCGCCGCGACCCCTACACCTTCGGTGCGCAGCTGGGTGACTTCGACCTGCATCTGTTCGGCGAGGGCCGCCATTGGCACGCCTATCGATTCCTCGGCGCGCACCGGCGCACCGTCGACGATGTCGAGGGCTTCCAATTCGCCGTTTGGGCCCCGGGTGCGGTCCGCGTCAGCGTCATCGGCGACTTCAACCACTGGGACGGCCGCGTGCACCCCATGCGCGTGCGTGCCGGCTCGGGTGTGTGGGAGCTCTTCATCCCGGACTTGACACCCGGCGCGCTGTATAAATTCGAGCTCCGCGACGGCGGCGGCAACGTGCATGTCAAGATCGACCCCTACGCCAACGCCTACCAGGAGCGCCCGGACAACGCCTGTATCCTCACCGCGCCCAGCACCTACCGCTGGAACGACGCGGACTGGCTGGCACACCGCGCCAAGCGCGACTGGCAACACAGCCCCATGTCCATCTACGAGGTGCACCTGGGCTCCTGGCAGCGCGCGGCCGACGGCAGCTTCCTGAACTACCGCGAGATCGCCCAACAGTTGGGTGATTACTGCGTGGACATGGGCTTCACCCACGTCGAGCTGTTGCCGATCACCGAGCATCCGCTGGATGCGTCTTGGGGCTATCAGGCAACGGGCTACTTCGCGCCCACCGCCCGCTTCGGTGCGCCCGATGACTTTCGCGCCTTCGTGGATGCACTGCACACGCGTGGCATCGGCGTGCTGCTCGACTGGGTGCCCGCGCACTTTCCGCGCGACACCACGGCGCTCGCCAAGTACGACGGCACGGCGCTCTACGAGCACGCAGACCCGCGCCAGGGCGAGCACAAGGACTGGGGCACGCTGATCTTCAATTTCGGCCGCCACGAAGTGAAGAACTTCCTGCTCTCCAGCGCCCTCTATTGGCTCGCGGAGTACCACATCGACGGCCTGCGCGTGGACGCGGTGGCCTCCATGCTATACCTGGACTATTCCCGCGAGGACGGCGAGTGGATCCCGAACAAGTACGGCGGCAACGAAAACCTGGACGCCGTCGACTTCCTGCGTCAGCTCAACGCCGTGAGCCACGAGCAACATGCGGGCTCGCTGATGATCGCCGAGGAATCCACGGCCTGGCCGCAGGTGTCTCGGCCCACCTATCTGGGCGGCCTCGGCTTCAGCATGAAATGGAATATGGGCTGGATGCACGACACGCTGTCCTACATGGAGAAGGACCCGATCTATCGCCATTTCCACCACGACCTACTCACCTTCGGGCTGATCTACGCCTTCACCGAGAACTTCGTGCTGCCCTTCAGTCACGACGAGGTCGTGCACGGCAAGAAGTCCATGTTGGACAAGATGCCTGGCGACGCCTGGCAGAAGTTTGCCTCGCTGCGCCTGCTCTACACGTTCATGTTCACCTACCCGGGCAAGAAGCTGCTGTTCCAGGGCTGCGAGTTCGGCCAAGGGCAGGAGTGGAACTTCGACGCGGAGGCGGACTGGTATCTACTGGAACGGCCGCAGCATCAGGGCATCAAGCAAATCGTCTCTGACCTGAACCAGCTCTACCAGGCGCATCCCGCCCTCTACGAGGTGGACTTCGACAGCGCTGGCTTCGAGTGGATCGACTGCCATGACTCCAGCCAATCCGTACTGAGCTATCTACGCAAGTCCAAGGACGGCAAACAGGTGGTCTGCTGCGCCTTCAACTTCACCCCGGTGCCGCGCGAGAACTACCGCATTGGCGTGCCCCTGGCCGGCTACTACCGCGAGGCCATGAACTCCGACGCGGAGCTCTACGGCGGCAGCAATGTCGGCAACCGTGGCGGTGTCCACTCCGAGCCCGTGAGCTGGATGGGGCGGCCCAACTCCATCCCCATGGCGCTGCCGCCGCTGGCGGGGTTGGTCATGGTGTTCGAGCCGGACGTCGCCGCCGAGCAAGAGCGCACGGGCGCCGAGGCCAGCGTAAGTTCGGTGACAAGCGCCGCCACTGCCACCGCGCCCGACACCGAAGGCGCAGACTCGAGCCTCACCATCGCGTCGACCGGTGGCACGCCCGTCTAAGGCCGTCGGGCCGCGGAAGCCGGTCCGCGTGGCGCGATCGCCACACAGCAACGCGCTTGCTTCTGCGCCAGCGGCTGCGCTTGCTTGCTGCCTGGCGCTGACGTCTGGCGTGCTCGCCCAGACGCCGCCGGGCCCGGCGCCAAGCAGCCCTGGCGACGCCGCCGTGGCGGATACGGGTGCGGCAGCGCCGGAACAGGCCGCTGCAGCAGCGCCGCATGATCAGCTCCCGGCCAAGGTGGCAGCACTGCTCCCGGAGCTGACGCTCGAAGCCAGTCAGGTGAGCGCCTATGTGCGTCAGGTGCACGCCGAGCAGCCAGTGCTGGCCGTGGACGCGGCACGCGCGCGCATCCCCGCCTCCACCATCAAGCTCGTCACCAGCATTGCGGCGCTGGACCTGCTCGGCCCCGACCATCAATGGCGCACCGAGGTCCTGCGCACCGGCGAGGTGATCGACGGCAGGCTAGAGGGTGACCTCATCATCAAGGGCTATGGCGACCCCTACCTCAGCACCGAGGCCTATGCCGCACTGATCCGCGCCGTGCGCGCCAAGGGCATCCGCCACATCGCCGGGGACCTCGCCTTCGACAACAGCCACCTGGTGGCACCGACGGCGGCCCGGGGCGACTTCGACGGCGCCGCACAGCGCAGCTACAACGCCCTGCCGGCGGCGCTCAGCCTGAACCGGCAGGTGACCAATGTGCTCCTCTACGCCGACCGCGAGCGCGGCGGCGTAGGCGTCTACACCGAGCCGCCACTCAGCCACCTGACCATCATCAACAACGCAGCGCTGGTGGAGGCGCCCTGTCAGGGGCGCCACCATCGGCTCAATGTGCACTTCAGCGAGCCGCCAGCAACCACGGCTGCCGAGCAGAGCGACACCGCGGGCGACGCCAGCGGCGTCTCCGTCACCGGCGTCGGCGACAGCGGTCCGCCGGAGCTGGCACCGGCAGACGCCCTTGCCCTGCCCGTCGCGACGGGCACGACGGCCAGCACCGAGGCTGCGACCCCGGACGGACCCAAACTGACCATCTCCGGGACCTTCGCCAGCGAATGCGCGGAGGAGCGCATTCCGCGTTTGATCCTGAGCCCTGAAGAGCACGCCGCCGCGGCCTTCGACGCCCTATGGCGGGACCTCGGCGGCACCCTCGGGGGGCGCGTACGGGCGGCGCCCACGCCTGCCAATGCCGAGGTCTTCCACAGCGCCTATTCCCAGCCGCTGCAGACGGTGCTGGAGCGGGTCAACAAATGGTCTGACAACCTGATGGCGCGCATGGTCTTCCTGGCGCTCGGTGTGGCGCATGCTGGGCCCCCGGGAAGCCTGGAAAAGGCCCGCGAAGCCCTGACCATCTGGCTCACGGACAAAGGCTTCAGTTTTCCGGAGCTGGTGGTCGATAACGGCTCCGGCCTGTCACGGGACAGCCGCATGGCCGCCGGCAGCCTGGGTGAGCTGTTGGTCTGGGCGTACCACCAACCCTGGATGCCGGAACTCATGGCCTCCATGGCCATCATGGGGGTCGATGGCACCCTCGCGCAGCGCATGCGCAACGAGCCCATTCAAGGTCGTGCTCACATGAAGACCGGCACCGTGCGCGATGCCAGCTGCATCGCTGGCTACGTACTGGACCCGGACGGCCGGCGCTGGGTAGTGGTCGTGCTGGTCAATGCCCTGCCCGGCCAGCGCCTCGTCGCATGGCACGGGCATGCGGTGCACCATGCTCTCCTGCGTTGGGTCATCGACGGTGCGGCGTTACCCTGACACCGTTCGCCGTCGCGCGCCGCCTGCGCGACAGGCGTGCCGTCACGGACGGCGCGCTCGATTGTTCTTAAGACACCAGAGGCAACACGCCTGCCGCATTGCATGAATCTACGTGACATCAAGTACATCCTTGCCGTGGCGGAAACACGGCACTTCGGCAAGGCGGCGGCGCGGTGCTTCGTCAGCCAACCGACGCTGTCGGGACAGATCAAAAAGCTCGAGGACCAGCTCGGCGTGGTGATCTTCGAGCGGACGAATCGCTCCGTGGAGGTGACGCCCATCGGCACGGAGATACTGGGCCACGCGCGGCTGCTGGTGGAACAGGCGGATGCCATCGAGCAAGCGGCTCGCGCGCATCAGGACCCATTGGCTGGTCCACTGCGGGTGGGCGCCATCCCGACCTTGAGCCCCTACCTGATGCCGCTGATGCTCCTGCCGCTCAAGCACCGCTGCCCGCAATTGAAGCTGGTGCTGTTCGAGGAGACCACCGACACCCTATTGCGTCGATTGGACCAGCACGAGCTGGATGCGGCCCTGCTGGCCACCCCCACGTCCAACCCGGATCTCACCAGCATCCCCCTGTTCGATGAGCCCTTTTGGCTCGCGCACCCGCGCAGCCATCCCCTCAACGACCAGGACCACATCACGCAACGAGATCTGGAGTCCATCGAGCTGCTGCTGCTCTCCGAGGGCCATTGCCTGAGCCAGCAGGTCATGGAGGTCTGCAAGCTCGCTGACCGCCCGCACACTGGCGAGATGGCAGACCTGCGCGCGGCGAGTCTGGAGACGCTGCTGCAGCTCGTCGGCGCGGGCTTTGGCTGCACCCTCGTGCCCGCGCTCGCCATCCGCAGCGGCTGGATGAAAGACAGCGGCATCATCGCTCGCCGGCTCGACCTGCCAGACGCCAAGCGCCGCATCTCGCTGGTATTCCGCCGCAGCTTTCCGCGCCGGGCGGCACTGGAGATCTTCGCCGAAGTGGTCCTCTCGCAGCTGCCGGCCACGGTGCAGGCCGCCAACCAGTGACGCGCGCAGCGAGCGACCAAGGGACCGCGCCACAGGCGTACGCCTTTTTCGCGACGGCCGCTCGCAATCTGGAGACCTTGCTGGCGGAAGAGCTGCGCGGCCTCGGCATTGCAACTGCGCAGGACACCCGCGCCGGCGTGCGCTTCAGTGGCCCCCTGGCGGACGCCTATCGGGTGCTCATCTGGTCTCGGGTCGCGAGCCGGGTGCTGCTGCCGCTGGCGGAGTTCGATGCCCCAGATGCCGACAGCCTGTACGCCCGCGTGCGCGACATCCATTGGCCCCATCACCTCGCCCCCGGGCGCACGCTGGCGGTGCACCTGGACGCCGTGCGCTCGGGCATCGACAACGGGCATTTCGGCGCCCTCAAGGTCAAGGACGCCATTGTGGACCAGTTCCGCGACCTCGGGCTCCCGCGGCCCGACGTCGATACACGCCGACCGGACCTCGCCATCCGCTGCCACCTCTTCCGTGACCGAGCCACCCTAGCGCTGGACCTTGCCGGCGATCCCCTGCACCGCCGCGGCTGGCGGCTGCGGGAAGGCGCGGCACCGCTCAAGGAGCATCTCGCCGCCGCTGTGCTGCTGCGCGCCGGCTGGCCGGATATCGCCGCGGCTGGCGGCGCCCTGTTGGATCCACTCTGCGGCGCCGGCACCCTGCCCATCGAAGCGGCGTTGATGGCGGCGGATATCGCCCCCGGGCTGCTGCGGCAGGAGCTGGGCGTGCACTGGGGCTGCACGGGCTGGGCCGGACATGACCAGGCGGCATGGGAGGCGCTCCTGACCGAGGCCCGGGCGCGCCGCGCCGACGGCCTCACCCGGCTCACCCGGCGGGGGACATCGCCGGGGGCACACATCCGGGGCTCGGATCAGAACCCCCAAGCCGTGCGAGCGGCCCAGGACAACGCCGTCCGCGCCGGACTAGGCGGTCATGTGCGTCTGGAGCGCCGGGATCTCGCCGACTGCGCTCCGTTAGACGGCGACACGCCTGGGCTCCTGGTGACCAATCCGCCCTATGGCGAGCGCCTTGGCGCACAGGGTGATGCGTCTGAGCTGCCCGCACTCTATGCCAGCCTCGGCGCCGTACTGCGCGAGCGCTTCGACGGCTGGCGCGCGGCGGTGCTCACCGGCAACCCGGACCTCGGTAAGGGCATGGGGCTGCGCGCGACACGCTTCCACACCCTGTACAACGGCCCCATCGAGTGCCGGCTCCTGCACTTTCAGGTGAGCACGGCAGCCCATGTGTCGGATCGGCCCCGCCCCCTGCCGCCGGCTGAGCGCGGCCCGGGCGCGGAGATGCTCGCCAACCGGCTGCGCAAGAATCAAAAGGCGCTGGGCAAATGGCTGCGTGCCGAGGACATCAGTTGTTACCGCCTCTACGACGCGGACCTGCCGGAATACGCGCTGGCCGTGGACATCTACGGCTCCGCAGTCCCCGAGACGCCGACACGGCGTTTCGTGCATGTACAGGAGTACGCTGCGCCCGCGGACGTCGACCCCAAGGCCGCACGCCGCCGGCTGCGCGAGGCCATGGGCGTCATCGGCGAGGTGCTGGCGGTGCCGGAGCAGGATCTATTCTTCAAGGTGCGCCAACGCCAGCGCGGCGGTGCTCAGTACGAGCGCCAGGGCCAAACCGGACGCTTCCAGCCGGTGGCGGAGGACGGCCTCAAGCTACTGGTGAACCTGCAGGACTACCTGGACACGGGCCTGTTCCTGGATCACCGCAACACCCGCCGGCTGGTGCGTCAGCTGGCCCGCGGGCGCCATGTGCTGAACCTCTTCGCCTACACCGGCACCGCCAGTGTGCACGCAGCCGCGGGCGGTGCGCGCTCCACCACCAGCGTGGACCTCTCCCGCACCTATGTGGACTGGGCGCGGCAGAACCTCGCGCGCAACGGCTTCACCGGCCGCGACCACCAGCTGATCCAAGCGGACTGCCTGGAGTGGCTGGCGCAGGCACGCGCCTACCGCGGGCGCTTCGGGCTGATCTTCCTGGACCCACCGACCTTCTCGCGTTCCAAGCGGATGCAGGACACCTTCGACGTGCAGCGCGACCACGTAAGCCTGATACACAACGCCCTGGCGCTGTTGGCGCCGGACGGGGAGCTGATCTTCTCCACCAACCGCCGCCGCTTCCAGCTCGACACAGACGCGCTGGACGCCGGCCGCGCTCTGCAGGTGGTGGACATCAGCGCCGCAACCATCCCCCGCGACTTCGCCCGCAACCCCCACATTCACCGCTGTTGGCGGATGCGTCGGAGCGGCTGACTGCTTGCCTGCGCCGGATGGTTGCGCGTGTAGTGAGTCTTGACTCACCAGTCGTGCACCGAGGGCGAAGGGCCGGGGCACAACCGCTGACGCCGGGCGCGAACCCGCGCCCTCGGCCCTCAACAGCGAACGGCCCGCGGCCGTCTGCACGCCCAAGTCGCTGGTTGGACCCCAGAAGCTCTCACAACCCTCCTAAGGCGTCCCCAACACCGATGGCGCGGTCCGCTCCGGCAGGGCCACGTCGTTGAAGGTGGTCACTGGCTCACCGACGGCTGGCAGCAGCGGATCACCGGCGCGGCGGAAGCAGCAGCGGCCGTGCCCGGTGATGCCGTATTCGGTCCAGGTGCAATCGGGGAATAAGACGCAGTCGCCCACCGGCGCACCCTCCAGCCGGTAGTAGAGCGCACCGAGGATCCAGAAGTCCGCCGCGGAGGGCTGTTTGTAGCCCAGCGCGGTGCGGTAAGTGGCATGGGAGTGGAACACCGGAATGCGCACATAGCGCGCAGCCATGTGAGCGTAGAGCAGCACGTCGGCCATCGCCCCCGAGTCGGCACTGCGGGAGAGGAAGCAACCGACCCGATCTTCCACCGTGTCGTAGATCAAGTCCAGAGAGAGCTCGCAGCGGGCGCGGCGCTGCAGGGCGAGCGCCGTCTCTGGACTCGCGCGCCCGGGAATAGAACGGGCGGCGCGGTGTTGGCCGCGCTCGGCGAGTCGCTCCAGCCGCGCCTCGCGCCAGCCGGCGAGCAGCACGTCGACGCGCTCGGTGTCCAGCAGCCGGCAGTCGCGCCACAGCCGCGGGTCGGGGCGATAACAGTCCCTGGCGGCTGCAGACATGCGCGACCAAAGCTCCGCGGCCTGCTTCGGATTGGCCTCGTAGACCTGGTTGGCATCGCGGCGGCCTAGCGCACGGGCAGCGGCGAGCATGGCCAGCGGCATCGGCCAGAGCCGCCGCAGCGCCGCGTCAGCGGTGGTATGCGCCCCGTGCGCACTGCGCCCGGCATCGATCTTGCGCAGTGGGCGGCCGAGCAGCGTCTTGCCGACGGGCTTGCCCGGGGGCTGCACCTCGGCCTCTGGGCCGAGCAGAAAGCGCTGCCGCTGCGCCTGCGCCGGTGCAGCCGGCGTCGAGGCGGCATCGTCGCGCCAGTCTGCGAACATATCCCGCAACGCGCGGTTATCCAGTAACTCAACGGCTTCTGACAACGGCAGCCAACAGGGCTCGCCCTGGCTCGTCTCGGCGCCGAGCGTCAGGTCGCCCTGTGTGCAGAAGACCACCAGGACCGTGCAGTCGAGCTGCTGGCGCGGGCCTTCACGGTAGCGCGCAGCCACGCGGAAGTCCGCGAGCGGCGGCGGCGTGGGTATGGCCTGCGCGGCGAGCGCGCGGCGCGCGTCAACACGGACGTCCGCATGCATCGGCACGAGGCCAAACGTCAGTGTGCCGCGGCGCAGGCCCTGCACCGGCGCGTAGCCGCAGCGGTACTCGCGGGTTCGCAGCAACAGAACCTGATCGGCATCCGCATCGATGCAGAGCACCAGCACCGAAACGGGCGTGTAGCCGACACGGTCCAGCACTGTGCTGAGCCCCTGCCAGATGGTGGCCTTCAGCAGCCAGCGTAGCCACTGCATCAGTCGCACCCGCCATCGCGACTGCGCTTGCTCTCCTGGATTGGGCTCCATAATGGACTTGGTCGACTCCCGGTGATGCACGGTCCGAACCCGTGCGGGCCCGAGTGTAAGCCAGTGCTGGGCAAGCACCAAGGCGGCGCCGCGCACGGGGCGCCGGGACGTGGCGCCAGCCTGCGGCCGAGACGGCGGGCAGGCCGCGCAAGGCGCCTACGGGCTCGCCTGTGCCAGGCGCTCCAGATTGCGCAAGAGTCGGCGCACTTCGCGCTCCATGGCCTGCTTCACCAGGGCCGTGCCCACCACCGGCGGCACCACGAAGGCAGGCGTCAGCTCCGCCCGGTATTCCACTCGCACACCGTCCGGTTGTGGGCGCAGCCACCACTCGGTGCGCCCAGCGCTGAAATCGCTCTGCGCCGGCACGACTACGGCCACGAGCCGGTCTGTCGACTCGCGCACGTCTTCCACCCGCTTGAGGGTGCGGCAGAACACCTGCTGGATGCAGGCCTCCACGACGGTCGTCACCCGGGCCGCATACGGTGGCGGTGCCGCGGCCACGTTGCTTTCGCGGATGGCCGGGTTCAGGGCCGTGAGGTTGGCGTAGTCCGTGAGCCGCGCGCGGACTGCCGCCGTCGGCGCTGCAATGTCCATCTCCGCGCGCAGGCGGTAGCGGCCATTGTCGTGCTGCACGTCCAACGTCAACAGGGACTCCGCCGCCGCCGGCGCCGTCCCAAACACCCCGATGGTCAAGGCCAGCAGGCCGGTGAGCGGAGCTCTCATGCTCACACCTCGCTCAGGCCGCCGTCGACCACATACTCGGATCCCGTGACAAAGGACGCGAGTCCGGAGAGCAGGAACAGCGCCACGCGTGCCGCCTCCTCCGGACTGCCGAAGCGCCCCAGCGGCACCCTAGCCCGAACCGACGCCGTAATGGCGGCCACCGCCGGTTCTGGCATGCCGGCGCGGGCGTAGAAGTCCGTGTCGATGGGCCCTGGGCTGACGGCATTGACGCGGATGCCGCGCGGCGCCAGCTCGGCCGCCAGCACCCGCACCAATGACCGCAAGGCACCCTTGCTGGCCGCATAGGCCGCCGCCCCCGGCAGGCCGCTGTCGCGGGCCACCGAGGTATTGAGCACCAGGGCGCCACCGTCCGCCAGCACTGGCGCTAACGCCCGGGCCTGCAGCATTGCACCGCGGACATTGACCGCAAATTGGCGGTCGATGGCGTCGGCCTTCAGCGCCGAGAGCGGCTCGAAACAGGCCATGCCGGCGTTCAGAAAGGCGCCGTCGAGCCCGCCCAGCTCCGCGCCCACCGCTGCCGCCAGCGCCTCGGCAGCAGCCGGATCGCCGGCGTCGTTAACCAGCGTGCGCAGGCCCGTATACTGCCCCGCCAGGTCGGCTAGTCGCTGCGACGATGTACCGGTGGCCATGACCTGTGCACCGGCACCGTGCAGCAGGGCCACCGCCGCACGGCCGATGCCGCTGCTGCCGCCGGTGACGAGATACCGCTGACCGGCGAAGTCGAGCGCAAGGGGCTGGCTCATCGCGGAGTCCTCCAGGTGCCAAACGTGCTGCTAAGACCGCGTCAAGGGGCTCGGTCTCCTGCCGGGTCTGCCGCCGGGCGGCCAACGCCCCAGTCGACGCGACGCGCGCCCAGCTCTTAGCAACATGAGACGGCCGCGGCGGTAGCTCAAGCCGCGCGGCCAGCGCAACCAGCACACGGCGCTTGCGAAGCCGAGCTCGCTGCATGCGGGAGCTGGCTTGAGCGGCAGCCCTGCCCCTCTCAAGAGGCGACAACAAGTAGCCTGGCACTAAGGGTGGCCGCCGCGGAGCAAGCGACTGTTTGGAGGCCAACCCACCTCGCCGCAGGCTTTGGGCACACACAATTGCCCTGGAACCCTTGGGGCGATAGACTGTCCGAACCTCACAAGGGGGCGACTTGGCTTCGACGTGGGTCGCAAAACCCGAGGTGCATGCCGAGGTGCGGGAAACCTCGTAAAACCATCCGCAAACTATTAGTTGCCAACGACGACAACTACGCCCTCGCTGCTTATCCCAGCGGGCCTCACACCGTCACTTGCCTGTGGGCGGCGGATTCGTGGGGTAACATTACACAGGATCGCGATGACGGGAGCCCGGACCTGATTCGCTAAAACCCCAAATTCGGGATCGCCGACCAATCGCCCTGTCCCTCGGGCGGTGGAAGGCTAAAAACAATAGAGCGGACTAAGCATGTAGTACCAACGGCAGAGGGCTTGCGGACGCGGGTTCGATTCCCGCCGCCTCCACCAATCAGAAGGGCCTGGATAGTCTCCAGGCCCTTTTTCTTTGCGCGAATCCCCGCGTGGCGCGGGGTTCCGGGCGATTGCGCTGCGGGTGACGAAGTCCCCAAGTGCGCGAAATCGGCCCGTTTCCCGGCCAGCCCAGTCTCTTTTCTCTGTTTGCCCTGCGGGTAGTCGCGACGTCGAACCCTGCATTTACAGGGACTTGGCGCGGCCTTTTTGTGGTCAGCCATGGCCACCGATATGCGGTCAAACCGCTATGCATCGAACCCGTCGACCACCCGCCGCTGCGCGATCCAGTCCAGCGGCAGCGGGATGCGCCGGAACCAGATCAGACTCATGCAGCGCGGCTATTTCCCGACCAGGATGGCCTGGATGATGGCCGGCTCCAGCAGCGTCAGTCGCAGCAGTTCGTTCACCGTCGAGTGATGCAGGCCTTCGTGCTGGGCGATGTCGGTGCCGCTGGCCACCACGCCGTCGTCGAGCAGTTGTTGCCAATAGAAGGCCCGCGCCAGCGCTACCGGCAAGGGACTGTCGAACTGGTTCCGCGAGGTGCCGCCTGCGCTCTCCCCGTCCGGGCGTGTTGTCCCTCACGCTGATTAACAAACTATGCCAATGTCGTGATCCAAAAACTCATCGGCGTCGGCGCGAAGGTGCGATGTATCAGCGTGCCAGCGGACAAACCCCAGAAGTGGGACGCCGCCGATGCCGTGGCGGAAGGCATCGATATTCAAGCCCTGCTGGCCAGCGCCACGCCCCTCTCCAGCCGCAAGCCCGAACGGCACTTCGACATCACGCAATGGCGAGCCTGCGAACGCTTCACCGGCGACCCGCAGCCTCGGCGCTGGCTGATTGAAGGTGTCTTCCCGCACGCCCAGGCCGCGCTGGTGGCTGCCGGCGGCGGTGTCGGCAAATCCTTCCTGCTGCTGGCGCTGGCCCGCGAGGTCGCGGCCTTCGATGGCGTGTGGGCCAACGCGCCGACGCTGTTCGGCGGCGCGCTCGCCGGCCAGGGTGTGGCGATCTACGTTACCGCCGAGGACGACGCCATCGAGGTGCACAACCGCCTCAATGCACTCGGGCCGATCCCGGAACAACTCTATGTGCTACCTCTGCCCGATGCCGGCGGCGCGGTGCCGCTGTTCGCACCCGATTCGGCAACACGAGGGCCAGCGACCACATCGGCATGGGCGGCGCTGGAACAGCAACTGACCACCGTGACCGGCCTGCAAGTAGTCATCCTCGATCCCCTCCAACCGCTGTGTGCGCTGGATCTGAACGTGCCGGAGAATGCGCAGTTTGTCTGCTCCCGGCTCGCCGCACTGGCAGCCAGCACCGGCGCCTCGGTGATCGTCTCCCACCACTTCGCCAAGCGCGAGGCCTCCACACCCGAGCAGGCCCGCGAAGCCATCCGGGGCACCGGCGGACCGGTCGATGGCGTGCGCTCGGTCTATGCGCTGTGGAACCAGAAGGAGGATCAGGCCAAGGCGATCTGCGAGGCACTGGGCGAACCCGTCGAACGTGGCCGCGTGGTGATGGGCGGCGTGGTCAAGGCCAATGGCCGGGCGAATCTGCGGGCGACCACCTTCCTGCGCGACGGCCGTGGCATGCTGGTGGATCGCAGTGACGCCGTGGTCCGCGCCCGGCAGACCGACGTAGATCTGCTGCCCGACCTCAAGGCCGCCATCGCGCGGGCCGCCGCCGAAGGCCAGCCTTACACCAAGACCGGCGGCAACGGCGTCTACGAGCGCCGGCACGAACTGCCGGAAGCCTTCCACGGCATCGGAAAGCACCGCCTGGCTGACTGGGTGGGCACCCTGCTCGACCGGGAGGAGCTGGTCATGGCCGTGGTTGATGGCTCGAAGCTGCTGAAGTGGCTGGATGTACCTGATGGCCCCATGGCCAGTGGCGAGGCGGCCTTCGTCACCGGGCATCTGAAGCGCTCGCCACCAGGCCAGCGGGATCGAGCGTGAGCATTCCCGGGGCAGGCACCCGTTCCCGGTTTCCCGCTTCCCGATCGGGAACGCAGCGCCGGCCGGGAACGCAAAACCCAAGGCCGACGCGGGTTTCCAGCGTTCCCGGCCCAAACCATTCCCGGAGGGGGGGTGGGAACGCGCAAACCCAGCAATGGCGTCACTGTCCCGGTTCCCGGCGATTCCTTTCTAAAGAGAGAGGGTGAGCATCGGGAATGCTCACCTCCCTTGATGCCAATGGCTGGCCGGACATGGGAACGATGCCCCTGCGAGACGGCGCGGGTCCTTCCTGGCCGGATTCATATACGGGGGGCGCGAGCGCGCCGCTCGTCTACCGTCTAGCCCGCAAATCTCACCACCCCATTGAAAAAGGGCGCCTCTCTCTGGCATAAGGGTCGTGCGAACAACGACTTGTGCCAACAACGGAGAACC
>CAZGCI010000081.1:0-17238 GCA_964524185.1 uncultured Thiohalocapsa sp. | reverse complement strand
ACGAGACCGGCAAGCTCAAGCCCGAGATCCGCGCCGCTGCGCCCACCGGCAACCTGCGCATGAGCGCGAACCCACACGCCAACGGCGGCCTGCTGCGGCATTCCCTGCGGATGCCGGACTTTCGCCAGTTTGCCTGCGCCGTGGAGCGACCAGGCACGGTGCGCGCCATGAACACCAAGCCGTTGGGCAGCCTGCTGCGGGAGGTGATGCGCCACAACCAGGAGCACTTTCGCGTCTTCGGCCCCGACGAGAACACCTCCAACAAGTTGGACGCCATCTATGAGGTGTCGAAGAAGCTATGGCTGGAGGCGTATCTGCCGGAAGACGAAGACGGCGGCGAGCTGTCGCCCGACGGCCGGGTTATGGAGATGCTCTCCGAGCACACCCTGGAGGGCTGGTACGAGGGCTATGTGCTGACCGGCCGCCACGGCTTCTTCGCCAGTTACGAGGCCTTCATCCACGTCATCGACAGCATGTACAACCAGCACGCCAAGTGGCTTGCCATCTGCAATGAGATCCCCTGGCGGGCGCCCATTGCGTCGCTGAACCTACTGATCACGTCCACGGTCTGGCGCCAAGACCACAACGGCTTCACGCACCAGGACCCAGGCTTTCTGGATGTGGTGGTGAACAAGAACCCGGAGGTGGCTCGCATCTATCTGCCGCCGGACGTGAACTGCCTGCTGTCGGTGGCGGATCATTGCCTGCGGAGCATGAACTACATCAACGTCATCGTCGCGGACAAGCAGAATCACCTCCAGTACCTGAGTATGGGCGCCGCCATCAAGCACTGCACCAAGGGGGTGGGCATCTGGGACTGGGCCAGCAACGACGAGGGGCATGAGCCGGACGTGGTCATGGTGGGCTGCGGTGACATCCCCACCAAAGAGGCGCTGGCGGCGACGGCCCTGCTGCGCGAGGCGTTCGACGACATCAAGATCCGCTTCGTCAACGTCGTGGACCTGATGACCCTGCACCACGAGGGTCCGCATGCCCTCTCGGAGCGGGACTTCGACAGCATCTTTACTGTCGACAAGCCCGTCATCTTCAACTTCCACGGCTATCCCTGGCTGATCCACCGGCTCACCTACAAGCACGCCAATCACTCCCAGTTCCACGTGCGCGGCTACAAGGAACGCGGCAACATCAATACGCCGCTGGAGCTCGCCATCGAGAACGAGATCGATCGCTTCAGCCTCGCCATCGACGTCATCGACCGGGTGCCGCGGCTCGCGGTGGTGGGCGCGCACGCCAAGCAGCGCTTCCGCGACATGCAGATCGACGCACGCACCTACGCCTTCGAGCACGGCACCGATACACCAGACTACGACGACTGGATCTGGCCGTACTGAAGCAGGCCCGAGGGCCGAGGCTTAGGCGGGCCTTGGCCCTTAAAACGACACCCACTCACCACCCAATCATCACCAGGCAAGCGCCGGCAAGCATCGGCACGAGGGAGAGGACCCAAATGAACGACACCGCCAAGCCCGGCGCAGAGCAGCAGCGCACCCGCACCGGCCTCGACAAGGATGCCCTGAAGCGGGCCTACATCGACAACCTGTTTTACCTCCAGGGCCGGTTTCAGGAGGTGGCCACCACCAACGACCTCTACATGGCCGCCGCTTACACGGTACGCGACCGGATGTTGGCGCGCTGGATCAAGTCGGCGCAGACCTACAAGCAAACCAATGCCCGCACCGTCTGTTACTTGTCGGCGGAGTTTCTGCTCGGGCCGCACCTGGCGAACAACCTGGTGAATCTCGGCATCACCGACTCCGCTCGCGAGGCAGGCGTGGAGCTCGGCCTGGATTTCACGGCCATTATCGAGGCCGAAGAGGAGCCGGGGCTCGGCAATGGCGGTCTCGGTCGGCTCGCCGCGTGCTACATGGACTCGCTGGCGACGCAGCAGATCCCCGCCATTGGTTATGGCATCCGCTACGAGTTTGGCATCTTCGACCAGGTCATCGTTGACGGCTGGCAGTCAGAGCGCGGCGACACGTGGCTGCGCGCCGGCAATCCTTGGGAGATTCGCCGGCCCAAGCTGTCCTTTCCCGTCGGCTTCGGCGGCCATACGGAGCATTACACGGACGAGGCCGGCGCCACGCGCATGCGCTGGGTGCCAGATCTGCTGGTGGTCGGCGTCGCCTATGACACGCCGATTATGGGCTACGGCGTGGGCAACGTGAATCTGCTCCGCCTGTGGAAATCAGAGGCGCCGGAGTCGTTCGACTTCCAGGCCTTCAACGTCGGCGACTACTACGGCGCCGTGCACGCCAAGATGGAGGCAGAGACCATCTCCAAGGTGCTCTATCCAAACGACGAGCCGGAGGCGGGCAAGGCGCTGCGCCTCAAGCAGCAACACTTCTTCGTCTCTTGCTCGCTACAGGACATGATTCGCTTGGAGCTGCACAACGCCGGCACGCTCGCGCACTTGCACGAGAAGTTTGCGGTGCAGCTCAACGACACCCATCCGTCACTCGCGGTGGCCGAGCTCATGCGCCTGCTGCTGGACGAGCAAGGCATGGACTGGGAGCAGGCCTGGGAGATTACGCGCAACAGCTGCCACTTCACCAACCATACCCTGCTGCCGGAGGCATTGGAGACCTGGTCCGTCGACCTCTTCGAACGGCTGCTACCGCGGCATCTGGAGATCATCTACGAGATCAATAGCCGCTTTCTGGATCAGGTGCGGGTCGCCTTCCTCGGGGACGAATCGCGGTTGGCACGGATGTCCATCATCGATGAGCGTGACGGGCGCCGCGTGCGCATGGCGCACCTCGCCGCCGTTGGCAGCAAGGCCGTCAATGGCGTTGCGGCCCTGCATACGGAGCTGCTCAAGTCCACGGTGATGCGCGACTTCTACGCGCTGTGGCCGGAGAAGTTCCACAACGTCACCAATGGCGTTAGCCCGCGGCGCTTCATCGTCGTCAGCAACCCGCGCCTGGCGGAACTCATCACCGCGGCTTGTGGCGACGAGCGCTGGGTGCGCGACCTCACCTGCGTGAGGCAGCTGGAGGACCAGGCCGAGGACCACGCCTTCCAAGAGCAGTGGCGCGCGGTCAAAACAGCCGCTAAGCAGGAGCTGGCCAACTGGCTCGGGGAGCGTACTGGCGTCACCCCAGACCCGCGGACCCTGTTCGACGTCCAAGCCAAGCGCATCCACGAGTACAAGCGCCAGCATCTGAACCTGCTGCACATCGTCTGGCTCTACGAGCAGATCAAGCAGAACACCGCGGTGGAGCTGACGCCGCGCACCTTCATTTTCGGTGGTAAGGCGGCACCCGGGTATTTCATGGCCAAGCTCATCATCAAGCTGGTCAACGCCATCGGTGAGGTCATCAACAACGACCCGCAGGTGAACGGCACCCTGCGCGTGATCTTCATGCCGGACTTTAACGTCAAGAACGGCCAGCGGCTCTACCCGGCGGCGGACCTGTCCGAGCAGATCTCCATGGCCGGCAAGGAGGCATCCGGCACCGGCAACATGAAGTTCTCCATGAACGGCGCGCTCACCATCGGCACGCTCGACGGCGCCAACGTCGAGATCCGCGACGAGGTGGGCCACGACAACTTCTTCCTGTTCGGCCTCACGGCACCTGAAATACGAGAGCGCCAGGCGGAAGGCTACCGTCCCTGGGAGGTCTACCACGCCAACGCCCAGCTCAAGTCCGCCGTGGACCTCATCGCCTCCGGGCTGTTCAGCCATGGCGATACGGAGCTGTTCCGCCCGCTGACGGACAACCTGATCCACGCCGACCCCTTTATGGTGTTGGCGGACTTCCAGAGCTATGTGGACTGCCAGCGCACTGTCGACCACGCCTACCGCGCCCGGCACGAGTGGGATCGCATGTCCATCCTGAACACGGCGCGCATGGGCACGTTCTCATCGGACCGATCGATCAGGGACTATGTGGAGCGCATCTGGCACACGCAGCCCGTGCCCATCGCGGTGTGACAGGCCGAAGCGCCCCCGTAGCGGTTAAAATCCCGCGGCGCCATGCCGCTAGACGAGCCCGGTGAGGCCTCAAACCAACGCGTTGCCCGACCCCCGGCACGCCAGCGGGTAGCTCACGGGCCAGGGCCGAGGCGCGGCCCCGCGGCAGCGGTTGCGCCTCAGCCCTGAGTGATCCTTCATAAACAACATGAACATGGCCGCAGACGGAAACAAACTACGAAAAGCGCGAAATACGCGACAGTGATTCGGATCTCGCCTGCATCTCCAGAGGTTTCGCGCTCTTCGCGTATTTCGTAGTGATGCGTCGATGGTCCGCTTGTTGTTGGATCGTCGCTTATTCGTGCCGGCGCCCGGCACACGGCACAACGTGCAGGACTTGAAGCATCTGCTGCAATCTCATGCAACTTGCCAATACGCAAACCACCTATGGCCTCGTCGCCGTCGTCCTGCACTGGCTCGTCGCCGTCGTGGTGGTGGGCCTGTTCGCCCTCGGGCTCTGGATGGTGGAGCTCACGTACTATGACACCTGGTATCGCACGGCGCCGGCCATCCACAAGGCCATCGGCGTGTCGTTGTTTCTCGTTGTGGCGGTGCGCCTGGCTTGGCGCGCGCGCGGCCCGCGACCGGTACCGCTTGCGACCCATACGCCGCTGGAACGGCACGCAGCCGGCGTCGCGCATCTTTTGCTCTACGCGTTGCTGCTGACAGTCATGCTGAGCGGTTATCTTATTTCCACCGCGGATGGCCGCCCCATCGATGTCTTCGGCCTGTTCCAGGTGCCCGCCCTCATCAGCGGGCTGCCGGGCCAAGCAGACATCGCCGGCAAGGTGCACCTGGCGCTCGCCATCGCGCTGGTGAGCCTCGCGGCCATCCACGCCCTCGCGGCGTTGAAGCACCACTTCATCGACCGCGACACCACCTTGCTTCGGATGCTGGGCCTAGCCACTGCCAGCACGCTGGCACCCGAGAAGACCCGCGGTGCCCGGTCAGAGTCGTGAGCGACCCAAAGGGCATTCCCCCCGCTGTGTTGCGGACGCTGACACGAGGCCGTCATCAGAACCCACAATCCATAACCCATCGGAGATACCCTATGTTGCAACGACGCAGACCGACTATCGCCCTGCGCGGCCTGGCGCTCACTGCCGCCATCGCCGGCGCAGGCTTACTTCCAGCCACCGCCGCCGCAGAGATAGAGCACTACGTCATCGACACCGAGGGCGCCCACGCCTTTGTCCAGTTCCGCATCCAGCACCTGGGCTACAGTTGGCTGTATGGACGCTTCAATGACTTCGACGGCCGCTTCACCTACGACCCCGAGGACCCGAGCAACGCCAGTATCCAGGTGGACATTCGCACCGCGAGCCTGGACTCCAACCATGCCGAGCGCGACAAACACCTGCGCGGCAAGGACTTCCTGCACGTCGACAAGTATCCGGATGCTCGCTTCGAGAGCACCGGGGTGACCTGGAGTGAGAACGGCACCGGCACCGTGACCGGCGACTTCACGCTGCACGGCGTCACCAAGCCCGTCAGCATCGAGGTGGAGGAGATTGGTGCCGGCCCGGACCCCTGGGGCGGTTATCGCCGGGGCTTCCAGGGTGCCACCACCCTGGCATTGAAGGATTTCGGTATCGACTACGACCTCGGACCCGCCTCCACGCATGTGGAGATCATCCTGTCCGTGGAGGGGATCCGACAGGACGGGTGAGCTTAGTTTTTCCTGCCCGTCAGCTCGTTGAAGGTCGTCACCACACGGTCCTGAATATCCCTGGCCCACGGGGGCTGGGGCAGATTCCAGCCGATGACGATACCCACCGCCACCCAGAACAAGATCATCAGCATGTCAGTCTCCTAAGATTCGTCGCACATGAACAACGCACCAACGTGTTGCCGTTGTCGTTGCTGGGATGATCGAGGGCGAGGCGAGACGCGATGGGTCCCGCGCGGGGTGATCGATACTCCCGGACCACTAGACCCTACCGGATCCCCAAGCCGCGTTGCGCCGTGGGGTCCGGTAGACGTCAAGCTGTTCCCGCCGAAACGGCGCCCTTTTTCCGACAGCGACAACGACGTAACAGGTATTTTCGAATGGAGTTGTTTCTCTTCATGGTGAACCGTTCCGTGGCCGGGCTCAAGGTGGCGTCCAGCCACTGGCTGCGGGTCGCCGGCTTGGCGGGCGGCCTCGTGATGCTCACGACCCCGGCGCCCGCGGCTGCGCAAGCAGGGCTCTCGGGCGCCGGTGCGGTGTTCCCGTTCCCCCTGTACGCCAGCTGGTTTCGGCAGTTTGCGCGCGACCCGCAGACCCGCGACGCCTACAACAGCACAGGCGCGCGCGTGGACTATAGCGCCGAAGGCAGCGACGCGGGCGTGCAGCACCTCATCAACGGTACCGTGGACTTTGCCGGCTCGGACCGCTCCATCGATGACGCAGAAGCCAAGCAGATCGAGCGCGGCGTGGTGGCCCTGCCCATGACCGCCGGGAGCGTGGCGCTCGCCTACAATCTGCCGGGCGTGGATCGGCTCCACCTGCCGCGCGCGGTTTTTTCGGGGATCTTCGCCGGCCGCATCACGCAGTGGCTAGATCCTGCCATCGTCGAGGCCAACCCCGACGCCCCGTTGCCCGAACAGGCCATCACCGTCGTTGTGCGCGCCGATGCCGCCCATGCCACCGATGTGCTGACCGCGCATCTGAGCGCCATCGACGATGGCTTCCGGCGCAGCATCGGCCGCTCCCGCGCGCCGACCTGGCCAGAGGCGGCCGGCTTTGCCAGCGCGCCCATGAACGACGGCGTCGCCGCCGAGATCACACAGACGCCGGGCGCCATCGGCTACCTGGATTATCCCTACGCCAAACTGGCAGACTGGGAGCAGTTAGCACTGCTGGAAAACAAGGCAGGGCAATTCACCGCACCGGGCCCAGAGACGGGCGCAGCAGCCCTCGAGGACGTCGCCTTTCCCGACGCCAAGCTGCCCAGCGGCGCCCCAGACCTGCGGGCGCAGGACCGCGACCCGGCGGCCGCGAACGCCTATCCGCTCACGGCCATGACCTGGCTCCTCTTCTATGCCACAGGCTACGAGGGCCAGCGGCGCAACGCCGTGCGCGACCTCATCGACTACTGCAGCAGTGACGCCGCGCAGGACCAGGCGGCCGGGCTCGGCTATGTCCCGCTGCCGGACAGCATCCTGAACCGCGTCCGGCAAGCCGCAGGAGTCATCCAATGAACCTGCCCGCCGTCTCACTGCAGTCGCACAGCGATGCGGACCTGTCCTCGCCGCTGCACCCACCGCTGCCCGCGCGCAGCAATGAACGCCTGCTCTGGGGCCGCCTCTACGGCGCCGCCGGCGCACTGGCCATTGCGCGCGCCGCGCAGCAGGTTGAGCAACCCATCCTCGCCGCAGTGGCCGACATGCCGGCAGCGGCGGCGCTCCGTGAAGAGCTCGGCTTCTTCCTGGACGATGCCGACATCCCGGTCCTGACCTTTCCGGACTGGGAGACGCTACCGTACGACGTCTTCTCGCCCTTGCCGGAGCTGGTCTCCGAACGGCTCCTCACCCTGCACCGGTTGCCGACCCTGACCCGCGGGGTCTTGGTCGTACCCGTGGGCACGCTGCTGCAACGCCTGCCGCCGCGCGCGTTCGTGGACGGCCACGCGCTCCTGCTCGGCGTCGGTGACCGACTGGACTTGGACGCCACCCGGTCGCGCTTGACCCGTTCCGGCTACCAATGCGTATCGCAGGTCATCGCCCATGGAGAATTCGCGGTGCGCGGCGCGCTGTTGGACGTGTTTCCCATGGGCAGCCAGCAGCCGCTGCGCATCGACCTCTTCGACGACGAAGTGGAGTCCATTCGCACCTTCGACCCAGACAGTCAGCGTTCGCTCGAAAAGCTGGAGCGTGTGCGCATGCTCCCGGCGCGGGAGTATCCCACTGATGAGGCCGCCATCAGTGCCTTCCGTCAGCGCTGGCGGGCCACCATCGATGCCGACCCGAAGGCGAGCATCATTTACCGCGAGGTCTCCGAGGGCCGGATGCCGGGCGGCATCGAGTACTACTTGCCGCTGTTCTTCGACGAGACGGCCACGCTGTTCGACTACCTGCCAGAGGCGGCCCTCGCCTTCGAGCACGTTGGCGTGCGCGACGCCGCCGATGAGGCGCTGGCCCGGATCGACGAGCGCTATGAGCAACGCCGCCATGACCCGGAACGCCCACTGCTGCGGCCGAAGGACCTCTACCTCAGCCGCGACGATCTGGCCGCGCGACTGAATGCCCGGCCCGGGGTTTGCTGGCAGTCACCCGAGGTGCCCGAGCGGCGCAAGGGCTACGCCGCTGTGCACAATTTCCAGACCGGCACACCGCCGGCCCTGTCCATCCAAGCCCGCGCCGAGCGACCAGCGGCGGCGCTGCAGGCGTTCCTGGCCCAGCCCGGCCAGCGCACCCTCTTCGTCGCCGAGAGCACCGGCCGCCGCGAGCTGCTGCTGGAGACCTTGCAGGGCTTTCGTATCCAGCCACAGGCGGTGGACGGTTGGCGTGCCTTTGCGGACGGCGGCATGGCGCTCGGCATCACCGTGGCCCCACTGGAACAGCCGCTGCTGCTGCCAGACGCGCTGCCCGATGCCGATGGCGACCTGGTGGTTATCACCGAGACCCAGCTCTACGGTGAGCGCGTGCGCCAAGAGCGCCGGCGCAAGCAGAGGGCGCGCGACGGCGAAGCCGTGGTGCGCAACCTCACGGAGCTGCACGAGGGCGCACCGGTGGTGCATGAAGAGCACGGCGTCGGCCGCTTCCTGGGCTTGCAGACGCTCACGGTGGGCGGCACGCAGACCGAGTTTCTGGCGCTCGAATACGCCAAGGGCGACAAGCTCTATGTGCCGGTCAGCTCGCTGCACCTGATCTCGCGCTACACGGGCGCAGCGCCCGAGAACGCCCCGCTGCACCGCCTTGGCAGCGACCAATGGGACAAGGTCAAGCGCAAGGCCGCGCAGAAGGCCCACGACGTCGCCGCCGAGCTGCTGGACATCTATGCTCGGCGCGCCGCCCGCCAGGGGATGGCCTTCCCGGACCCGGGCGCCGAGTACCAGGCCTTCGCCAGCGCCTTCGAGTTCGAGGAGACGCCGGACCAGCAGCGTGCCATCGACGCCATCATGGCGGACATGATCAAGCCCAAGCCCATGGACCGCGTGGTCTGTGGCGACGTCGGCTTCGGCAAGACCGAGGTGGCCATGCGTGCGGCCTTCATCGCCGTGAGCGCCGGTAAGCAAGTCGCCGTGCTGGTGCCCACAACGTTGCTGGCCCAGCAGCATTACCAGAACTTTGCGGATCGGTTTGCCGATTGGCCCATCAAGGTCGAGGCCCTCTCGCGGTTTCAGAGCCCGAAAGAGAGCAAGGCCGTCATGGACGGCATTGCCGCCGGCACCGTGGATATCGTCGTCGGCACCCACAAGCTGCTCCAAGGCAAGACCAGGTTCAAGCACCTCGGCTTGGCCATCATCGATGAGGAGCACCGCTTCGGCGTGCGCCACAAAGAGCAGCTCAAGAACCTGCGCGCAGAGGTGGATGTGCTCACCCTCACCGCCACGCCCATCCCGCGCACGCTCAACATGGCCATGTCCGGCATGCGCGATCTCTCCATCATCGCCACGCCGCCGGTGGAGCGCCATCCCATCAAGACCTTCGTCTCCCCGTGGAACGACGGCCTGATCCAGGAGGCCTGCCAGCGCGAGATTGCCCGCGGCGGGCAGGTCTACTTCCTGCACAACGAGGTGGAGACCATCGAGAACATGGCGCAGAAGGTCGAGGCGTTGGTGCCGAGCGCGCGCGTGGAATACGCTCACGGGCAGATGCGCGAGCGCGACCTGGAGCGCGTCATGCGCGACTTCTACCACCGCCGCTTCAACGTCCTGGTGTGCACCACCATCGTGGAATCCGGCATCGACGTGCCGAGCGCCAACACCATCGTCATCAACCGCGCGGACAAGCTGGGCCTGGCGCAGCTGCATCAGCTACGCGGGCGGGTCGGGCGCTCCCATCACCGCGCCTATGCGTATCTCATCACGCCGCCGGCCAAGGCCATGACCGAGGACGCCAAGAAGCGCCTGGAGGCCATCGAGTCGCTGGAGGATTTGGGCGCCGGCTTCACGCTGGCCACGCATGACCTGGAAATCCGCGGCGCCGGCGAGCTCCTGGGTGAGGAGCAATCCGGCCAGATCCATGAGATCGGCTTCACGCTGTACATGGACTTGCTGGAGCGCGCAGTCCAGGCCCTCAAGGCCGGCAAGGCCCCGGAGCTAGACCGGCCGCTGGATCACGGCGCGGAGATCGACCTCGGCGTTCCGGCGCTCCTGCCCAACGACTACCTGCCGGACGTGCACATCAGGCTGGTGACCTATAAGCGCATCGCCAGCGCCGCGGACGCGGCCGAGCTCAAGGACCTCAAGGTGGAGATGATCGACCGCTTCGGCCTGCTGCCTGAGCCCACCGAGCACCTGTTCGCCATCACCGCGCTCAAGCTCAAGGTCCAGCCCCTCGGGATCCGCAAGATCGAGGCGGGCTCCAAGGGCGGGCGCATCGTCTTCGGCGAGCAGCCCAACATCGACCACATGAAGCTCATCGGGCTCATTCAATCGCGCCCCAAGGACTACAAACTGGACCAGGCCGCCGGCGCACTCAGATTCAACATGGAGATGACCGACCCGGCCAAGCGCGTTGCCCAGGTGGAGACGGTGGTGGGGAAGCTGGCGGGAGCATAGCAAGCCAAGGGGGCGCCAGCGCGACGCCGAAGGCGGGCGTCAAGACAAGCCCCCCTGTGCCAGGCTCGTTGTCGCCGGATCATGCTCGCAGATCACATCGCGCAGGCGCGCCGGGTCTGTGTCGACGGTAGGCTTGGACTTGCAGTCACAACGGGGTGCCAACGGCGCGACTCATTGCACTGATGCGGTGGGCAGTCATTTGCGTCGCGTCAAGTTATACTGACAGGCTTTGTGTCAGCCTGGGTTGTCGGCTCGTGGGCAGAGGTAAGCCGGGCCGATCGCCACCGACGGCACTGCGGTGAATCCGCGGCGGTCGCCGAGGTCCCATAGCGCAGCATCCGCCCGGCCGCTGGACGCTTCATACGCGCAGGAGATTGCAGTTGAGCAAGCACAAGACCGTTTCCTTCGACAACGAGCCCCTGATCCTTGTGGACGACGACGATAACGTCACCGGCTACGAGACCAAGGTCAACGCCCATCTGGGCGACGGCTTGCTGCACCGCGCCTTTTCCATCTTCCTCTTCACGGAGAACGACGAGGTGCTGCTGCAACAACGCAGCGGCCAGAAGCCACTCTGGCCCCTGTATTGGTCCAACAGCTGCTGCAGCCATCCGCGTCGCGGCGAGACCTACGATGAGGCCGTACACCGCCGCCTGCGTGAGGAATTGGCTGTGGACGTGGACCTCAAGTTCCTGTATCGCTTCCAATATCAGGCAGCCTATGGCGAGGCGGGCTCAGAGCACGAGCTCTGCTCAGTCTTCGTCGGCAAGGTTCCGGCGCCGGTGCGCATCGACGTGAACCCGAGCGAGATTGCGGCCTGGCGCTGGATGCCAAGCACCGACGTAGACAGGCTCATCGACACAGCGTCTGAGCACGTGACGCCGTGGTTCGTGCTGGAATGGCGGCGCCTGCGCACCGAGTTTCGCGCCGACATCGACGCGCTGCGCGCGCGCAACATGATCTCCGCCGCCTGAACCGAGCACAATCCGCCCGCCCACGGCGCCGGCGTTAACCATCATTCGTGCGCGGCGGATCGAGTCGTCGCGCCCCTTCGGTTGGACGCTCCCTTATGTCCGCACACACAGACGCCTTTCATGCCCCTCGGTTGCCGTCACTGCTCGCGCTGCCGCTCGGGCTCATCCCGCCGCGTCTCAATAGCGCTGTCCTCGCCAAGGTCCTCAACCGCGTCTTCAAACCGGAGCTGGCCGACGGCGAGCTCGATTTCTTGGACCATAAGGTCATGCGCATCAGTGTCGAAGACGCCAGGCTCAGTTACCGGCTGACATTGCGCCAGGGGCGGCTGGAGGCCGCACGCCCCGGCCTGCAGGATGATCTGAGCATTGAGGGCAATACCTTCGAGTTCCTGCTGCTCGCCACCCGCCGGGAGGACCCAGACACCCTCTTCTTCAACCGGCGCCTGCGCCTCGGCGGCGATACTGAGCTCGGGCTCTATGCCAAGAACCTACTCGACAGCATCGAGCTGGAAGGCCGCGTCGGCCCGTTGTTGGATGTGATGAATCGCGCGACCGACCTGTTGAGCCGGTTCGGCGCACAGCGGGGCTGACACGCCCGCCGCGCTGCGTGGCGTGTTGCACGACCATCGGCAGGCCCGCCGCGTTCGACAAGCCAAAAAAGGGTAAACCCCCACGACGCCGGCGGGCGCCTTCGCGGGCGGCCGCAGCGCAGCGGAGATAGCCTCATGACCCTTAGGTCGTCACGCCCTCAGGCCCTCAGGCCCTCAGGCCCTCAGGCGGCGGCCAGGGCATCCATTCCAGCGGCGCCGTGCCAGTAGCCGTCACACGGCCCGGCGGGCATCAGCGCCGCGAGGGGTGCGGCGGATGCGGCGGGATCAAGGGCGCCCGTGAGCGCCCGATGAAAGATATCGATCACCGCCGCGGTATGCTCGGACTGCGGGCTGATGCGCAGGATGTCCACGCCCAGGCCCCGAAGATCGTCCAGCGCCGGGAGCAGGTTCATGGTCCGTGCGGACTGGGTCTGAATGCCGTTCAGGGCCAGAAAGCGCGTGTCATCCTGGGTATCGACGACCATCCCGTCCGGATGCTCCATGCAGACGTCCCGGCAGTCATCCTTGGGGAGATCGCGGGCGCGGGCGGTGAAACAGCGCGCCGAATAGGCAAGCGGCAGCCGACCATAGGCGAAAACCTCGGTCTCCATGCCGTCCGGACGCCGCGCCTGCATCTCCGCCAGGGCCTCCCGGGAGAGCTCCACCGGTAGCACCCAGCGCTTGCACCCGTCCACGGCCAGCAGGTGGAGCGTGCGATGGTTGTAGACGTTCACGCTGTGGCCAACGGCAAACGGCCTTCCGCGTAAGCGCTGGACGGCGCCGAGGTCGTTGGCCTCCACCAGATAGTCACCCTGCGCGCAAATGGCGCGCAGGCGCTTCAGCTCTGACTCCGCCTCTAGCAGCGCCAGCGTGGAGAGCACCACCTCTTTGCCGCTGGATTGGAGACGCTCGGCAATCGCAAGCCAGTCCTCGTGCCGCACCTGGTTGCGCTTGGCACAAATGGTCTCGCCAAGATAGACGATGTCCACGGGGCTGTCCCCAACCAGGGCGTAGAAGTCTTCCACCTGCTGCTTCGGCCAGTAGTAGAGAATCGGGCCAAGGGACAGGCGCGGGTTGGTTGGGGACGTGGTCACGGCTGAGGCTCCCGTCATCATTGCCAGGGCCGGTGATAGGGCCCGAGGGTGGTCTGGGCGCCCTCCGAGACCTTCGCCAGCTCCGCGGTCCACTCGTCCCGCGGGGCGAACTGTGCCGGGTCGTGCGCGAAGGCATCCAGCGCTTCGCGCCAGACGCGGGTGACCTGTTTCACGTAGACGGGACTGCGCTGGCGCCCTTCGATCTTGACCGCCGCAACGCCGGCAGCCGCCAGCTGCGGCAAGAGCTCCATGGCGTTCAGGCTCACGGGATCCTCGATGGCATGGTAGGTCTGACCGCCGGCGCGGTAGGTGCCCTTACAGAGCGTCGGATAGCCCACGTTCTCGCCCTTGGGGTGGCGCTGAATCAGCACGCCGCCGAGGCGCGTATCGAGGCCGGTGTCGGTCTCGATCCACTCCACATGACTCGCCGGTGAGCAGGCACCGTAGGTATTCGGCGAGCGCCCCGTGGCATAGGATGACAGGATGCAGCGCCCCTCCACCATGACACAGAGGCTGCCGAAGCCGAAGACTTCGATCTCCACCGGGCTCTGCTCAATGACATGCTGCACCTGTGCCATGGACAGCACCCGCGGCAGGACCGCGCGCTTGATGCCAAAGTGCTCGTGGTAGTAGCGCAGCGCCTCGTAGTTGGTGGCCGAGCCCTGCACGGAGAGATGCAGATTCAGCTGCGGTTGGCACCGCGCCGCGTAGTCCAGCACACCGATGTCGGCGCAGATCAGCGCATCTACGGCGAGCTCCGCCGCTTGATCCACGGCCTGCTCGAAGCGCTCAAAGCCGCCCGGGCGCGGATAGGTGTTCATGGCGATGAACACCCGCTTGCCCTTGGCCCGGGCGTAGCGGATGCCTTCGGCTAGCTTGCTGGCCGTGAAGTTGAGCCCGGCGAAGTGCCGCGCATTGGTGTCGTCGCGAAAGCCGGTGTAAACGGCGTCGGCGCCGTTGTCCACGGCGGCCTTCAGCGACGGCAGGTTGCCGGCGGGGCAGACGAGTTCCATGAGTGTCGGTCTCTCGTGTTGGCGTTGATCTTGGGGCAGAGGCTTGCGGCATCACCGACCACGGCCGAGCGCCGGGGGCCGAGGCAGCGCGCTCAGTGGTTGCACCTGGACGCGCGTCCCTCAGGCGGCGATCCGCCCGCGGGCCCGCGCCCCCTGCGCCGTGCCGCGGCGGCGCAGCTCCGCTTCGATGCCATTCAGCACGGCCCATTTCTTCGCACACCAGTCCGGTGCGAGCAGGATGTCACGGGTCGCGGTGCCGGTGACACGGTGAAAGGTCACGTCCGCCGGCGTGTGCTCGATGAGGTCGCAGGCGATGGCGATGTACGCCGCCATGCTCAGCGGCGCGTAGCCGCCGGCGCGCCAGTCTTTCGCGAGCAGCGTGTGGCGCACCACATGTAGCGGATGCAGCTTGAGCCCATCGGTGCCGAGGTCCAGCACGCGGCCGAGGCTCGCGAGCGCCGCGTCGCGCCCCTCACCGGGCAACCCAACAATCAGGTGCGTGCACACCGGCAGGCCGCGCCGGCGTGCCGCCAGCACCGTACGCCGATACTCGCCGAAGCCGTGGCCGCGGTTGACCCGCGCGAGCGTCGTATCGAAGGCCGATTGCAGGCCGAGCTCGAGCCAAACCTCGTGGCCCGCGTCACGCAGTTCGCAGAGTAGATCCAGCACCACTTCCGGCACGCAATCGGGGCGCGTGCCGACGGAAAGGCCGATGACGTCAGGCTCTGCCAGTGCGGCGCGATAGAGCGCGCCCAACCGCGCCACGTCGCCGTAGGTGTTGGTGTAGGCCTGAAAGTAGGCGAAGAAGCGCTCGGCCCCGGTGCGCTTTTTCACGACCCGCCGGCCTGCGTCGATCTGCGCCGCCACGTCCGGCAGGGCATCCGCATGCGGGCTGAACGAGACGTTGTTGCAGAACGAGCAGCCGCCGCGGCCCTTGCTGCCGTCGCGATTCGGGCAGCTGAAGCCCGCGTGGATGGCGAGCTTATGCACCCGCCGGCCATGACGGCGAAGCAGGTCTTGGCCGAAGGTGTTCACCAAATCGGAGAGGGGCATGGGCGGCGGCGCGGGCGGCGTGACATCGGCTCGACGATGCGAACGTTGCACCATCCCACAGGTACTCAGGCGCCACATTGATGGCGATCAAACTGGGAGAGTCAGACGACGAAGGGACCGCTAGCGGGGCGCTGCCTCAGACCGAGGAACGACTAGGGCGCCGGCACGCCAGCGGGTCGTTCACTGGCCAGGGCCAAGGCGCGGACGCATAGTCCTGGCCGCAGCGGTTGCGCCTCGGTCCTCGGTACTCGGCCCTTTCCCCGCCGGGCGCATGCAACACGAAGGGCCGCCGAAACTTGAGGCAGCTGTAAACGTCTGGGGCGCTCAAGCAGTCTAGTATGCTGGGCACCGATCTCACCGACGCGGTCCCGCACCATGCAAGCCATTATCGACCACATCGAGCTCACCACCACCGCCCCCATCCAGCTCATCGACATCACCGCGCGGGTGCGCGCCTGCGTGCACGGGGCGGGCCTGCGGCACGGCCTCGTGACCGTCATCTCCCGCCACACCACGGCGCGGGTGAACCTCAACGAGCACGAGGAGCGCCTGCAACAAGACATGGTGACGTTCTTGAAGCGCCTGGTCCCGCGGGACCGGGACTATGGCCACAACATCGCCCCGGTGGACGCCCGGGACAATGCCCATGCCCACCTGCTCGGACTCTTCGCCAACGCGTCCGAGAGCATCCCGGTGGCCGACGGCGAGCTGCTACTCGGCGAGTGGCAATCGATTTTCTTTGTCGAGCTGGACGGGCCACGAGCGACACGCCAGGTCACACTACAACTGCTCGGGGAGGTATGAGCCATGCGCGATGAGGACATCGCAGGCTTCTATGCGGCGCTGTCTGCGCTCGATACCGAGGCCCACCTGCTGCTGGACTACCGCATCGAGTGCATCGGCGACCCGCGCACGGCGGCGGCCCACCTCGCCAGCGAGCAGTCCACGGCACAGTGGCGGCGGGTGGGTGTGGACGAGGATTATCGGCCCCGCTTCGCCGCCAAGGTCGTGGACTTGGAGGTCGAGACGACGCTCTCCGGCCCGAGTTATCCCCTCGACCCTGCGGTGACGGAGCCCGTCAGCGTCTGCCGGGTGCGCATTGCCCACCCACATGCCAATTTCGGCCCGCGCATCCCCAACCTGCTGTCTGCCGTCCTCGGCGAGGGCGCCTTCTTTGCACCCGGCATCCCGGTGATCAAGTTGCTGGATATTGAGCTGCCCGGCTCCCTGCTCGGCCAGTTCGACGGCCCACAGTTTGGCCTGCAAGGCCTGCGCGATCTCTGGCAGATCCATGACCGCCCGTTCTTTTTTGGCGTTATCAAGCCCAACATCGGCCTGGCACCGGCGCCCTTCGCGGAGCTTGGGCTCGCCGCATGGCGCGGCGGGCTCGACATCGCCAAAGACGACGAGATGCTGGCAGACCCGGACTGGTCGCCGCTCGCCGAGCGCTCCGCGCTGCTCGGCGCCGCGCGCCGGCAAGCGGAGCAGGAAACGGGCGTGCCAAAGGTCTACCTGGCCAATATCACCGATGAAGTCGACCGGCTCGTCGCGCTGCATGACCTCGTTGTCGGCAATGGCGCCAACGCCGTCATGGTCAACGCGCTGCCGGTAGGCTTGAGCGCCGTGCGCATGCTGCGCAGGCACGCGTCTGTGCCGCTGGTGGCGCACTTCCCGGTCATCGCGGCCATGAGCCGGCTGCCACACTTCGGCGTGCACACGCGGGTGCTGACCAAGGTGCAGCGTCTGGCGGGGTGCGACATGATCATCATGCACGACTTCGCCTACGGCGAGACGTGCTTCGACGGCTACACCG
>CAZGCI010000080.1:0-18036 GCA_964524185.1 uncultured Thiohalocapsa sp. | reverse complement strand
CCCCCGTCGCCGCCGTGCCGGAGCGCGCCAACGAGCAGCACTACGAGGTGCCGGCCGAGTTCTTCGACATCGTCCTCGGCCCGCGACGCAAATACAGCTGCTGCTATTGGCCGGAGGGCGTCAATGACCTCGCCGCCGCCGAGGAGGCATCCCTCGCCGCCACCGCCGAGCGAGCCGGCATCGCCGAGGATCAGGCGGTGCTGGAGCTGGGCTGCGGCTGGGGCAGCTTTAGCCTGTGGGCGGCCGAGCGCTTCCCGGGTAGCCGCTTCACCGCGGTCTCTAACTCCGCCTCCCAGCGCGCCTTTATCGAGGCCGAGGCCGCGCGGCGCGGCATTGCAAACCTCACGGTGATCACGGCGGACATGAACGTCTTCGACACCGACGGGCGTTTCGACCGCATCGTGTCGCTCGAGATGTTCGAGCACATGCGCAACTGGCGCGTGCTCTTCGGGCGTGTCAACGGCTGGCTCAAGCCAGGCGGGCGCTTCTTCATGCACGTGTTCTGCCACCGCGAGCACCCCTTCCCGTATGAAGACACCGGACCCGAGGATTGGATGAGCCACTATTTCTTCGCCGGCGGCATCATGCCGAGCGATGACCTGCCGCTCTACTTCCAACAGGCGCTGAAGCTCGTTGACCGCTGGCGCTGGAACGGCAAGCACTACGAGCGCACATTGAATGCCTGGCTGGCCAAACAGGACGCCGCGCGCGAGCGCGTCTGGCCCATCCTGGCGCAGACCTACGGCGAAGCGCAGACGGCACTGTGGTGGATGCGCTGGCGCCTGTTCTTCATGGGCTGCGCGGAATTCTTTGGCTACCGGGACGGCTCGGAGTGGTACGTGGGGCACTACCTGTTCGAGCGGCCCGCCGGCGCTTGAGCCGCCGGCCCGCCCACAGCCCCGACCCGGCCCTGTGCATGCGGGACGCCCCGTCGCCGGTGGTGGCAGCGGCCGGGGCTGCGGCCCCTGCGCCGGGCTGCGCGACCGCAAGATCAGGGCCAGTCATGGCTAGCGACCGGCGAGCACGCCGCGTCGGTTGGGCGTTTTTGGTGGCGGGGCTCTGCCTCGCCGCGGGCTGCGGCGGTCACGGGGTACAAACCGACTACGACCTGCTCTTGACCCGCGTCGGGCCCATCGACTACGCACGCATCCTGTGTCGCGGCATCGCGCTGCAGGACCGACATACCTGCATGACTTCGGTGCTGCAGCACCACCATGACCTGCGCCATGCGGAGCCGACCCCGGACGCGGCCACCGCCGGCCCCTTCGTCGTTGTCTTCGACGACGACCTCTACCGCGGCACCTATGTCTCCAACCCCTTTGTGTCGGCCTTTACGGTGAGCAATGGCAAGAACATCTGCCGCGGACGTTACGACGCCTTCGTCGGCGACACGCGCGCGGACCTCCGCGTGCGCTGCGACGACGGCCGCACCGGTCGGGCGAACCTGATCCTCGATATCGACGGCCGCAACGGCATCGGTAAGCTGGATCTGTCGGACGGCCGCCGCGGCGAGATCGCCTTCGGGCACCGGGCGGTCGGCGGCGACTTCCTCTGATCGCCTTAGCCAGCTTGCGTCAGGCCACCTCGCCTTAGGCCAGCTCGCCTCAGGCCACCTCGCCTCAGGCCAGCTCGCCTCAGGGCAGCGCCACCAGGTCCAGATGCCCCACCTGCAGGCGCGAAGTGCCGTCGTCCACCCAGCCGAGGCGTGTCGCGAGCCAGTCCCCCAGCCGGTCATCCCGCCAGTCATCCATCTGGGCGTCAGCTGTGTCGCCGTGCCCGCTCGCCACCAGCTCCACCGCGGCCTGGCGCCAACCTGCCAGCAGCGCGCGCTGCAGTGCCGTATCCTCGGCGCCGAGCGTCCAATCGCTGGGCGCGGTCTCCACCCGCCAACCGAGCGCCCTGCAACGCGCCGCGGTGACGTCCGCCGCGGACGGCCCGAGCGCGGGCCCGAAACCCTTATCGGTGCGTTGATGGCGGTTCACGCGGTCGATGACGCCGGCATCGTCGACGTGCCGCGGGCTCAGCGAACAGCGTCCGTCGTAACTGAGCACAAAGAGCAGTGCGCAGCGCGCCGCCCAACAGCGCTCCAGCAATGCATCCAGCCAGCGCGCAGAGACCAGATCCAGCAGCGCTGACGCCGTCACGAGTCCGCCGGTCGGCAGCGGCAGGGCCGCAAGCGCCCCGTGCAGATCCAGGCGCCGGGCCGCGACCTGGGCAGACCAGCCGCTGCCGGCGAGCGTCAGCCCCTCCGCGGCCGCTGCACAGCGCCGCAGCCCCGCTGCCTGCGCCCAGGCGGCGGTACGCTCCGGCAACCGCGCCAGCAGGGTCGGATCGTGGTCCACGCAGATCCACCGTTGTCGCATGTGGCCCGCCGCGGCGAGCAGCGGCGCCAGATGCCGCAGGTTGGCGCCGGTGCCGCAGCCGAGATCCAGCACCTGCAGCGTGCCGTCGGCCCCTGGCGGCTGGGCCGCGAGTCGCGGCACCAGTGCGTCCACCCGCGCCGCCGTATCCGCCGGTGCCCGCAGCGCCAGCCAGTCGTCGCTGAATTCAGACATCGGCAATGGCCCGCATGAACCGGGCCGACGCCGTCGACCAATCCGGCAGCCCTTCCCGCGCGCGTGCGGCACCGGCCGCAAGCGCCGCGCGCAGGCCGGCGTCGGTCAACAGCCGCGCCAGGGCCCCGGTGAGGGCCTCCACCGACCCTGGGGCTACTAGCAGTCCGGCATCCGTCGGCACCGTGTGCGCGATGGCCCCGCCCGTGGTGCCGAGCACCGGCAGCCCATGGGCAATGGCCTCGGCGAAGGCCATGCCGTAGCCCTCGAATAGGCTCGCGAGCACGAACACATGCGCGCGGCGGTAGCAGCCGGCGAGCTCCGCGGCATTCAGCTCGCCGTGCAGGCGCACCCGCTCGGCGAGCCCGAGCGCCTGGAGGCGCTCGCGCACTGCCGCGGCGGTCTCCGGCGCACGCGCCAGGCTGCCGACGCAGTCGAGCTGCCAATCCAGGTGTGTGAGCCTGCCCAGGGCCTCCACCAGCAGCAGATGACCCTTGCGGGGCGTGACACTGCCGACGCAGAGGAGCTGCAGCGGCCCCGCCGCAGCGCCGCTGGCCAGCGGCGCGGGATCCGTGCCGGGCTCCACGAGGCGGATGCGCTCGGCCGGCACCCCGTAGTCGGCCAGCAGGCATGCCGTCTGGGCGCTGGTGACGATCACCCGCCGGGCCTGTCGCAGTGCCGCCGTCTCTGCGGCGCGCAGCGCCTCGGCCTGGCTCGCAGTCAGCCCCGTCTCCAGCGCCAACGGATGATGCACCAGCGCCACCAGCCGCAGCCGGTTGGCGTGGTGCGCGGCCAGCTGCGGCATCGCACCGAAGCAGAGCCCATCCACCACCACGAGGGCGGCGTCCGGCAGCCCCGCGAGCACCCTCTCTGCGTGGGCCCGGGCCACGACCGTCGGCCACGGGAAGCTTGTGTCCAAAGCGTGCACGGCTACCGGCCGACCCTGTGCGCGCAGTCCGCGCACGATGCGTTTGTCGTACAGGGTGCCGCCGGTGAGGTCGTCCAGGCTGCCGGGCAGCAGCAGGTGGCAGGTTTCCATTCGGGTGCGGTTGCAGCGTGGACGGCAAGGCCTACTGAGGCGATGTCTCAGACCTATAAGGGACTGGTGAGGTGAAGCCTCAGACCGACCAGGGACTCGGGCGCCGGCACTACAGCAGGTCGTTCACTGGACGGGGCCAAGGGGGCCTTCGTACGCAGCCCAGGCGACATGGGACTCAGCCAGCGTGATGCGCATGGCCGTCAGTCCCTTGGCGCCGGCGCCGAGATCGCCCGCGGCGATGCGCGCCGCGAGACGATCGAAAATGACCTGCGCCAGGTATTCCGTGGTGGTGTTCTGCCCGGCGAAATCCGGCTCATCGTCCAGATTGCGGTAGTTGAGCGCACCCAGCACCTCGCAAAGCACCGCCGAGGCCTTGCCGATATCCACCACCAGTCCGTCAGCGTCCAGCTCGGGGCGCCGCAGCTCACAGTCCACGACGTAGGTTGCGCCATGCAGGCGTTGCGCCGGGCCGAAGATCTCGCCCTGGAAGCTGTGGGCGATCATGATGTGGTCACGGACGGTGAGACTAAACATGCTGGACTCCTCGGGGCTGAAACGTGGGCGGGAGCGACCTTGGCGGATGGCGCGTCAGTCGTAGCGGATGCGCTGCGTCAGGGTATCGCCTGGACTGGCGGCTAGCCGGGTCTGCACCTGCGGGAGCTCCGCGAAGGGTGCCTCATCGGTGATCAGCGCATCCAGCACCGCGGCCGCCGGCTCCGCGAGCAGGGCTAACGCCAGCGTCAGGCGGCGGCGGTAATCCCACCGGGGGCGCTGTGCCGTTGCCACGCTGCCCACCTGCGAGGAGACCAAGCGCAAGCGCCGCTGGTGGAAGGCCTCCCCGAGCGGCAATGAGACGGCCTTGGCGCCGAACCAGCTCAGCTCCAGCACCGTTGCCTCGAAGCCAGCGAGCCCCAGCGCCGTGGTGAGTCCGACCGGGTTGCCGCTGGCATGGACCACCAGATCCGCATCACCTGCAGCGGTCTCGGGCGTGCGAAACACCGCCCCCAGGGCGGCTGCGATCTTGGCCCGACGCGGGTTGGTATCCACCAGCTCCACGGCACACCCTGGCATGCGTGCCGCCAGCCACGCCACGAGACACCCTAGGGTGCCGGCACCGATGACACTGATGCGATCACCCAGCCTAGGCGCCGCATCCCAAAGCCCATTGACGGCCGTCTCCAGATTGGCCGCCAAGACGGCCCGCTCCGGCGGCAGCCCAGCCGGGAGCGGCGTCACCGCGTGCGCCGGCACTTGGTAAAGGTCCTGGTGCGGGTATAGGCAGTAGACCAGGCTGCCGCGCAGCGGGTCCGAGCCGACTGTCACAGCACCCACGCTGATATAGCCATATTTGACGGGTGCCGGGAATTCACCCGACTGGAAGGGCGCGCGCATGCGCTGATACTCGCTCGGCGGCACCTCGCCCCGGAACACAAGCCCCTCCGTGCCGCGGCTGATGGCGGAAAAGCGCGTCTGCACGCGCACCCACCCATTCGGCAGCGGGGCCAGCGCTTCGTGGCGGATCTCGCCCCGGTGGGGTGCCGTCACCCAGAAGGCGCGGGCTTGTGTCGTCTCCGTCATGCGCCCCTAAATGCTAACCGCATAGATATCGCCGGAGTTGGCATGCGCCGGCAGCGCATCCAACCAGGCGCGGATGCCGTCGCCGTCTAGCCACTGGGCGTGCAGGAGATGCTGACTCTCGCCGAGGGCCGCGTTGAACCGGTCGACCCCGAGACGCCGGCATTCCGCCAATGCCGCCCGCGCCACCGGGCGCTGGATTGTCGTGAACTCAAACGAGAAGGCCGCCGGCGGTCGGCTCAGCCCGCGTAACACTTGGTCCTCGTAGCCCTCGACGTCGATCTTGACGAAGCGCGGCGGCCCGAAGCGTTGGCTGAGCGTGTCCATGGTCGTCACCGGCACCCGCACCCGCCGCTCCCAGCGCTGGCCTTGCCAGGCGCCATCGCCGGCCGCGGCCTGGATGAACTCCGGTGAGGCCGTGCTGACGGTGGGGTTGTCCAGGTTGACATACAGCTCCGTGCTACCGGGCGCGGCGCCGACGGCAGCCTGGACGATGGTCACCTGCCGATCCCGCCCGTACAGCAGCCGCAGCAGGTGCGCCAGCAGCGGCTGCGGCTCGACGGCGACCACCCGCAGGCCGAGCCGCCGGAAGCTCGCCACCCGATCCCCGACGTGGGCACCGATGTCGAACACCAGGTCGCCGCGGCCGGCGAAGCGGGCATGCATGCGGTCCAGGGCGCCGCGACGCTCCGGCCGGTAATAGATGCCGACGGAGCGCAACACCCCCAAAAGCCCCCGCAGCGGTGCGGGCAACCGCAGGCTAGGGCCGGCGGATGCGGCCGAGGAGGAGGCGCGCATGCTCAGTCTGCGCGTTCCGAGGCCGCTGCACTGAGCGTCGCCAGCCGCGGGCGGTGTTGGGCGGGCACCGCCGGCAGGTGCAGCATCGCCACCGCCGGGGCCGGGGCCGTTTCCTCGGGGATGCGCCAGAGGCCAATGGCCGCCGCGCCCCGGCCGAGGGCGGGGACCGAGGTCACCACGGCGAACGGCACGGCCGCCAGTGCGATCAGGAAGAAGGGTGAAAAGAACAGCGCCCCAGGCGGGCTGAAGTAGGCAAACCAGGCGACACCGGCGGCGCCGAAGAGCGTCTGCGGCCAGAGCCGACGGAGGGCCGCCAGGGGGCTCACCCAGTGCACGAAGCGCCGCTGTGCGCCCCACACGGCGGCCCGCCCGAACAGGAGGCCGGCGATGAACACCGCATGCCCCACCGCCAGAATGGGCGCCATGATGACGGAAAAGGCCATGTCGCCGAGGGCACTGATGGTCAGGCGCAGGCCACCGCCAAACCGCAGCCGTCGGTCCCCGTCCAGGGCCACTTCCAGCAATGCGCCCAGTTTGGGCGCGAAGGCCATGCCCATACTCAGCGCGAAGACCGCAAGGCCGGGGCCCGGGTGGAAGCTGGGCCCGCTGTCAAAGGCGAGGGGCAATGCAAACAGCAGCATCAACAGCACCCAAGCAGTCGAGCCGATGAAGCCGCCGGTGGCCAAGGCCAGATTCACCCGGCTCACCGGGTGCAGCCCGGGCCAGCGCAGCAGTTTGAAGTACTGCATGTTGCCGTGGCACCAGCGCAGGTCGCGGCGCAGGTATTCCGTCAATGTGGTTGGCGTCTCCTCCCAGCTGCCGCTGTCGAGCAGCATCACCCGCACCTCATAGCCGGCACGGCGCATCAGTGCGCCCTCCACTTGATCGTGGCTCAGCACCCAACCCGCCAACGGGCCCGTGCCGGGCAGCGAGGGCAGGTGGCAGTGCGCCATGAAGGGCTCGAGGCGGATGAGCGCGTTGTGGCCCCAGTAAGGCCCGACGTCCTGCTGCCACCAGGCGTTGCCGGCGGTGAAGCCGTTCATCAGCATGCGCATGCCGAACTGCAGTGGCCGCGCAAAGGCGCTGGTGGTGGGCAGACCGGCCATGAGCGATTGCAGGATGCCAAGCTGGGGTGCCTGCTGCATGGTTCGCACCATGCGCAAAATGACGTCGGCCTCCATCAGGCTGTCGGCATCCAGCACCAACATGAAATCGTGCTGGTGCCCCCAGCGCTCGCAGAAGTCGCGGATATTGCCGGCCTTAAACCCCGGGTTATCCGTCCGTCGCCGGTAGGTCACGGCCATGCGGTCATGCCAGCGCTCCGCGAGCTCCTGCATACGGGCTTCTTCGGCGGCGACCACCTCAGGCCAGTAGGAGTCGCTCAAGACGTAGACGTGAAAGTGCGCTGCAGCGCCTGCGGACACCAGCCCGTCGATGACGACGTCGAGGTTGCGGCCGACGGTGTCCGCATCCTCGTTACGAATGCAGCTCAGCAAGGCGATGCTGGTGGTGATGGGGCTGCGGTCTGTGGCGTCCACCAGGGGCGGGCAAATCGCCCGGGCCAGGTCTGCGCTGGTGCGCGCGAGCACCAGCCCGATAACAGCGTTCCAGAAGGCGATGGCGTTAAATGGCACCGTTAGCGCAAACAGCGCGGTGAGCACGGCATCCATGGCTGTGAAGCCGCCCGCGGAAAGGGTCCAGACCATGAGACCCGTGGCGATAAGCACGGTGGTTGCGACCAACAGCGCGAAGAGCTGCCGGCGACGACGGACCGGCAGGCCGGCGGGCGCAGCCGTTTCCGATCCGGCCGCCGCAGCGGCCGTGATGAGGGGCTCCTGGAATCTCATGTCACAGCATCCTGGGCTCGGGTGGGGGCATGCGAGGCAGCCCAGACGGGGGCGTAGGCCAGCTGCGGGCAGCACGGGTCGACTCGCCGGTTGCCCTCGTAATGAGGAAGAACCCTAATATTGCAAGCCGGGGGAGCGGCCGAGGGCGACGGGTTATAGAAGCGACATCGAGCCGTCCAAGGCCAGGTTGTCGACCACGCCGCCGCGGCGGAGCAGACGTCGGTCGCTGACGCGCTCTCGAGGCCGAAGCACCCGCTAATGCAGGCCAGCGGCGCGATTCGCGTCCGCAACGGCCTGCCGCAGATATGCAAGGCGTGGCGCGAGATTACCGACGGCGGCACCGCGCGCAACGAGGCGCCGCTCGAGGGCATCCGCCTCGTCGACGATGACCGCGAGCTGGGGGCCGTCGAAGAGCTCGCAAGCGGCGGCGAACTCGGCGTCGTCGGCGGTGAGCAGCGACGGCGTCAGATCCTGCGGGAGAATGGGGCTCTCGGGGTGCAGCAGGTCCGCCACCAGCGGGTGATCCAGCAAGCGGAAATGGATTTCCCGGGCCGCGGCCTCGTCGGCCAGCTCCTGCTGGGCCGTGGGGTCGTCGCCCACGTGGCGCAGCAGCGTGCGCATGATCACCGCGATGAGCTTGGCCAGCGCCTGCTTCGCCTCCGACTGATCTTCCGGCAGACCACAGGCCTGCTCGTAGTGACGCTCCAGGTCCGCCTTCAGTTCCAGCACTGGGTCGCTGCCGGCATCCGGGGGCAGCTCCATGGCCCGTTGCACGAGCTCCCGGAAGGACTCCCGGAACGCCTGCAGCGCTTCGTGATCGAGTCGCTGCGCCTCCAACAGCTGCTCCGGCGGGATCTCCTCCGGCGGCCAAGCGAAGAGCGGGTTGAGGTGCCGGCGGCGCAGATGACGCTCGCGGCGACCCGGGCGGTGGGTGAAGGGAAGATCGAACTCGGTCTGCATGGCGTTTTTGCGGGGCTAGACCCGGAGGGCTGGATTCAAGGGGCTAGGCGAATCGTTGGTCGAAGTGGCCGTGACACTCGACGTCGGTGCCGAACAGCCCCGGCAGATCGGAAGCCAAGCGGCGACCAAGGTCAGCCGGCCTTTTCCCAGTTGGCTGTCTAAGGCGACCCGTGGGTTTGAGCCAATGCGCGTCAGACCTCTGGCGGGTGGAGAGTCGGGTCCACCAGGGCCTCGTACAACGCGGAATAATCAGCATCGCCATAACCCGCACGGACGCCGCGTTCAGCGGCAGCCGCAACGGCGGCCAGCAACGCTGTGTCGATGCCGGCTCCGCCCATCACCCGCTCCATGAGCCGCACGTCCTTGAGCAGGTGTTTGAGGGGGAAGTTGGCGCTCTGGTAGTCGTGCTTCAGATATTTGGCGAGCTTTTTGTCGAAGGTGGGCGCATACAACGCGCTGCCGCGCAGAACGCCCATGAACTGGTCGACGTCAAGTCCGGCCTGGCACACCAGCCCCAGACTCAGGGAGAAGGTGGTTGTCAGGCCGGCAATGAGCTGGTTCATCGCGAGCTTGAGCGCCGCCGCCTGGCCGACGTCGCCGATGTGGCGGGGCTCCTGGGATAATGCCTTCAACACCGGCAGGCAGCGCGCGTAGAGTGTGCTGTCGCCGCCCGCCATCACCAGCAGCTTGCCGCTGCGGGTCTCTGGCAGGCTGCCGAGCACCGGCGCCTCCAGATAGGCGCCGTCGGCGGCCGCCACACGCGCTGCGAGCGTCTTGCTCTCCTCCGGCCCGATGGTGCCCATCTGCACAATGACGCGCCCGGCCAGCGCCGGCGCGTTGTCCGCGGCGAAGAGCGTTGCGTCGATCGCAGCGGCGTCGGCCAGCACCAAGAGCACCAGGTCCGCGACCGCCACGGCCGCGGCCGGCGTGTCCGGTACACGGATCCCCACGGCGGCGAGCGGCGCTGCCTTGTCTGCGGTCCGGTTCCAGGCGCTGACGGCAAAGCCCTGGTCCCGCAGCCGGATCGCAATCTCGCTGCCGAGGAGACCGGTGCCAAGAACGCTCACGTGCATGGGTTGCCTCGCTGGATGATCCGAGATGGCTGGACGGCGCCCGATTGCTACGGCGCCAGCGGCTTCAATTGACAGCTGCCACGTCGCCCGGCAGGCAACGCAGCGGCTGCCCGGCACCGAGCGTTAGGTCAGCGCAGGCGATTCCCCGCCTCCCCGCAGCATCGCAATGACGGGCGACGTCTCGGGCCGCACACCGCGCCAGAGCCAAAACGACTCCGCCGCCTGCTCGACGAGCATGCCGAGGCCGTCCAAGGCGCATGCAGCGCCCTGGGCCTGGCCCCAGCGGCAGAACGGCGTGGGTGCATCACCATAGACCATGTCGTAGACCCAAGCACCGTCTGCCAAGAGGTCATTCGGCAGCGTTGGTACCGCGCCCTGGAGACCGCTGGAGGTGGCGTTGACAATCAGGTCGAAGCGCCGCCCCCGGAGCGCGTCGAGGCCGCAGCCTTCGACCTCGGCTGTGGCGGAGTCTGCCAGCTCCAGTGCCTTGGCCGCCGTGCGATTGGCAATGGTGAGCGACGCTGGCTTCACGTCCACCAACGCGCCGAGTACGCCGCGTGCCGCACCCCCCGCACCCAACAGCAGCACCCGCTTGCCGGTGCCGCTGAAACAATTGTTGTCTGTGAGATCCCGCACGAGCCCTACTCCGTCGGTGTTGTCGCCGCGGAGCCGACCGTCGTCCAGCACGATGATGGTGTTGACGGCACCCGCGGCCTCCGCGCGCGCACTGCGGTCCGCGAGCAGCGCCCAGGCCTCCTGCTTGAAAGGCACCGTCACATTGAGCCCGCGACCGCCGTCGGCGACGAAGGCGCGCACGTCACCCGCGAAGTCCTCCAGGGTGCCGAGGATGCGGCCGTATTCCATGCGCTGGCGCGTTTGCCGGGCGAAGGCCGCGTGGATCTCAGGCGACCGGCTATGGGCGATGGGATTGCCGATGACGGCGTATCTGTCCACTGATAATGAGGGGCTGGGGGCTGGGGGCTGGGGGCTGGGGGCTGGGGGCTGGGGGCTGGGTGAGGATGTCAGAGACTGGGCCTAAGGAGCCTCTAGCGCCTAGTCCCTAGCCCCTAGCCCCTAGCCCCTAGCCCCTAGCCCCTGATTTATCGGAGCCATTCCGCCGCCTGCTTGGCGTAGTAGGTCAAGATGCCGTCGGCGCCGGCGCGCTTGCAGCCGATGAGGGCTTCCAGCACCACCAGGCGCTCGTCGAGCCAGCCATTCTGGCTTGCGGCCTTGAGCATGGCGTACTCGCCGCTCACGTGATACACAAATGTGGGGGCACCGAAGCGGTCCTTGACGCGCCGGACGATATCCAGATACGGCATGCCGGGTTTGACCATCACCATGTCTGCACCCTCGGCCAAGTCAAGCGCCACCTCGTGCAGGGCCTCATTGGTGTTTGCGGGGTCCATCTGATAGGTGTACTTATTGCCGCCGCCGAGATTGGCGGACGAGCCCACGGCATCGCGGAAGGGTCCGTAGAAGCTGGAGGCGTACTTGGCGGAATAGGCCATGATGCGGGTATTGATGGCGCCGGCAGCCTCCAATGCAGCACGCACGGCACCGATGCGCCCGTCCATCATGTCCGACGGGGCAACGATGTCCGCGCCTGCCTCGGCATGAGACACGGCCTGCTTCACCAACACCTCCACGGTGGCGTCATTGAGCACGTAGCCCGATGCGTCAATGAGGCCATCCTGCCCATGGGTAGTGAAGGGGTCCAGGGCAACGTCGGTCATGATGCCGAGCCCCGGCACGGCGTCCTTGAGTGCCCTAACAGCCCGCTGGGCGAGGCCATCCGGGTTGTAGGCCTCGCGGGCGTCCTCCGACTTGGCCTCCATTGGCGTTACTGGGAACAGGGCCATGGCGGGCACACCGAGCTTGGCAACGGCCTGGGCCTCTTCCACGAGCAGGTCGATGCTCAGACGCTCGATGCCGGGCATGGATGGCACTGCCTCGCGCTGGCCTTTGCCCTCCAGCACGAAGACCGGGTAGATGAAGTCATCCGGCGTCAGGGTCGTCTCGCGCATGAGCCGGCGCGAGAAGTCGTCCCCGCGCATGCGGCGCATGCGGGTGGTGGGATAAGCGGCGCGTTGCGTGAGGACATCGGTCATGGGTGATCCCGCGTTGATCTGGGCTGTGGCGAGCCGCGAACGATAGCGCATTGCATAGCACTGCCTCCACCCTCAACCCCGGCTCCGGCTGCACGGGCGGCGTGACGCGGCACAGACAGCGCGCGGCGCAGCGGAAAATCCGTGCGGCATCGGTATACCATCTGACGGCACACCGTGCCGTTGCCTTGCGCCCCAACCACCGGACACCTCGCCATGCCGTTCAAAGCGCCCGCCGCCAGCCCCCACGCGTTTGATGTCACCCACGAGCAGTTCGAGGAAGCCGTCGTGATGGCCTCCAAGCAAGGCCCGGTTCTGGTGGATTTCTGGGCCGACTGGTGCGCACCCTGCCACCAACTCGCACCCCACCTGCTCCGCGTCATCGACGAGCTCGACGGCGCGGTGCGCTTGGCCAAGGTGGAGGTGGACGAGGGTGACAACATGAAGCTCGCCGGGCACTTCCGCCTGCGCGGCTTCCCCACCGTGATCCTGTTTCACAACGGCGAGGAGTGCGGGCGGTTCAGCGGCTCCCGCTCCAGTCACCAGGTGCGCGAATGGCTGTCTGAGCACCTCGGCGACGCGGGTTTCGGCGATGCGGCGGCCTGAGCGCCGGCTAGGCCGCCGCCAGGCTACGTCCGGCGCACCATGCCAGCCATCAGGCCGACCCGCTAAGTGAACGCGGCCGCGTTCAACGCGGACAGTACCGCCCGCAGCGAGGCACCCACGGTGTCGCGGTCGATGGCTGCACCCGGCACCTGCCGGCCGTTGATATCGAGTAGCACATAGGCGGCGGCCTCGGCATCCGTGCCGGCGCCGATCGCGTGCTCTTGGTAGTCCACCACCCGCACTTCCGTGGCAAAAGCACGGTGCCAGGCGTCGGCAAAGGCGGCGATGGCGCCGTCGCCTTCTCCGCTAACGCGCTGCTCCGTGCCGCGGCTCAGGAGGCGCGCCTCGATGCGGTCGCGCCCGTTGCGGGTGAGCTGATAACCCGCGAGCCGCGTGGGCGCATGGGCCAGGTCGTGCACGAAATGCTCCCGGAACAGGGCGTAGATACGCTCGGCGTCGATGACCCCGCTGCGCTGCTCGCTCTCGCGCTGGACGATGGATGCGAGGGCCTGCTGCAGCCAGCGCGGCAGATTGAGGCCGAAGTCGCGCTCCAGCACAAAGGCAATGCCACCCTTGCCGGACTGGCTGTTGACACGGATCACCGCCTCGTAGCTGCGGCCGATATCCGCCGGGTCGATGGGCAGGTAGGCGACCTGCCAGGGCTGTGCGGCATCCGCCCGCTGGTGACGCAAGGACTTGCCGATGGCGTCCTGATGGCTGCCGGAGAAGGCCGTGTACACCAGCTCCCCCACCCAGGGGTGGCGTGGATGGCAACCAATGCCGGTGCACTGCTCCGCGACGGCGATGATCCGATCCGGGTCCGACAGGTCCAGCCCCGGGTCCACGCCCTGGCTGTAGAGGTTCATGCCGAGGGTCACCAGGTCCATATTGCCGGTGCGCTCGCCGTTGCCGAGTAAGGTGCCCTCCAGCCGGTCGGCACCGGCGAGCAGCCCCAACTCCGCCGCCGCCGCCGCGCCGCCACGGTCGTTGTGGGTATGCAGCGAGACGATGATTGCCTCGCGCCGGTCCACTTGGCGGCAGAACCACTCCACCTGGTCGGCGAAGACGTTTGGGCTCCCCGACTCCACCGTCGCCGGCAGGTTGATGATGCAGGGGCGCTCCGCGGTCGGCTGCCAGACATCGATGACGGCGTTGACCACCTCCACGGCGTACTCGGGCTCGGTCTGCGAGAAGCTCTCCGGCGAATACTGGAAGGTCCATTGGGTGCCTGGGTACTTGGCCGCCTCACGCTGCACCAACTCCGCGCCGCGCACGGCGATGGCCTTGACGCCCGCACGGTCGGCGCCGAAGACCCATTCGCGCTGTACCGGCGAGGTACTGTTGTAGACGTGCACGATGGCCCGCTGCACCCCATCCAGGGCCGCAAAGGTCCGCTCGATGAGGTCCTCGCGCGCCTGCGTCAGCACCTGGATGGTGACGTCGTCCGGGATCTGCCGCTCCTCGATCAGCCAGCGCACGAAGTCCTGGTCCGGCTGGCTGGCGGACGGGAAGCCGACCTCGATCTCCTTCAGGCCGATGTTCACCAGCAACCGCCACAGCGCCTGCTTCTGCGCGACGCTCATGGGCGCCAGCAGGGCCTGGTTGCCGTCGCGCAGGTCCACGCTGGCCCAGCGCGGGGCCTGCGTGATGGTACGGTCCGGCCAGGTGCGGTCTGGGAGCTGGACGGTGGGTGCGGGGCGGTATTTGCGGTGGTCGAACATGGTTCACGGGCTCTAAATCAGGGGCTAGCAGCTAGGGGCTAGTGGCTAGGGGCCGGTGGATGCTTCGGGTTTAGCCCTGCCGGAGTGTCGTCGGCTCGGTCGCGCGTCCAGTTGAGACATCGCCGCACTGGACTTGGCGGCTCGGGCCCGCGCCGGGTTGCGACGGCAGGCCTCGGGGCCACTGTGTGCGGGCGCCGCCTTTTGGGACCGGCCCGCGTGCCGGCTTGTGGCCGACGCTGCATAGTCTGCGCGCCGCGGCCCGGCAGAGGATTGCGAAAATGGCGCAGATAAGTCGATTGTCCGCAATACTTCTGCTATTCGGTCGACAATCAGGCAATACACTGCCTAGCCCCTAGCCCCTAGCCCCTAGCCCCTGACTCATGCTTGATAACTACGACAAGCGCATTCTCACGATCCTCCAACAGGAAGGCCGCATCAGTAATCAGGAGCTGGCCGACCGCATCGGCCTGTCACCATCGCCGTGCCTGCGGCGGGTGCGGGCGCTGGAGGAGGCCGGCATCATCGCGAGCTATCGCGCGGCGCTGAGTGCGAAGGCGCTGGGGCTCAACCTCATCGCCTTCATCAGTATCTCAATGGACCGGCACACGCCGGAGCGCTTCACCAACTTCGACGCCCAGGTCGCAGCCATGCCGGAGGTGCTGGAGTGCTTCCTCATCACCGGGCGCGACGCTGACTATCAGCTCAAGGTCATCGTCCGCGACATGGAGGCCTACCAGGACCTGCTGCTCAACAAGCTGACCCGTATCGAAGGGGTCAGCGGCGTGCATTCGAGCTTCGTGCTCCGGCAGGTGGTGGAACGCACCACACTACCGGTCGGTTGATCGCGGTTCTCAGTCTCGCCGATCAGCGGTTTGACCCACCGATGATCGCGGCGTCGGCACGCCAGCGTGTCCTTCTAGGTTTAGGGGCCGAGGGCCAAGGCGCGGACGCGTTCACTGGCGACAGCCGTTGCGCCTCGCTGCGTGGCCCAGCCGGCACCTGGCATACGACGAAACCACGCAAAGGCGTGCCCCACCGCGCTCGTCACTACGAAATACGCGAAAAGCGAGAAACTTCCGGAGATGTGCGCGAGATCCGGATGACTTTCGCGTAGTTCGCGCTTTTCGTAGTTTGTTTCCGTCTGCGGCCATGTTCAGGTTGTTTCTGAACGGTCACTAAGCGTATCCGCTAACCCGTACCACCCCAGGCCACACGAGGCGCAACGCTGCGTGCAAGCCCACATTCAGCCTGGTTTCAGCTCCGCGCGCTAGGCTGAGGCTGCCGTTTCTAAGATCGAAAGACACGCGGCTACCACGTGTCGTCCGAAACGGCAGGAGAGATGACGCATGAAAAACGAGCGACGGTTTCCCGGTATGGCTGCCGTGCTGGTCGGTTCCCTGAGTTTCGCCATGTCCGCCTGTGCCACGCAGCCAGCGGGGAGCAGCGTGGCGGGGCTCAACGTAGAAACCTCTGCGGCGAGCCATTACGAGATCACGCGGGTGCGCGTGGAGCAGGATGCAGGGGTAATAGACATCAGGGGTGATGTCTCCAACACGCTGCCACAGCGCGGTTTCATCCCGGGTCAAGTGACGTTGCGGCTCGTCGGCCCCGATGGCGAAACCCTGGCGGAAGACAGCACGAAGCCGATGCGGCGGAACCGCCAGGCGCGCTCGGCCCATTTCTACACGCGACTGCCCGTTGCGCCGCCGGACGGCAGCACCCTGGTCATCACCCATCGGCTCGGTTGACCCATTGTGCAACGCCCGGCGGATGGCGGAAACCGCGGCACACCGGTTCGATCGTGTCACCCCGCCGTTGCCGGCGCGTCAGTGGCTTATCTCGGTGCCCGAACGGCTGCGCCGGAACGTGTGCGCATGCATGCGCCACCTACGGCAGCGCCGCCGTTAGGCGTCGACGGCCGCATGCCGCGCGCGCGAGCCCCCTGCCTCGGGGCAACCGTGGCCCTCAGGGTGGGTTGGATGTCCTATCCGTCGCGACAGCGTCTCCCGGCGGGCCAGCAGCAAATCCAACTGCGCCAGCTCGCCGGCGCGGCCTGGCGTTTGGCGACGGTGGCCCGCAGCGACGCGGCGCTGGCGAGCACGGCCTCTGCTTGGCGCAGGTGACCCTCGGCGAGCCCCGCCTGCCAGACCAGCTCGCGCACAACGTCGGCCATCTCCCAACGCAGCCGGTTGCGCAGCGCCGCCGCGCCGGTGGCGTGCACCCGCGCAAAGCAGGCACCGCGCTGAGGCGGCACCAACAGCGTGAGTGGCAAGCTCAGCAGCCGCATGAACGCCCGCCCGCCCTTCAACCTAAAAAGGTCAGTTCACCGCTTCAGGTTGCTCTCAAGTCACTATGCCGCCTGCGAGTTTGCCGCGGTCGGCACGTGACCCACTGGGTGAGCCGCGCTACGGTCGCCCAATGATATCCACTGGGGCACGCCCCGCGGGGCGCCTGGCTGCGTTACAACGCCTCGCAATAGCGCGACTGTTCCTCGTCGTTGTGCCTTGCCAGCCACCGCGCGGGACGCACCCTGACGACCGTTCAACTGCTCTTTCTTACGTTGAACGTGGCATGGCCTGCACGGGCCTGCGGCCGTCGCTGTGCTGACGGCGTTTGTGTAGCTTGTCTGTGCTCCTGTTGGGTTGGGCTTGCGGTCGACCGCAGGGCACGGTGAGGACCGCTATCGCGCCGACTCAGGGCACAGACTGCATCAGGTTGCTGAAACCGAGCCGAATAGGACCGCCTGGTCGCAGCACCAAACGGTGCCGCGACCAGGTCGCCTCGTCTTGGCGTTTGTGGCGCAGCTGCGGACGCGGTACGTGCGTAGTTGCGTTGACTGACGCCCACAGCCGTTTGGGCTGCACCCGGCTCTCAGCCAAGTGCGGGGAAGCGGAGCTTGAGGCCGCTGAGAATGAGGCCGGCTTGGGCCAGCAATCGGCCGCCTGACCGACGGTCCATTTGCTGATGCCGAACTTGGCCTAGGCGATCTCGCAGCGTACCTGCTCGATCTCGAGGCTCACCTGCTCGATTTCCTTTTGTAGGCGCAGCTCGGTTTCGCGCAGATGGCCTTGCGTGGCCAACTCCGGCGGGTGGGGATAACTGACTAGAAGAAGACCTGCGAGCCCTGCGTGCAGTCCTCCATCATGTAGTCGGGCGACGCCGCCATGGCGCTGTTGGCGACGGCGATGCCGAGGACGAACGGAAACAGGCTGCGTGGGTTCATGGGTGTCTCCCCTTGAATCGGTATCGCCGACGCCGCTCATTGGCACAACGGCGGCGGAACGAAGAACGGAACATGGATGGGCGAGAGCTCAATCGATGATCATTTCCAGCCGGTACTTGGCCACTTCGTCGCGCCGTGCGGCGCTGCGCATCAGATACACGCGCACCTTGTAGTCGCCGTTGGCCGGCAGCGTGCCCTCGAACTGATTACCGGATGTGGAGCCGACGAACATGGCCTCATCGGCCTTGCCCGGTGCCAGGATGTTGAAGTGTACCAGTCTCACTTGAGATTTCGTCTCAGAAGACTAGCGCAAGCCACTGAGATCGCTCAGTCTTCGGCCCATGCAGGCCTACCCCCTCAACCAGCAGGAGCTCGCGGAGCTGCGCGCCGCCCACCGCGCCGCGCGCAACGCCCGTGAGGCGTACCGCATCAATGCCGTGATCCTGCTCGGCAGTGGTTGGAGCCCATCGGCGGTCGCCGCCGCGCTGCTGATCAACGACGACACGGTGCGCGCCCACTTCAAGCGCTACAAGG
>CAZGCI010000079.1:0-18281 GCA_964524185.1 uncultured Thiohalocapsa sp. | reverse complement strand
ATCGCCGCCGACAACGCCCGCTTCGGCCAGACGGGCCCGCGGGTCGGCAGCTTCGACGCCGGTTATGGGGCCGGCCTCATGGCGCGCACCGTCGGGCTCAAGAAGGCCAAGGAGATCTGGTTCCTGTGCCGCCAGTACGATGCCCAGGAGGCGCTGGACATGGGCCTGGTCAACACCGTGGTCCCGCTGGCGGCGCTGGAGTCCACCACAGTGGCCTGGTGCCGTCAGATGCTAGCGCTCTCTCCCACGGCGCTGCGCTGCCTCAAGGCCGCCTTCAATGCGGACAGCGACGGCCTCGCCGGCATCCAGGAGCTGGCCGGCAATGCCACAGGCCTGTTCTACCAAACCGACGAAGCGCAGGAGGGACGCAACGCCTTTCTGGAAAAGCGCCCGCCGGACTTTTCTCGCTATCGCCGCAGACCCTAGCGGACGGTGGCAAGCTCTGGGACGACCACCTCGCGCACCGTCGTTGCACCGCGCGAACAGGCCGCGCGCTGGCTCAGCGCCGCCCGCCCAAAGACACTGCCGCTGGCGGTGGCGCCGGTGCTCGGCGCACTGCTGCTAACGCTCGCGGACACCGGCGGACTGGCGCCGCTGACGGCGCTGGCCACGCTCGTGGCTGCCGCCGCCATCCAGATCGGCACCAACCTCTACAACGACGCCGCCGACTTCGAGCGCGGCACCGACACCGGGGAGCGCCTCGGTCCGCCGCGGGCGGCTGCCCAGGGCTGGTTTACCAGCGCGCAGGTGAAGCGCGCGGCACACATCGCCTTCCTCATCAGCTTCGGGCTGGGGCTCCTACTAGTGCTGCGCGGCGGCTGGCCGATCCTGCTCCTGGGGCTCGCAGCCATCACCGCCGGCTACGCCTACACCGGCGGGCCCAAGCCCATCGCCTACGGCCCCTATGGTGAGTTCTATGTGCTCTGCTTCTTCGGCATCGCCGCAGTGGCCGGCAGCTACTACCTGCAGACGCTCACGCTCTCCGCCGGCGCCATCAGCTTGGGGATCGCGTTGGGCTTGCCGGCGGCCGCGGTGTTGTTGCTGAACAACTACCGAGACTTCGACACCGACCGCGCCGCCGGCCGACGCACGCTGTGCCATGTGCTGGGCCGCCCGGCGGCGCGCCGCGTCTACGCCGGCCTCTTGCTCGCACCCATCGGGCTGCTGCTCCTCGGCGGCTTACCGGGCTGGAACTGGACCGTGCTGGCGGCGCTGCCGGCGGCAGGCTGGCTGATCCGGCAGCTCTCCAACAGCGACGGGCAGGCCCTGAACGGACTGCTGGCCCGCACCGGCCAATACCAGCTGCTGCTGGTTGCGCTGTACGCCGTCGGCCTGACACTCGCATGGCTCTTCGGCTGAGGCAGCACCCTGCGCCAGCGTCACCGTGTCCCTGCGACTCGACCTCCTACCCTATCGCCTGCCGCTGCGCCGCCCCTGGCGCACGGCCCGCGGCGTGCTGGACGCCCGCGTCGGCTGGCTGGTGCGCGCAGCGGCTGACGGCGCCGTTGCGTTCGGCGACTGTGCGCCGCTGCCGGCGGCCGGCACCGAGACCCTGGCACAGGCCCAAGCGCGCCTGCGGCACTGGTGCAGGGCGGCTGCTGACGAGGCGGATGCGCTGCTCGCGGCGCTGGACACCCCCGCCAGCCCGGCGCCCGCGGCCGACTTCGCCGTGGAGACGGCGCTGTTGGACCTAAGCGCCCGCCGACAAGGCCTCCCGCTGCGGCTGCTGCTGCACCCGCAGGCCCTGGGCCGGGTCCCGGTGAACGCAATGCTCGGGGCCGCTGCAACGCTGGAAACGGCTGCAGTGGACCACGCAATCAGAGCCGGCTTCAGCGTGCTGAAGCTCAAGGTGGGGTGCACGGCCATGGAGGTGGAGCTGGCGCGGCTCGAAGCCGCAGCGGCAAGGCTGCCGGCAGGTGCGACGCTGCGCCTGGATGCCAACGGCGCCTGGGATGCGCATGGGGCCACAGCCTGGATGCAACGGCTCGTGGGGCTGCCCATCGATTGCATCGAAGAGCCCTTGGCGGCACCGAACGACGCCGCCCTCGCGGCGTTGCAGGCCGCTGCGCCCTGCAGTCTGGCGCTAGATGAGTCCCTGGCGGGGCATGCCGAGCTCGACCCAGCCCGACTGCCGGTGCGCCGGCTGGTGCTCAAGCCGGCCGTGCTAGGCGGCCTGCGCCGAACACGGCGGCTCGCCGAGCAGGCCCACAGCGCCGGCCGAGAAGTGGTGATCACCAGCCTGGTGGAGTCCGCCGCTGGGCTCTGGGCGACGGCACAGCTGGCGGCTGCCACCGGCAGTGGCCTGGCCCATGGTCTGGCCACGGCGCAGTGGTTGGCCGCAGATCTCGGCACGCCGCCGCCGATCGAGCGGGGCTCGATGCCACTGCCCGACGTCGCCGGCAGCGGCTTCACACCCGTCGCCCTCGAGCCAGGGTTGCAGGCCGGGCGGCTGCAGGGTGGAGGATCGCGACGCTGAACGACGCCGGATGCCTCGACATCCTCCCCGGCTACGCCTGCCGACGCTATGGGGCTGTGCGCGAGGCGCCCGGCACCTTGCTGCTGCACGGCTTCACCGGCACCGGCGCCGACTGGGCGTTGTGGCCGCCGGCAGCCCCGGCGGCCCTGGCGCCGGACCTGCCCGGGCACGGGTACAGCCCAGACCCCAGCGGCGACTTCGCGACCGAGGTCCAGCGTCTACTGGCAGCGTTGCCGGCCGGTGTGGAACGTGTGGTGGGCTATTCACTGGGCGGGCGCATCGCCCTCTGCCTGCTGGCGGCGGCCCCGGTGCGGTTCACGGACGCGACCATCGTTTCCGCTCATCCTGGGCTGATCAATCAAGATCAGCGCGACGGTCGCCGGGCCGTGGACAAGCGCTGGCAGAAGTTGCTTACAACGCAGGGCATCGGCCCCTTCGTGGACGCCTGGGAGCGACAGCCCCTGTTCGCGAGCCAGTCCGAGTTGCCGCCGGCGGTGCTGGACACCCAGCGCCAACAGCGGCTCGCCCAACGGGCCGCGGGCCTCGCCGCCAGCCTCGCCTGCTTCGGCCTCGCCGAGATGCCCGACACCTGGCACGCGCTGACCAATTGGCCGGGGCGCCTCACCTGGCTCGCCGGCGGCGCGGATGACAAGTTCGTCGCCATCGCCAAGCGCGTCGCCCGCCAGCGCCCCGCCACGAGCCTGCGCATCGTCCCGCAGGTTGGCCATAACCTGATGCTGGAGGCGCCGGAGGCGGTGCTGCGCGCGGCCATCAGCGGCTGATGGCGCCTCCTAGCGAGGCGATGCCGCAAACCGACGAGCGACTGGGGCGCCGGCGCGCCCGCGGGTCGTTCACCGGCCTTCGACCCTCGGCGCTTGGCCCTGCTGGCGTAAAAGACCGGGCGCGCGCCAAACCTGGACGAATCTGCAACCATGTCGTGGCCTCAAGCTCTGGGAACATAGCCATGCCCACCGGCCCCTTCACCCACTACTTCCGTGTCGCCCTGCACGACACGGACGCCGCCGGCGTGCTCTTCTTCGCGCACCTCTTCCGCCACGCGCATGACGCCTATGAGGCGTGGATGACGCAGCTGGGCTTTCCGCTCGATGCCATGCTCCGCGACGGCACGCTCCGTCTGCCCCTGGTGCACGCCGAGGCCGACTACCGCCAACCGCTGCGCCACGGCATCGCCGTCACCGTGGAGCTGGAGCCCGCGGCCGTCGGCACCGCCAGCTTCACCGTCGACTATCGCTTCCGCACCAGCGGCGCCGGTCTTGCTGCCACCGCCCGCACCGTGCACGCGGCCATGGATCAACATGGTCGCCGTGGCCTCCCGAGCGCCCTGCGCGAGGCGCTCGCGCCTAGAACAACCAATTGACCGCTTCGAAGCGCGTGCAAGCGCCCAAGAGACCTGGCGTTCCCAGTCGGTCGCTGGACTTCGCCACGCCCTCTCGGCTCAACGCGCACCCGTTGCCGGCGCCTCCCCGGCGACGTCCGCAACAACGAGCCGGATCAGCGCCTGCCGGTCCGGCTTACCGGATGCCAACAGCGGCAGGGCCGCTAGGGGGCGGAACAGGCGCGGGCGCTCGCGGCTCGGCAGCTCGGCGCGACACCAGGCCGCCAGCTCAGCCGCAGTAGCCGGCCCCAGCCAGCAGGCCGCGAGGGTCGCGCCCCAATGGGGGTGGGCCAAGGGGACAACGGCCACCTCCTGCACGCCCGGTGCCTGGCTGAGCCTCGCTTCCACCATGGCGGGCGACACCTGCTCGCCGCCGATGACGATCAGGTCATCGGCGCGCCCGAATACCCGCAGCGCACCGTCCGCATCCAGCCGGCACAGATCATTGGTGGCGAGCCAACCGTCGGCGAGCCCGCTGCCCAGGCGGCGGCTGACATCCGCGTAACCGGCCATCAGCATGGGCCCGCGCAGACGCAAGGCACGGGGCGGCTCGTCGGGGCCGGCGCAGTCCAGCTGCACGCCTGGCAGGGGCGTGCCGATGCGGTTGTCCAGGGCCCTGTCGTCCTGCCAGCGGCCGACGGCGACCATTGAGCCCGTCTCCGACATGCCGTAGCTCACGTAGAGCGGCCAACCCGCGCGCACCGCCCGCTGCGCCAACGTCGGCTGCAGCGCCTGCCCCCCCACCAGCACGACCCGCAGGGAGGGCGGCGGTGATGGCAGGACCTCCAACAGCCGCGCCAGCATCGTCGGCACCAGCGAGAGGTGGGTGACGCGGTGGCTGGCCAGCGTCGCCGCTGTCGCCCGCGCATCGAACCCGCTCCCCGGGGCAACGTACTCAGTGCCATCGCCGCAGAGGCAAGGCGACGTCTGCCCTTCGGCTGCGCCCGCCCCCGCGCCGGGCGTCGAACCGGCCGCAACCAGCCGCATGCTCGCGCCTGCCAGCGCGCAGCGCCAGCCGATGGCGAGGCCGCCGATGTGATGCAGCGGCAGCACGCATAGCCATTCGTCACCGGCGCACAGGTCGAGTGCCGCAGTCGCCCGCGCCGCAGATGCCCACAGCTGCGCGGCGCTCAACATCACCACCTTGGGCAGGCCGCCGCTGCCGCTGGTTCGGATCAGGAGTGGCGGCGCCGCCTGCTGCTGCTGGCCCCGTTGGGCAGGACGCCGGTGGCCGGTGCGCAGCAAGCGACCCGCACCCCAGCGCCACTCGGCCGCGACCGCCGCAGCCAGCTCATCGACCTGCGCCGCGGGTAGCTCAGCCGGAAATGGCAACAGGCCGGCACCGACCCGGAGCAGGGCGTGCTGCAAGAACAACAGGTGCAGCGGTTGGTCGGCGGCCCGCAACACGACGGCGCCCGCCCCCAGCCCCTGCGCCACGAGTTGCCCGGCCAGGCGTCGGGCCACCGCGGCGCCAGCGGCCGCCGACCAGCGCGCATCGCCGACGGCAAGGGCAGGCGTCAGTGCCGGGAGCCGTGCTGGCCCCGGATAGGCTGCTGGCGGTGTTGGATCAGCGGCGGACATCGGTCAAGATCGTGGCCCCTAACACGCCGATAGTGCCACGGCCAGCGCCCCACGCGGGACGACACGCAAGCTTAGGCGGCCGCCAACGCCGGTTGCAGAGGATGATTCACACCAGCGCAAACCCAGGGCCTTCGCCCGGCGCCAACGCCACTGCGGCGCCGGGCGGGATGGACCAGACCGCAGGGTGCGGCGGGATTGGTCAAGGCGAGTCCTTCGCGAGCTTTGGTGAGCTCGTCCAGGGCCGTCGTGCCGACGGAGAAGACTTCCTCGTGACCCTGCCCGTAGACCTCTGGAGCCGCTGTCGGGTGGTCTGCACGCCGGTGGTGGGTGCCTCCCGTGTCAGCGCCCCGCGGTGCAAGTCCCGCCGCGTCGCCACCGCGCTGTTGCGGGCACTGGGGCTCGAAACCGGCCTGGGACTGCGCATCGAGCTGAGTCGGGACATGCCGGTCGGCAAGGGGCTGAGCTCAAGCACGGCAGACATGTTGGCGGTGCTGCGCGCCTGTGAGCGCCTCTTCGGGGTGGTGGCGAGCGAAGACTGCATCTGCCAACTCTTTAGCGCCATCGAGCCGCATGATGCGCTGCATTACCCCACCTGCGTGGCTTATAACCACCGCCGTGGACGGCCGCTGGCGCGGTTCGACTATGTTCCGGATTTCCAGATCGTCGCCGTGGACGTGGGCGGAAGGGTCTGCACCCGAGCCTACAACCGCAACCTCACCTTCAGCCAAGCCCGCATCGCGGACTACCAGTCGCTCTACGAGCAGGTCATTGCCGCCTTCGCCGCTCGCGACGACGCCGCCATCGCCTGTTGTGCGCAGGCCGCCACCGAGGTGCACCTGACACGCACCGGCAATCCCTTCCTCGCCCGCCTGTTGGCCCAGGCCGCACAGCCGGAGGTCCTCGGTACCGTTATCACCCACAGCGGCACCTGTGGCGGCCTGCTACTCCCAGGCAGCGCCGACCCAGTGACGCTGGCGCGGACGCAGGCGCATTTGGCCGAACTGGGCAGGGTCTTTCGCACGCGGACGCTCAGGTTGTGCTGAGCCCGGCTGAGACGGCAGCCGCGCGCCTGTGGGCATGCGTTGGCCGCTGACGGCGCTTGCCTGAGCTGAGCGGCGTTTGCCGCGTCGATGTGCCGCTGTTCGATGCCCATGGCATCACGGCCGCCCCATCAGCAACCTGGCGCGGGGCGAGCGGGCTACGAGAGTGGGCCTTGGTGCATCCGGCGCGTCGTGGCAGAAGACCTGGAGTTCCGCGCCGTCGGCCGCCAACACCGCCGCCGCCACCGCACAGCGACCACCGTCCAGGTGCAACAACAGGCACCGCCAATGATGAGCGGGGGCATGGGCGGCGGAGCCGGCGCATGGACTCGCTGGGCCGTTCTGACGCAGCAGGATGCGCGCGGGTGGTCCCTGGGTGAGCCGAAAAGCAAACCCATCCAGGCCCATGGCCAGGCCCAGCCCGTGTGCCTTGACGTAGGCCTCCTTCAAGGTCCAGAGCCCCTGGAAGGCGGTGGCTTCGGCCACGGAGCCAGGGGGTCCGGCAGCAGCAACGGCGCGCGCCTCCTCAGCGGCGAAGAAACGCTGTGCAATGGCGCGCACGTCGCGGTACTCGCGTCGGCACTCGACGTCGACACCGACGGGCTGGTGCCAGGTCAGTGCGCAGCTCACCAGCCCGCGGGTGTGGGCCAGGTTGAAGCGCAGTCCGGCGGCAGCGGGGCAGGCGGAGGTATCGATTTCCGGTCGGCCGTGCGCACCGCGCACGAAGCGCCACTGCGCAGCGGGGAGCGCAACCTCCCTGGACAAGGCGCGCCGCAGCAACACATGAGCCGCACGATAAAGCGCGCGATCCGCGTCGCGGCGAAAGCGCGCCGCCCGCACCTGCTCATCGGGGTCCAGCATCGCCGCGCCTGCGGCAAGCCGAGCCAACGCATGCCCGCCGTGGGCGAGATGCAGTACCACCCGTTGCACCGATGGGTCCGTCGCCTCGGGCAGACCAGGGCTCATCGGGCGCGCCTCCCAGCAACTGCAGCCACGGCGGGCCGCCCAGCGCGGCGGTTTGCTGGCAGCGGGCAGCGCGCCCCGCGCAGGCAGATGGGCAATCCTAGCCCGCTCCGCTGCCAGTGGGCGGGGCGTCCGCGCAACCGTGACCTCACGCGCGGGAGGTACATTGCAGTGTCATCGGGCGCTGTGCACATGCCGGCTCCGGCCCCGCTTCAACCCCCAACCGAGCGCAGCGCTGCCGCATCACCACCCTGTTGGACTGCGCCAACGCAAACAAAGGCCGGCGTCCGCTTGACCGCGAAAATTCCGCGGGATAGGTTCGATGGTTGGTATCACCTGGCGTGCAGTCTAACCTCAGCGCTGATCCAGACCAGGCCCATACCGGTCCCCAAACCGTTCTAGACCCTTGCCAGGCTGCCCCACGCCGGGCGCAATCCGCCACTCACAGCCCAGGATCATCCCTATGCCGGCCGCTTTCCCGTTCTCCGCGATAGTCGCCCAAGATGAGATGAAGCTCGCGATCCTGATCGCGGCGACGGACCAGAGCATCGGCGGCGTGCTGGTGTTCGGCGATCGGGGCACCGGCAAGTCCACGGCCATCCGCGCGCTGGCAGCGTTGCTGCCGCCCATGCGGGTGGTGGACAAATGCGCTTACAACTGCGACCCGGACGCACCGGGTGTCGGGCTCTGCAGCACCTGCCGCGACGTGCGGGACAACGGCGGCAAGTTTAAGGCACGCAAGGTTCCAGTCCCGGTGGTGGACCTGCCGCTGGGCGCCACCGAAGACCGCGTCATCGGCGCCCTGGACCTGGAGTCCGCCCTGACGCGCGGCGAAAAGCGCTTCGAGCCCGGCCTCCTGGCCCGTGCCCATCGCGGCTTCTTGTACATCGATGAGGCCAACCTGCTGGAGGACCATCTGGTGGACGCCCTGCTGGACGTCGCGGCCAGCGGCGAGAACGTGGTGGAGCGCGAGGGCTTAAGCGTGCGCCATCCGGCCCGCTTCGTGCTGGTGGGTAGCGGCAACCCGGAGGAGGGCGAGCTGCGACCGCAGCTGTTGGACCGCTTCGGCCTGTCGGTGGAGGTCAGCACGCCGCAGGACTTAAAAAGCCGCATGCAGGTGGTACGCCTGCGCGATGAGTTCGAGCGCGACCCGGAGGCCTTCATCGAAAAGCACAAGCGCAAAGACGCCAAGATCCGCCGCCAGATCCTCAATGCCAAGGAGCTGTTAGGCCAGGTGGAGGTGCCGGACGCGACCCTGGAGCGCGCCTCGCAACTGTGCATGAAGCTCGGCACCGACGGGCTTCGCGGCGAGCTGACACTCATCCGCGCCGCCCGCGCTTATGCTGCGTTGGAGGGCGACGAGACCGTCGAGGACAAGCACCTCAAGCACGTCGCCCCACCCGCGCTCCGCCATCGCCTGCGCCGCAACGTACTGGATGACGCCGGCTCCACCACCCGCGTCAACCGCGCCGTCGAGGAGCTGTTTGGCGCATGAGCACCGCCGTCCCGGCCGCGTCCGGGCCTGCTGATACGGCCGTTGCCGAGGCCGCCGCGGCGGAGGCCCAGCGCGCGGCCGAGCGCCAAGCCCAGATTGCGGCGCGTTGGGAAGACGCCTGCCTGGCTGCAGCACTCTTCGCGCTGGACCCGGCAGCCGCCAGCGGCATCAATGTCCGCGCGCTGCCGGGGCCGGTGCGGGACCTCTGGCTCGAATTCCTGCGCGAGCTGCTGCCGCCGGCGGAGCCCTTCCGGCGCGTGCCCCTGCACATTGCCGACGGCCGTTTGTTGGGCGGCCTGGACCTGGCGGCGACCTTACACGCCGGCCGGCCCGTCGCTGAGCGCGGGCTACTGGCAGAGGCCGACGGCGGGGTGGTGCTGCTGGCCATGGCCGAGCGCGTGGCCCGCTCCACCGCAGCGCATCTCAGTGCGGTGTTGGATACGCAAGAGGTCCTGGTGGAGCGCGACGGCATCACCGCCCGCACGCCGACGCGTCTTGGCGTCATCGCGCTGGACGAGGGCGCCAACGACGAGGAGCAGGTGCCCACCACGCTCAAGGAGCGGTTCGCAATCCTACTGGACCTGAACGACATCCCCTACAACGCCGCACTGCCGTCCGACCAGGACGCGGGCGGCATCCGCCGTGCCCGCCAGCGCCTACGTGGCGTGCAGGTGCCGGACGACATGCTGGAGGCCATCTGCGGGACGGCGCTGGCGCTGGGAGTGGAATCCCTGCGCGCCAGCCTCTTCGCCCAACGCATCGCCTGCGCCGCCGCGGCGCTGGCCGGTCGCGATGTCGTAGAGATGGACGACGTCAGCGCCGCCGCTCGGCTGGTGCTCGCCCCCCGCGCCACGCGCCTGCCGATGCCTGACTTACCGGAGGACCAGCAGCAGCCGGAGGAGCCGCCACCGCCCGAAGAGAACCAAAACGACGACCAGGACAGCCAGACGCCCGAGCAGGACATCGACAAGCCGCTGGAAGACGTCGTCTTAGACGCCGCCCAGGCGGCCATTCCGGACAACCTGCTGGCCCTGCTCAAGATGGGTGCGCTGCGCACCCGCTCGCACAGCAGCGGCAAGTCCGGTGCCAGCCAAAGCGGCTCACTGCGCGGGCGCCCCGCCGGCACCCGCCGCGGTGAGCCCGGCGCCGGCGCGCGCCTCGCCGTCATCGACACCCTGCGCGCCGCGGCCCCCTGGCAGCGCCTCAGGCGCCGGGAGCGCGAGCAACAAACCCCGTTGGGGGCAGGAGGGGTCGATGTGCTGGTCGAGGTACGCCAGGACGACTTTCGCATCACCCGCTACAAGCAGCGTTCCGAGACCACGACCATCTTTGTCGTGGATGCCTCCGGCTCCGCCGCATTGCATCGCCTCGCCGAGGCCAAGGGCGCCGTGGAGCTGCTGCTGGCCGACTGCTATGTGCGCCGCGACCGGGTGGCGCTGGTCGCCTTCCGCGGGCCGGGCGCCGAGCTGCTGCTACCCCCAACCCGCTCCCTGGTGCGTGCCAAGCGCAGCCTCGCCGGCCTGCCCGGTGGCGGCGGCACGCCCCTGGCTGCCGGCATCGACGCCGCCGTTGAGCTGGCCGATGGCGTACAGCGCCGCGGTGGTACGCCGGTGGTCGTCCTGCTGACGGACGGCCGGGCCAATGTCAACCGCCAGGGCATCGGCGGCCGCGCCCAAGCCAGCGAGGACGCCATCGCCTCCGCTCGCGCCTTCCGCGTCGCTAACCTCAAGGCCCTGGTGGTGGACATGTCACCCCGCCCGCGCCCCGACGCCGAAAAGCTCGCCCACGAAATGGGCGCAGTCTACCTGCCGCTACCCCATGCGGACGCGCGGGCGCTGTCGGGCGCGGTACAGGCGGTCGCCTAGGGCGACAGGGCCGAGGGCCGAGGGCCGAGTAACCAAGCGGACAGAGACACGATTAACACCCCTACGACCTCCGCCCTTCTTCCCCCTCGGCCCTTCTTCCTATGACTTCTCCGCAAGTACTCCAAGACAAGCTCGATTGGGCGCGCGACGGTGCCGACTGGCCAAACCGGGCCGCAAGCCGCTTCATCGAGGCCGGTGGGCTGCGTTGGCATGTACAGGTCGCCGGGACTGGCCCGGCATTGCTGCTGCTGCATGGCACCGCGGCGTCGACCCACTCGTTCGGCGGGCTCTTCCCGCTGCTGGCCGAGCGCTTTACCGTCATCGCACCAGACCTGCCCGGGCACGCGTTTACCGCAACACCGCCACCGCAGGAGATTTGCCTCACCTGCATGGCGGCGCAGCTGGGCGCCTTGCTCCGCGCATTGGAGCTCGCCCCGGATATCGGCGTCGGTCACTCCGCCGGTGCGGCGGTGCTGGTGCAAATGGCCCTGGACCGCCTCATTGAGCCACGGCTGATCGTCAGTCTGTCTGGCGCGTTGATGCCGCTCACGGGCTTCGCCGGCAAATGGTTCTCGCCGGCGGCGAAGCTCTTTGCCCGTAACTCCTTCCTGCCCAAATTCGTCGCCAACGGCGCCCGCAAGGACCCGAAGGGCGTGCAGCGCCTCGCCGACAGCACCGGCTCCGAACTCACTGACCACGACATCGCCTTCTACCGCCGCCTCATTGCCAGCCCCGGCCACCTCGCCGCCGCGCTCAACATGATGGCCAACTGGGACCTTGAGCCCCTCGCCCGCGACCTGCCGGAGCTGGACCCAGAGCTGCTGCTAGTGGCTTTCAGCAATGACAAGACCGTCCCACCCGCGGAGGCGGAGCGCGTTCTGGCCGTCGACCAGCGGGCACACATGAAGCTCGTCGGCGGCTTCGGGCACCTCGCCCACGAAGAAGACCCCGCCTACGTGGCGGAACTGATCTTCGAGGCCGCCGGGGCGAGCTGACGCCGGCATAGGGCATAGCCGCAGCGCGCGGCACAACCAAAGCCCTCGATCACGCACGGGATCGTCAAGGCGAGGTGCGATCCGATCGCCCGTGCCGGCCCCGTCGTGAACTCCACCGGGGGGCCGGAAGCGAGGTCTTAGACGATTGCCGGAAACTTCCAGCCTCTCGTAGCGCAGTGGGACGGTCGTCAGGGTGGGTCCCGCCCAGTCGTTGGGATCAGGCTGGCTGGTGAGGCACAACGACGAGTCATAGTCAGTCCATTGCGAGGCGTTGTAACGGGACCAGGCGCGCCGCGGGGCGTGCCCCAGTGGATGTCATTGGGCGACCGGAGCGCGGCTCACCCAGTGGATGACGCAAAGCAAGCGCCTGAATCGCAACCGGCATAGACACTTGCAGATACGCTGAAGCGGTCAACTGCTCTTTTTGGATTTAACGTGCCTGATTGACTCAATGCTCAGCTGACCTACAAAGCAGCCGTTACGATGCCTGATCTACCCAGTTAGCGGGAGAAAACACAGCGTATGCGACCACTCTTCGAGGAATTGGATTATCGCGAGACACCGCTCGGTGGCCTCAGCCTGCGGCGGCGGCGGGAACTGCGCCTTGATGTCGATGTGCTGGAGATCAAGCTCGGCGACGAGTTCTTGATGTCGAGTCTCTTTACTATCTCCGAGGTCGCCCTTGCGCAGCTCGCGCTCGCCGACTTGCCCAGAGAGCATCTAGCCGTTGCAGTGGGGGGCTTAGGGCTGGGTTATACGGCCCAGGCCGCGCTTGAGGAGCCGCGGGTGGACTCGCTGCTGGTGGTCGAACTGCTGGCGCCGGTGATCGATTGGCACCGCAGGGGGCTGCTGCCGCTCGGGCCAGTTCTCACGAGGGACGCGCGTTGCCGATTGATCGAGGGGGACTTCTTCGCACTGGCGCGGTCGCCGACAGGGCTCGATCCAGCCCAGCCGGGCCGGCGCTTCGACGCCATCCTGGTCGATATCGACCATTCGCCGGAGGACTGGCTGGACGCTCGCAGTCTTGAGTTCTATCAACCGCAGGGGCTGAGTGCGTTGGCGGCGCAGTTACACCCGGGCGGGGTGTTCGCGCACTGGTCCAACGAGCATCCCGATGAGGCCTTCACTGCGCAACTCACAGGGATTTTCGCGAGCGCCCGAGCAGAGCCCGTGACCTTCTACAACCCATTTCAAGACCGGCCTTTCACCCAGACGGTGTACATCGCACGCACCTGAGCTCAAGGAGCAGTCATCGGCCTCCCGGCCGCCTAGCGCGGACATCACCGCGGCAGATCAGTCGCCCCCATTAACCACTCATCCACCGCTCGCGCGCATTGACGGCCTTCGCGGATGGCCCAGACGACTAGGGACTGCCCGCGGCGCATGTCGCCGGCCGCAAAGACGCCGTCGACATTGGTGTAGTACGCGGTTACGCCCTCGGTGCTGCCTTTGACGTTGCCGCGGGGATCCAGCTCCAGCCCCTTGGCGTCTTTGAGCTCCGCGAGCATGCCTTCGTGGACAGGGTGCACGAAGCCCATGGCGAGCAGCACCAGGTCGGCCTTGAATTGGCCCTCGGAGCCTGGGACCTCGGACATCTGCCAGCGGCCGTTGTCGTCCTTGTCCCAGCGCACGAGGACATAATTCAACGCGCAGACATTGCCGTCGCCATCATGCTCGAAGGACTTGCTGAGGACGTTCCAATGCCGGTCGCAGCCCTCTTCTTGGGAGGTGGAGGTCCGCAACCTTTGCGGCCAGTCGGGCCAGGTCAGGCCCTTGTCTTCCTTCTCTGGGGGTTTGTCGAGGATCTCGATCTGGGTGATGGATTTGGCGCCGTGGCGGTTGGAGGTGCCGATGCAGTCCGAGCCGGTGTCGCCCCCGCCGATGACCACCACGTGCTTATTGTGGGCGCTAATGAAGTCCTCGTCCGGGACCGGAACGCCTTGAACGCGCTTGGAGTTGGCACGCAGGAAGTCCATCGCAAAGTGGATGCCGGCGTAGCTGCGGCCGGGCACATCGAGGTCGCGGGGCTTCTCCGAGCCGCCGGCGAGCACCACGGCATCATAGTCGGCGATGAGCTTAGTCACCGGGATGTCCACGCCGATATGGCAGTGGGTGTGGAACTCGACGCCCTCGGTGCGCATCTGCGCCATGCGCCGGTCGATCAGCTTCTTGGCAAGCTTGAAGTCGGGGATGCCATAGCGCAGCAGGCCGCCGATGCGGTCTTCTTTCTCATACAGCGACACGGCATGGCCTGCACGGGCGAGCTGCTGCGCGCAGGCGAGGCCCGCCGGACCTGAGCCCACCACGGCAATGCGCTTGCCGGTGCGGTGCGTCGGCACCTGCGGCCGAACCCAGCCTTCCTCCCAGGCCTTGTCGGCGATGGCACGCTCGATGGCTTTGATGGCCACGGGCTTATCATCGATGTTCAGTGTGCACGCGGCCTCGCAGGGGGCGGGGCAGATGCGGCCGGTGAATTCCGGGAAGTTGTTGGTGCTGTGCAGCACCTCGATGGCTGACTCCCAATCCTGTTGATACACCAGGTCGTTCCAGTCCGGGATGATGTTGTTCACCGGACAGCCTTGGTGGCAGTAGGGGATGCCGCAGTCCATGCAGCGCGCGCCCTGAATGGCCATTTCCTCGTCGGTCGGCGGCAGCACGAACTCGTTGTAATGCACGACCCGATCCGCCGCCGGCTCATAGGCCATCTCGGCGCGGTCGTATTCCATGAAACCGGTTGGCTTACCCATGGCTCAAGTCCTCCTTTCAGGACCGCAGGGAAGGCTTGGACAGGTTCGGTGTGCCGGCACTCGGTGGGCGGCTTTGCTGGGCCTGCATCTGCTCCAGCGCGCGGCGGTAATCCACCGGCATCACCTTGACGAACTTGGGCCGCATGCTGTCCCAGTCGTCGAGGATGGCACGGGCAACGTCCGAGTTGGTGTAGTGCTTGTGCTTGAGGATGAGCTGCTTGAGGCGGATCTCATCGAAGCGGGTCATGTCGTGGCTGACATCTACAAAGCCGTGGCTCTCCAAGTCCCCGCCTTGATGGTCGAGGTGCTCCAGGGCCGCATCCTCGGCGGCGACGGGCTCAAGCTCCACCATGGCCTGGTTGCAGTGGTCGGCAAAGTGCCCGTCAGCATCGAGCACATAGGCGATGCCGCCCGACATGCCGGCGGCAAAGTTGCGGCCGGTGGGCCCTAGGCAAACCATGAGGCCACCGGTCATGTACTCGCAGCCGTGATCGCCAACGCCCTCGACGACGGCGATGGCGCCGGAATTCCGCACACAAAACCGCTCGCCGGCGACGCCACGGAGGTAGACCTCGCCGCTGATGGCGCCGTACAGCACCGTATTGCCGACGATGATGTTCTCCTCGGCCTTGTCGATGCCGGCATCGGGCGAGGGGTAGATGATGATTCGCCCACCGGAGAGGCCCTTGCCGACGTAGTCATTGGCCTCGCCTTCGAGTTCAATGGTGACGCCATGCGCGAGCCAGGCCCCGAAGGACTGCCCGCCGATGCCGCGAGCCTTGATGTAGATGCTGTCATCGGGCAGACCCTGGTGACCGTAGCGCTCGGCGACGCGCCCTGAGAGCATGGTGCCGACGGTGCGGTTGAAGTTCTTGACCTCCGTGTCGATGCGCACCGGCTCGCCGCGCTCCAAGGCCGGGGCCGCCGCTGCGATGAGCTGGTGGTCCAGCGCCTTGTCCAGGCCGTGGTCCTGGCGCTCGCTGTTGTACACGGCTACGCTGTCAGGCACCTTGGGCTTAGTCAGAATGCGCGAGAAGTCAAGCCCCTTGGCCTTCCAGTGCTCGACGGCGCGGCGCATCTCCAGCCGATCCATCTGACCCACCGCCTCGTTCAGGCTGCGGAAGCCGAGCTTTGCGAGGATCTGGCGCACCTCTTCGGCGATGAAAAAGAAAAAGTTGATGACATGCTCAGGCTTGCCGGTGAACTTCTTGCGCAGTTCCGGGTCTTGCGTCGCCACACCCACCGGGCAGGTGTTGAGATGACACTTGCGCATCATGATGCAGCCCTCGACGATCAGTGGCGCGGTGGCGAAACCGAACTCGTCGGCGCCCAAGAGCGAACCGATGACCACATCGCGACCGGTCCGCAGGCCGCCATCGACTTGCACGGCGATGCGTCCGCGCAGCCGGTTCAGCACCAGCGTTTGATGGGTCTCGGCCAGGCCGATCTCCCAGGGCGAGCCGGCGTGTTTGATGGAGGTGAGCGGGCTGGCACCGGTGCCGCCGTCGTAGCCGGCGATGGTCACATGGTCCGCATGCGCCTTGGAGACGCCTGCGGCGACGGTGCCGACGCCGATCTCGGACACCAGCTTGACCGAGATGCGTGCCTTGGGGTTGGCGTTTTTCAGATCGTGGATCAGCTGTGCCAGGTCTTCGATGGAGTAGATGTCGTGATGCGGCGGCGGCGAGATGAGCCCGACGCCGGGCGTGGAGTGGCGCACGCGCGCAATGGTCCCGCTGACCTTGTGGCCAGGCAGCTGACCGCCCTCGCCGGGCTTGGCACCTTGAGCGATCTTGATCTGGATGTCGTCGGCGTTGACCAAGTATTCCACGGTGACGCCGAAGCGGCCCGAGGCCACCTGCTTAATGGCCGAACGCGCCGGGTTGGGCGAGCCATCCGGCAGCGGCAGGTAGCGCTCCGGCTCCTCGCCACCCTCACCCGTGTTGGACTTGCCGCCGATGGCATTCATGGCCTTGGCGAGCGTTGAGTGTGCCTCGTGGCTGATGGAGCCAAAGGACATGGCGCCAGTGGCGAAGCGCTTCACGATCTCGCTGGCGGGCTCGACCTCCTCCAGCGGCACCGGCTCGTCGGCCCATTTGAGCTCCATCAGCCCGCGGAAGGTGAGCAGGCGCTCGTTTTGCTCATTGATGAGCTTGGAGTATTCGGCGTACGTCTTGGCATCGTTGGCGCGCGTGGCGTGTTGCAGCTTAGAGATGGTCTCCGGCGACCAGACGTGATCTTCACCGCGCAGCCGGTACGCGTAGTCGCCGCCGACGTCCAGGTGCTTGCGCAGGATCTCCTCGTTACCGTAGCCACGCTTGTGCCAACGCACGGCCTCCTCAGCGACCTCGGCCAGCCCAATGCCCTCCACCATGCTCGCCGTACCCGTGAAGTACTCCGCGATGAAGGCGCGGTTCAGTCCAATCGCGTCGAAGATCTGCGCACCGCAATAGCTCTGGAAGGTGCTGATGCCCATTTTGGACATGACCTTCTTCAGACCCTTGCCGATGGCCTTGATGTAGCGCGACTGCGCCTCTTCGAAGTCCAGCCTGCCGCCATTGTGCGGCAGCTTGTCGAGCAGAGAGGCGATTGTGTCGAAGGCCAGGTAGGGGTTGATGGCCTCGGCGCCATAGCCGGCGAGGGTCGCGAAGTGGTGCACCTCCAGCGCCCCACCGGTTTCCACCACCAACCCGGAACTGGTGCGCAGCCCTTGGCGGATCAGGTGGTGATGCACGGCGGAAGTGGCCAACAGCGCCGGGATGGGCACGAAGTCCGCATTCGTGTTGCGATCGGACAGGATCAGGATGTTGTGACCGGCCAGCACGGCTTGCTCTGCCTCGCGGCACAACCGCTCGATGGCCGGCCCCATGCCGGCCGCGCCCTCGCCGGCCGGATAGACCATGTGCAGGGTCTGGGTGCGGAATTTGCCGCCGGAATTGTCTTGGATGTGGCGGATGCGCTCCAGATCCTCATTCGTCAAGACCGGCTGGTTGACCTCCAGACGCCAGTGCTGGCCAGCCTCATTCAGCCCCAACAGGTTCGGCCGCGGGCCGATCAATGACACCAACGACATGACCAGCTCCTCGCGGATGGGGTCGATGGCCGGGTTGGTGACCTGGGCGAAGTTCTGCTTAAAATAGGTCGACAGGTGCTTGGAGCGGGACGATAGCACCGACGGCGGGTTGTCCGCGCCCATGGAGCCCACGGCCTCCTGGCCGGAGACCACCATCGGTGTCAGTAGGAATTTGATGTCCTCCTGGCTGTAACCGAAGGCTTGCTGGGCATCCAGCAGGACGTCGGCCGCCGGGGCCATCGGGGCTACGTCCGTGGGCAGGGAGTCTAGATGGATCTGGGTGCGATTGAGCCACTCCCGGTATGGCTTGGCGTCTGCGAGCTCCGCCTTGATTTCGGCATCGTCAATGATGCGGCCCTGCTCCAGGTCGATGAGAAACATCTTGCCCGGCTGTAGCCGCCACTTTTTGATGATTCGCTCGTCCGGAATGTCCAGCACGCCCATCTCCGAGCCCATCACCACCATGTCGTCGTCGGTGACCAAATAGCGCGCTGGACGCAGCCCGTTGCGGTCCAGCGTCGCGCCAATCTGGCGGCCGTCGGTGAAGGCAACGGCAGCGGGTCCGTCCCAGGGCTCCATCAGCGCAGCATGGTATTCGTAGAAGGCGCGACGCTTCTCATCCATCAGCTTGTTGCCGGACCAGGCCTCCG
>CAZGCI010000078.1:0-18376 GCA_964524185.1 uncultured Thiohalocapsa sp. | reverse complement strand
TGCCCCCGCCGCTTTGCCTGCCGCTGCGCCGGCCTGGTGAGCGATGCGGGCTAGGGCGCCGGCACGCCAGCGAGTCGTTCGCTGGCCAGGGCCGAGGGCCAAGGGCCGAGGCGCGTGCGCGCAGTCCTGGCATCAGCGGTTGTGCCTGGGCCCTTAGTCCTAGCGGCGGTCGCGGGCCTCACCCGCCGGCTGCAGCCCATAGGCCGGCCACAACCCAGTCAACATAGGCAGTTGAATACGCGTTGCAGCATTCAACTGCTCTTTCAAGGATAATCAGGGTCGGCACCGACGGTGTGCCCGCGTGCTTGCACGCGCCACCCAACCCCCTTGGCCACACAACGCCTGGGCGTGACTTGACGCGTTCAGCCGCGGGGAAGCCTTTGCATGTCTACGAATCCATCCATGCGCAAGCGGACCAATGGTCATCTGCTCTTCGCGCAACAGTTCTTGCGGCATCCGCTGCAGATCGGCTCGATCATTCCAAGCTCTGCCTTCCTTGAGCGCCGCGTCATTGCCGCCGCCGACATCGCGTCGGCCGGCTGTGTCGTCGAGCTAGGCCCCGGCACCGGCGGTATGACCCAAGCCATGCTCCGGGCCATGCCGCCGCAGGCGCGGCTGCTGAGTATTGAGATCAATCCCCTGTTCCACGAGCAGGTCAGCCGCATCGCCGATGAGCGGCTCATCGCCCACCTCGGCAGCGCCGCGGACACCCGGGACATCGCGGCGTCCTACGGGCTCGGCGCGCCGGATGCCGTCGTCTCGGGCATCCCTTTCTCCACCATGGACCAGACCCTCGGCGCACAGATCCTCGCCGCGATCACCGGCGTCCTCGCCCCTGGCGGGCGCTTCGTGGCGTATCAGTTCAACCCGCGCGTGGCCGCCTTGGGCGAGCCGTTCCTGGGGCCGCCGCAGGTGGCGATGGAGCTGCTCAACATCCCGCCCATGCGGGTCTTTCGTTGGGACAAGGCGCCGGCCTGAGCGCGGCCAACGGCGGGAGCGGTTGTGCACCATCCCGCCCGCGGTACGGGCCTCCGCGGCGCGGCGCGGGTTGCGTCACAGCAGCTCAGCTCACCCGCTTCCCCACCCGCGCCTCCAGCAGTGCAGAGAGCACCAAGCTCGCGAGCACGAAGGCGAGGAAGCAGTAGAAGCCGAGCTGCAGCTGCGTGCCGTTGGTGGTGATGACCTCCACACCGCGGCCGGTGCCGGCCATGGTGGCGAGTTGGTTCTCCACCAGGCCGCTGAAGCCGACATAGGCCATGAGCACGGCGACCACGAGCACGTCCGCCATGGACCACTTGCCCGAGCGCAGCGCAAAGAAATAGGTCAGGGTGTTGGTGCGCAGGCCCCGCCAGTTGATGTAGTAGACGAAGCCGGCGAGCACTTTGGCGGTGGGGAAGACGAGGCTGAAGAGGGCAATGAGGATCGCCACCAAGATCATGTCCCAGGCACCGGTGTCCATCAGTACCCGAACCACATCGAGGATGCTCTTCGATTGGAAGTAGAGCACCTGGTCGGTAAACACGATGGGCTCGCCGAGCAAGACGAAGCGCAGTTCCGCGATGCGCGCTTCCACGTCGATCATGGGCGTCAGCACGCCGCCTGCGAGCAGCACCAGGGTGCCGGCGGTGAGCATGACCATCACCTCGGGCTTGAGGTGCGGGCGCTCGCGCCAGGCGATGAAGAACATCGCGGCCACGGCCACGAGCGCGCCACCGACAAAGGTCCGCGCGCGCTGCGCCAGTGCCTCGGCCGCGTCGGCAAGGCTTGGCGTGCAGGCGGCGGCGTCTGCACAGCCGTTGCGGGCGAGTACGGCTTCGAGGGTGCTGAAGTCCGTGGCCGAGAAGGTGGCTTCAGCCGCGGCGTCGAGGGCATGCAGGAGCTGCGTCCTGAGCTCGGCGCGGGTCTCGGGGCGGTTCAGTTCATCGAGCAGTGCATCGGCGTAGGTCGGCACCCGTGCGCGCAGCGCCTTGAAGTCCACCAAGAAATCCTGCACCCCCTGGCGCAGTGCGCCCTGCAAGCGCTCCAACAAGCCATTGCCAGAGGCATTGCGTCGGCGCAGATAGCCTTCCACCTCCACCAGGATGCGATCCAGCGCCACCTCGAGATTGCGCTTGATGATCGGGCGGTTCTGCTCGGTGATCTCGAAGGTGTCGATCTGGCGCGCGAGAACGGTGGCGATGTGCTCGACCCAGGCCTCCGCGCTGAGCAGGCCATAGCGCACGTGGTGCAGTTCCGCGAGGTCCGTCTCCAGCTGTTGGATGCGGCGCAGATCCACAATGGCCTGCACGGCCAGCAGCGCGGCGGCGAGGAGTAGGGCACCGAGTGAGAGCGCGGCGGCGAGCCTTGCCTTCGATGCTGTCATGTCGCCCGCCAAGATGCTCCCGTCGGTCTGCGGCTTTGCCTCGCCAGCGTTAGCCCTTCATGGAGTCGAAGAACTCGCCGTTGGTCTTGGTGTGCTTGAGCTTGTCGAGCAGAAATTCCACCGCCGCCAGCTCGTCCATGGGATGCAGAATCTTGCGCAGAATCCACATCTTTTGGAGATCTGGGGGCTTCATGAGCAGCTCTTCGCGGCGGGTGCCGGAGCGGTTGATGTGGATGGCCGGGAAGATGCGCTTTTCCGCGATCCGTCTGTCTAGGTGGATCTCCATGTTGCCCGTGCCCTTGAACTCCTCGTAGATGACATCGTCCATGCGCGAGCCCGTCTCCACCAGGGCCGTGGCGATGATGGTCAGTGAGCCGCCCTCTTCCACATTGCGCGCGGCGCCGAAGAAGCGCTTTGGCCGTTGCAGGGCGTTGGCGTCCACACCGCCGGTGAGCACCTTGCCGGAGGACGGCACCACCGTGTTGTACGCGCGAGCCAGGCGGGTGATGCTATCCAGTAGGATGACGACGTCTTTGTTGTGCTCCACGAGCCGCTTGGCCTTTTCGATGACCATTTCGGCCACCTGCACGTGGCGGGTGGCGGGCTCGTCGAAGGTGGAGGACACCACCTCGCCGCGCACGGAGCGGGCCATCTCCGTGACCTCTTCCGGCCGCTCGTCGATGAGCAGCACAATGAGGTACACGTCGGGGTAGTTGTGCGCAATGGACTGGGCGACGTTTTGCATCAGCATGGTCTTGCCGGCCTTGGGCGGCGAGACGATGAGGCCGCGCTGGCCCTTGCCGATGGGTGCCACCAGGTCGATGATCCGGGCCGTCAGGTCCTCCGTGCTGCCGTTGCCGATCTCCAGCTGCATGCGCTGTTGTGCAAAGAGCGGCGTGAAGTTCTCGAACAGGATCTTGTGCTTCGCGGCCTCGGGGCGGTCGTAGTTGATGTCGCCCACCTTGAGCAACGCGAAGTAGCGCTCACCCTCCTTCGGCGGCCGGATCTTGCCCGAGATGGTGTCGCCGGTGCGCAGTGCGAAGCGCCGGATCTGGCTCGGGGAGACGTAGATGTCGTCTGGCCCCGCCAGGTAAGAGGCGTCCGCCGAGCGCAGGAAGCCGAAACCGTCGGAGAGGATTTCCAGCACGCCGTCGCCATAGATGTCTTCGCCGCGCTTGGCGCGTCCCTTCAGGATGGCGAAGATGAGGTCTTGCTTGCGCGAGCGGCCGATGCCCTCGATTTCCATCGACTGCGCCAGTTCCACCAGCTGTGGGACCGGCATCTTCTTGAGCTCTGTGAGATTCATTGCATCGTGTGTGATGGCGATGGGCCGCCGGTTGGTCGGCGACGGGCGGGTAAGCGCCGGTGTCGGCGATGCCGCGGCAGGGGAGCGCGACGTTGCGGCTGGGCCGGCGGTGGGGGATTGTTTTGGCTGTCCTACCGCAGCGCCCGGTGCGGATCCGAGCGCGGTTCCTAAGATTGTGTTGGTCGCGGCACCGGATGCGGTGCCGCGCCGTCGATGACGGTCGGCGCGTTCAGCCGGCCGTTCAGAGATTGCTGTCGATGAAGACCGTGAGCTGCGACTTGGACACTGCACCGACCTTGGTTGCCTCCGGCTCACCACCCTTGAACAGCATGAGGGTCGGGATGCCGCGGACCTTGAAGCGCTCCGTGACGGCGCGGTTCTGGTCGATGTCGAGCTTCGCGATTTTGATCTTGCCCGCGTATTCCTCGGCGATCTCCTCCAGCAGCGGTGCGATCATCTTGCAGGGGGCGCACCAGTTCGCCCAGTAATCGACGAGGACAGGCTCTGGAGAATTAAGCACCTCTTCCTCGAAAGTATCATCCGTCACTTGCAGGATGCGATCGCTCACGTTTGGTTTCTCTCCGCTCGAGTGTGATTTGCGGCGGGCGTCGTCGTCGTCGGCACGCGGCCGTGGCGTGTTGCCGTGGCCGGGTCGGGACGATCGATGGCTGCGGCCGATGACTGCGTCAAATCTCTGTTGCCGCCGTTGCTGCTGCCGCCGCTGCAGGGCTGAGGGCTCATCATGGTGCCCGAGGTCGGTTGAAAAACCTCAAGCGCCTGAGGTGCCAGTTTGGCGGCGTGGACCAGGTGGGGACGTGGGCGGATTGGCGTTGTTATCGCCCCAACGGGTAAGATGCTATTTCAGCCAAAGATATCAAGATTTGCAACCCCTCCCGGCCCCGCCCGTTTTCGTGAGCCCATGCTGGCCGTCAAACGAGCCCGCCACGGTGTGCGCGCCGGCACGCTGAGTCGGCCCCCCGAGTGGGCGTTGGCGCCCGAGCGCGACGCGCCCGCCCCGTGGCCACGGGCGGAGTCAGGGGGCAACGGCGGGCACCGGCCCAACTGCAGGATTCCATGCCAGAGACCCATCTCACCGACGTCCGTTTCGACCAATTCGACCTCGACCCGCGCATTCTCCAGGGGCTCGCGGACGCGGGATTCAGCCATTGTACGCCCATTCAGGCGCAGAGCTTGCCCCTGGCCCTGGCCGGTCAGGATGTCGCGGGCCAGGCGCAGACCGGCACCGGCAAGACCGCGGCCTTTCTCGTGGCGGCCATGCAGCATTTGCTCACGCACCCGCCCGCCGAGCAACGCGCAGGTCCGCGGCAGCCGCGGGTGGTCATCCTCGCCCCCACGCGGGAGCTGGCGGTGCAGATCCACAAGGATGCGGAGGTCATCGGCAAGCATACGGGCTTCACGCTCGGGCTCGTCTACGGCGGCACCGGCTACCAGCAGCAACGCGACGACCTCGTCGCCGGCGTGGACATCCTGATCGGCACGCCGGGGCGGCTCATCGACTACTACAAGCAACGCGTCTTCGACTTCAGCAGCGTGCAGGTGGTGGTGCTCGACGAGGCGGACCGGATGTTCGACCTGGGCTTCATCAAGGACATCCGTTTCGTGCTCCGCCGGCTGCCGAGCCCGACGGAGCGCCTCGGCATGCTGTTCTCCGCAACCCTGTCGTATCGGGTCACCGAGCTCGCCTACGAGCATATGAACGACCCGCAAATGGTCGACATCGCCCCCGAGCAAGTCACCGCCGACCGTGTGCAGCAGACCTGTTACATGGTCGCCAACGACGAGAAGATCCCGCTGCTGCTGGGGCTGGTGCGCCGGCTGGAAGGCGGGCGCATCATGGTCTTTGTCAACACCAAGCGGGAGGGAGAGCGCGTCTGGGGGTATCTCGAGGGCAACGGTATCCACGCCGCCATGCTCTCCGGCGACGTGCCGCAGAAGAAGCGGCTCAAGCTGCTCGCCCAGTTCACGTCCGGCGAGCTGCCGGTCATGGTGGCCACCGATGTGGCCGCCCGTGGTCTGCACATCCCGGGCGTGTCCCATGTCGTCAACTACGACCTGCCCGATGACGCGGAGGACTATGTGCACCGCATCGGCCGCACCGCCCGCGCCGGTGAGGCGGGCGACGCCATCAGCTTCGTCTGCGAGACCCACGCCTTCGGTCTGCCGGACATCGAGGCCTACATCGGCATGAAGATCCCGGTGGGCGAGATCGCCGGCGACATGCTCGCCGAGGTCGACCCGAAGAGCCGCGTGCCGGCGCCGCGTCGCCCCAGAGACGAGTGGGGCAATGGCCGTGGCGATCGGCGCGGCGGCCGCCGCGAGCGCGGCAGCGAAGCGCACCGGGGCCGCCCCCAGCGCGGGCGCGGTAGGCCCGCCGCCGAGACAGCCCGGCCGCAGGATGGGTCCCCCGCGCCGCAGTCCGCGCAACCGGCGGCCGACCAATCGCCGGAGCCTGCAGCGGTGCAGTCGGTGGACGGCGGTGACGCCAAACCCAAGCGGCGTTCGCGCCGGCGCCGCAAGCCCGCGGCCGACTCGGCGCCGGCTAACTGAGCCTGGCCGACCTTGGTCTGATCTCCCTGTGGCTGACTTCGCTGGGGATCGGGTAGTGGTGCACAGCCGAAACGCTACTGCCAGCCGCGCGGGGCTCGGTCTCGCGTCAGCGCAGTTGTGGGAGGAGGTCCCGGAAATGCGCAACCGCTGGGAACTCCTGGATGTGCCGCGGCGGTGCCCGGGAGTCCGGGGCGCTGACCGCGAGCAACCAGCGGAAGCCATAGCCCCGGGCCGCACGCAGCACGTCGAGGTTGTCGTCCACAAACAGCGTGCGCGCGGGGTCAAAGGGCTCGATGGCATGCACGCGGTCCCAAAAGCCCGGCGCCTCCTTGGCTAGCCTCAAATCATGGGCGCAGATGACCCGGTCCAGGTGTCCGCCGAGGCGGGTGCGCTGGAACTTGAGGTCGATGGACTTCTGGTGCGCGTTGGTCACCAACACCCGGTGCTTGCCATGGGCGGCGAGCGCATCCAGGAAGTCCAACACGTGCGGGTGCACGGCGATCAGATGCTCCACCTCGGCCTTCAGCAGTGCAATGTCCAGCCCGAGCTCGCGGCTCCAATGGTCGATGCAGTACCAATCCAAGGTGCCTTGGATGCGCCGATACCTGGGCAGCAGCGCCGCCTTGGCCTCCTGCAGACTGACCCCGAGCTTTTCGCCGTAGCGCAGCGGTACGTGCTCTAGCCAAAAATGGTTGTCGTAGTAGAGGTCCAGTAGCGTGCCATCCATGTCGAGGAACACCCTGTCGATGGCGCTCCAGTCCACCTGCGGAGGCGGGGGCGGAGGCGGGTCGTCGCGCTGGGACATGGGCACGGCAGGCGGCACTTGGTGGCGGGCTGAATGCCGCGCAGAATACCCGAGGGCGCCGCCGCGCGCAGCGCGACGACAACACTCAGTGACAGTTCAGAAACAGCAAGAACCAGACCCAGACGGAAGCGCGCTATGAACAGCGGGAAATACGCGAAAGTCATCCGGATCTCGCTTGCATCTCCGGAATTTTCGCGCCTTTCGCGTGTTTCGTAGTGAAGAGAAGATGGACCGCTTGTGCTTGAATCGTTGCTTACAGACAGCCGACCCGCCCGGGGGCGGTGTTCGATTAGACCAGAGGAGGTATCACAATGATTGGCGCATCAGAGCGCGGCGCCCGGCGTCGGCGCCCGCAGACGGCTTCCCGATCGCCCGGCCCGTTGCGCGGGCCGCTGCACGCCCCGGCGCATACCGTCCTGCTGGCCCTGGTCATGGGCCTGCTGGCGGGATTGGCGGCCGACGCCGCGGCCAGCATCGACGAGTCGGTCGAAACCGCCCTAGGCAAAGACGACTTCCCGCGTGACTCGATCCTCGAGTATCCGGACTGGTTCAATGAGCCCTTCCTTAATCTGCCGGAGGACCACGCCGCCGCCGTCGCCGCTGGCAAGGATCTGGTGGTCTATTTCGGCCAGCACCGCTGCGCCTACTGCCATCAGCTCATGGACGTGAACTTCGGCGCGCCGGATATCGTCGAGTACACCCGCGCGCACTTCGACATCGTGCCCATCGACGTCTGGGGCGTCGCCGAGGTCACTGATCTGGCTGGCAATACCCTCACCGAGCGCGACTTCGCGCTCCGCGAAGAGACCAACTTCACGCCGTCGCTGCTGTTCTACGACGAGACCGGTGCCGAGGTGTTGCGCCTGCGCGGCTACTATCCGCCCTATCAGTTCCGCGCGGCGCTAGAGTACGTCGCGGACGATCACTACCAGCGCGAGACCTTCGCCGAATACTTGGCCCGCGGCGAGAACCGCATGGTCTTTGGCCCTGCGGACCTGAACGAGCAGGATTTTTTCGATCCACCGCCGTACAACCTGGACCGATCCGTCCTGCCGAGCGACCGGCCGCTGGTGGTCTTTTTCGAGCAAGGTGACTGCCATGCCTGTGATGTCCTGCACGGCGAGGCCTTGCGTCAGCCGGAGATCCAGCGCCAGTTCGAGCAGTTCGACAGCATACAGCTGGATGTGTACGCGGACATTCCGCTCGTCACGCCGGTGGGTGAGCGCACCACGGCGAAGCAGTGGGCACAGGACCTTGGGCTCTTCTACGCACCGTCGCTCATCTTTTTCGATGAGCAGGGCAAGGAGCTGCTGCGGGTGGATTCAGTTGTCGGCTTCTATCGCTTGCGCAACGTGCTGAACTACATCAGCAGCAAGGCCTACCTGGAGGAGCCGAACTACGGCCGCTGGCGGGTGTCGCGGGCCTTTTGAGGCGCCGACTCATCAGTGCCAACCGCAGAGGTTGCGAGGCCGTTCCGGGGCACGCCGACTTCAGTGGGGCCCCCTGGGGACGGCGGACTTCAGTCCGCCACGGGAACGCAATCGAGTGGTCTTGGGACTCCCGCAACCTCGTGCTAGCAGGGCGTCTGGGCCATGCGCGGGCTGGCCTGAAGGCGCAGGAAATCCTGCCGCAGTCCCGTCAGCCGATCGATGAAGCGGCGCCGCTGGGCGTCGCTGAAGCTGTCATCCAGGCGCACCAGCAGTGAAGTGATGCCCTCACGCAGGGCCATTTGGCTACTTGCTAGCGTGGCGGGCATGTCCCGATAGTCCACGAGCCAATCGGTCAGGAAGGTCTCGATACGCTCGGCGTCAGCGCCCTGGCGGAGCAGGTCGACGAGTTCGCGGCGCTTGCGATCACGATAGGCGTACCAGGTGGCGGCCTCCGGCAAGTCTGCGACCACATCGCGGACAATACCGCGCTGGCCGGCGTCGAGGTCGCCGATCCACCACTGCAGATTGTCGGCGTAGCGCTCGACGCGCTTGGCCACGCGCACCGCCTCGGGACGGTCCGCTTTGGCCGCGTCCTCCTCCGCCTCTTCCCGGAAACGGCGCGCCAAGGCGTTGATCTGGGCCTGGTTCAGGTCGGCAAGGAGCGGCGCCGCGGTGGCTGCAGCCAGTGTGAAGTGGCGGCGGTAGATCACCTCGAACTGGTCGAGCAGGCAGCTCACGTCCGCGCGCCTGAAGCCCTTGCGCGCGTCGTTCTGGGCCGTGTTGAAGAAGGCGGCGAGGTAGGGCAGCTCTTCCTCGCGGTGCTGAGCCAGGGCGGCCTTCAGGGTCGGTGACCACCGCGACATCTGTGTGCGCTCGAGCGCCAGGTAGTCGTTGGCGTAGCGCCCAATAAAAAAATCTGCCGTGTTGTAGGCAAGCTGCATGCTGGAGCAGCCGGCCAGCAGCACGACGGCGGTGGCCGTCAGCAGAAGAAAGCGGGTATGGCGTAGGCGTGACATGACAGGCGGCTAATCCCGTTTGCAGGCGCGGTTGGGCCCAGGTTGATCAGCGCAATATAGCAACCACCCCAACGCCAAACAGCCCCCGCCCCGACCTTGCCTGCTTTCACCCGCCCGACGCCTCCGACCGCTACAGAGCCGCCAATCAATGGCGGCCTTGAGGCCGGTCAAGCCGGCGCAACCGGGCGGGCGCCGCAGGCATCCTCCTTCGCCCACCTGTTGGCGTGCCTGCCCCGGCCGGGTCAGGTCGTCTGGATCGGCGTGCGGGGTGCGAAGCGCGGCGCCATGGCCAGCCTGGCGCAGGCCCAGGCCATTGCCGGACGCGGACTCGCTGGGGATCACTACGCCGACCCAGTGCGACTCGCGGGCGGCCGTCGCAAGCGGCAGGTGACCCTCATCCAGGCTGAGCACCTGCAGGTCTTGGGATCGCTGCTCGGCGAGCCGCCCGTCGACCCAATGCGGCTGCGCCGGAATCTGGTGGTTGGCGGCATCAACCTGCTGGCACTCAAGGATCGGCGCTTTCGGGTCGGCACAGCCATGCTGGAGATGACGGGGCTCGCCCATCCCTGCTCGCGCATGGAGGCAGAGCTCGGCCCCGGCGGGTTTAACGCCCTGCGCGGTCACGGCGGTATCACCGCCGCGGTGGTCACCTCCGGCACCGTTGCGTTGGGCGACGACGTCGTTCCGTTGGGGGCAGGGCCTTTCGAGGAAGACCCTAAGGCCTAGGTTGCTTGGCCGCACCAGATGTTTGCAGATGCGTCAAATTTCCCACGCGGCGTTGTGTCCCAGGCGCCTTTGGGCAAGGGCCGAGGTGCAACTGCTGACCCCAGGGGTGCGAGTCTGGCCCTTGGCCCTTGGCCCTCGGCCCTTGGCCAGGGACTGGCCCGCTGGCGAGCCCGCGATCCGGTCGCTCGTCGGTCTGGGGCGCCGGCGCGAGTTGTCTCCTCGGCTGCTAGACGGCGCGTCCGTCCTACAGACAAAACCAAAGCCAGAACCAAAACCCCGAACTCTTACCCGCACCCCCCGAAACCGTAGCTCATGACACCGACCGAGACGCATCGCACCGCATTCACCACCTTCTACGACGGCGGTTGCCCCCTGTGCAGCAAAGAGATCGCGCACTACCGTCGCATCGATCGCGCCGGTCTGATTCGCTGGGTGGACATCACGCAAGACGCCGAGGCCCTCGCCGACGTCGGCCTGGACAAGAGCACGGCCATGCGCCGTCTGCACGTGCAAGAGACCGACGGGCAGTTGCTGCAGGGCGTGCCGGCCTTCGTCGCCATCTGGCGGCGCTTGCCGGGCTACCGGCTGCTGGCGCGCGTCGTCTCTGCGCTGCGGCTGACGGCCCCGCTGGACGCCGCCTACCGGCGCTTCGCGGATTGGCGCTTCGAGCGCCGCTGCCGCGACGGCGCCTGTGCCATCGACCAGCGTTAGGAAACGCCGAAAGCGTCGGCATTGACCGCTCAGCGAGGCGCTGCCTCAGGGCGACGAGCGGCTCGCTCGGCGGCACGGCAGCGAGTCCCTCACTGGCCAGGGCTTAGGGCCTTAGGACTGAAGGGACAGTGCAGCAACAACATGAACATGACCGCAGACGGAAACAGACTACGAAAACCGCGAAATACGCGAAAGTAATCGGCATCTCGCTTGCATCTCCGGACTGTCCGCGGTCTTCGCGTGTTTTGTAGTCGAGCAAAGATGGTTCATTCGTTGCTGAATCGTTTGTTAGAGCGGACTCGGACTTCTGGTGTCAGCGGTGGCGCCTCGGCCCTTCCCCGGTGACGCCTCCGCAAACTGCTGGCGCCGTCAAGCAAACTGGGCAGAACACCCGGGTGTACGACGCGCCGGTGAGCCGTTGAACAGCAAGGTTCCCGGAGACCACGCGAGCGGGCTGACACCGCATTTTTGCCTGGAGGGTCGGTCCACTAGCATCTCCGTCAGTGCTGGCTCCTGATGGCCACCGGCACTCACCGATGCGGGTGCCATCGCGGCCCCGCCGGGGCTCCGCGGGGGATGGTCCGATGCACTTTGATCCGCATCAGTGAACCCCAGCTCGTCGGGCGCTACCGTGTCCGGCCTACTGTCCCGCTCCAGTCAGCCGCAACAGGTGTGGGGCGCTCCGACGAGGTCTGTGATGCACGAGCTGTCGATCTGCCAATCCCTGCTGGATCAGGTGCAGCGCATCGCCGCCGACCACGGTGCTGAACGGGTGGAGCGCATCCGGCTGCAAATTGGCCCGCTTTCCGGGGTGGAAGCGCCCCTCCTGCGCAGCGCCTATCCGCTGGCGGCCGCCGGCACCATTGCAGAAGACGCGGTGCTGGAGATCGAGTCCGCTGCGGTGCGGGTGCACTGTCTCACCTGCGGGGCCGAGACCGAGGCGACACCAAACCGCCTCATCTGCGGTGCTTGCGGAGACTGGCACACGCGCCTCGTTAGCGGCGACGAGCTGCTGCTCGCAAACCTCGAGCTAAGCGTGCCGGAGCCCTCGTCCACCGACGACTGAGACCCGCCAGCTGCGGCAGATCGTTGACCTTTAAGAGACGGCCGTTGACCGCTTCGCACCAGATGCGGCGCGCTACGGGCACGAAGGCACACCCCGCGGGGCGCCCGGCTGCGTGACAACGCGCTGGACTAGGGCGGCTATGCCGCCTCCTTGTGCCTTGCCCGACACGCGATCTATTCGGGCAGCCAGGCTTCGGTCAAGACCTGGTCGGGTGGCCAAGGACAGGTTTCCGGAAACCCCGACAACCCCGCTTCCGAAGCAACCTGTGCCGTTGCGTCATCCCACACATCCAGCCACCAATCGGGGTCTTTGAGCTCCGATTTCAGACTCGGCGTCTTCTTGAGACGCCGCAGGATGCCTCTGCGTCGATGACGTATCGTGATTGTCCAGCTCGAGCCCCGGCGCTCCGGTTGGAGCTGCCACTTGAGAAGGTGGGCAAGGAGGACGGACATGCGGTTGGCCAGCTCGCGCTGCTCGCTCTTACCCACGTCTTCGATCTCCTCTGCCAGGTGCTCGACGTCGAGCAGATCAATGCGTCCCTCGCGCAGAAATCGCGCCTGTTCGTTCGCCCAGGCGATGACGTCGTCGTCGTACCGAGTCGCGTTGGCCATGGTGGTCTGAACAGGCGTTAGCGTGTGCGTCGTCGATGGTCGACGATGATAGTCCAAAGCTAGCGAGGCGATGCCTCAGACCGACCAGCGACGAGGGCGCCGGCACGCCAGCGGGTCGTTCACTAGCCAGAGCCAAGGGCCGAGGGCCAAGGCGCGGATGCGCAGTCCCGGCGTTAGCGGTTGCGCTTCGGCCCTCAGCCCTCGGCGCGGCTTGAATTGCGTGCCCGCAAATGTCTCGCGCAGTTCTTGGGGTCATCTCCGCCGCCGCCGCTGCTATAGTCCCAAATAGAGCCAATAGCCAACCCGGAGCCCATCATGTGCGATACCTGCGGCTGTAACGTAACCTCCAGCAACGAGCACCTGGTGCGTCCCGGCGGCAAGCACGCCGATACGGCCAGCGGCAAGGCCGCCGTCGAAGTGCTGCAGAACCTGCTCAGCGAAAATGATCACCAGGCGGCACACAACCGCGCCCATTTCGATGCGCGCGGCATCCTGGCGGTGAACCTCATGTCCTCTCCGGGCGCCGGCAAGACCAGCCTGCTGGAGGCAACCATCGATGCCCTGGGCGACACGCTGCGCATCGCCGTCATCGAGGGTGACCTAGAGACCGAAAACGACGCCGAGCGCATCCGCGCCAAGGGCGTGACGGCGATTCAGATCGCCACAGGCAGCGCCTGCCACCTGGATGCCCACATGGTGCACGACGCCCTGCACCGGCTGGACCTTGAGGGCATCGACATCCTCTTCATCGAGAACGTCGGCAACCTCGTCTGCCCCGCGAGCTTCGACCTCGGCCATCACCGCAACGTGACCCTGCTGTCGGTGCCGGAGGGTGACGACAAGCCCGCCAAGTACCCGGTGATGTTCCGCGCCGCCGACGCGGTGCTGCTCACGAAGGCGGACCTGCTGCCGGTGCTGGATGACTTCGACGCAGCGCGCGCACAGCGCTACCTGCGTGACCTCGCCACCCCGGCACCCTTCCTGACCCTCAGCGCCCGCCGCGATCCGGCCAGTCTGACTGTTTGGCTGGACTGGCTACGCACGGAGCTGGCTGCACAGCGGGGAAGACTGGCGCAGGGCAGCACGGCGCGCCCAGCCCTGCAGCCCGATGGCGCACGTCTGCATGGCGGCCAATCCGGGCACCACCACGGCGCGGACGGGACCGTTCATCACCACGACCACGGCCACCACGACCACCATCACCATCGCGGGCATCATCATGACCATGAGTCGGGCCGTGAACATGCCCACGCACACCCGCACACGCACGCCCACCCGGAGCATCAACCGCTTGGCTGAGCATCTCAACGGGCCGCATGTCTGGGTTTATGCGTGCCCCCGACAGGCGTCTGCCCACGCACTCTTTGACGGCCGCAGCCCTGTAGTATGCTTTGGCCCGCGGCACGAGGCGGCTAAGATCGCCCAGCAGCGCATGAGACGGGTCGGCTAGCGCCACCGTCTGCTGCACCGGCACGATTCAACATCGCGATAACAACAGTTCCTGATCGATCCTGGAGGATGCTTTAACGTGGCCATACAAGCACGTCCCGTAACGCTCATCGTCGGCTTCGCGTCGATGCTGGTCCTCGCCCCCGTCGTACAAGCCGCCGGCTTTGGTGACATGTTCAACCCGGGCCGCTGGTTCGGGGGCAAGAAAGACGATTACTACTACGACGATGGCCCCTACGGCGGTCCCTATGGCGGCTACGGTCCCTACGGCGCACCCTATGGTGGTGGCTATGGCGCACCCTATGGCGCGCCGGGTTACGGTTACCCGGCGGCGCCCGGGTACGCCGCACCCGGCTATGCTGCGCCGGGCTATGCGGCTCCGATGGCGCCGAGCACCCCATCGGCCCCCGCGGATACGGGTGCGGCCAAGGACGCCGAGATCGAGGCGCTAAAGCGTCGCATCGAGCAATTGGAGGGCCGCCAGTCGGGACCCGCTGCACCGGCCGCTGGCGGTGGCGACGCCTGGCCCTCGGCCCCCGCCTTCCGACCCATGGATCAGTACTAAGCGGCGGTTAAAGCCGAGCCCGGTGGCACCCGTGGCTGGTGCCGCCTCGGTGATGCTGCTCCAGCCGTGTCGCAGAAGTCCGCGCAGGTTGCATCGCAGGCCTGCTAACCCAACCACCGCGCTCCCGAGGCGCCCGAGGTCGACCATGGCGCTGACCACAGCCCGACGCTTCGCCCGTTCCCTCCTCACCGCCCTCACCATCGTGCTCGCCACAGGCCCCGCCATGGCGGCAGCGGCCGACGACGGCTATGCCGTGTATGAGAGCGACAGCAGCTTTGAGGACGTCATCGATGGCCTCAAGCTCGCCATCCAGGAGCGCGGCATGTACATCAACAACGTCATGGAACTGGACGAGATGCTGGTGCGCACCGGCAAGGACCTGGGTATGGACGAGACCCTATTTACGCGGGCGCACTCCATCGAGTTCTGCAGCGCGCTACTGTCGCGCAAGATGGCCACCGAGAACACCGCCCGCATCGTCAACTGTCCCTTCATCATCGCCGTCTACACCCTGCCGGACGCCGCCGACACCACCTACGTGGTCTACCGCCGGATCCCCGCCGCGGAGACCGAGGCCAGCGACGTCATGCGCGAAGTCGCCGACATGCTCCACACCGTCGCCGAAGGCGCCGTCAGCTGGTAGCCCGCGCCGCCCGGCCTAGCCCTTCCCGCCCCTGCCGAGGCCCTGCCTCGGCAGGAGTGAGCATGCCCTGATCTCCTCTCTGCGGCCGCCGCGCCCCACCGCACCGGGGCGCAGAGCGCCCCGCGAGGCGCGTCACCACCGGAGCGGTGTCGCGAGTGGACAACCCCGCCACTACCGCAGGCGGCCTCGGGACTTCGACAGCCGTAGGGTGTGCGACCGCCAGGTTGCGCACCGTTCCCGCCGGCGCCCGCAGGGCCTTCGGTGCGCACACTGCGCGCGCACACCCTACGCCGTGCCCCGGCTTGAGCGGGCGCTGCTAGCCGCCGTAGGGTGCTTGAGCGGGCGCTGCCGGCCGCTGTAGGGTGTGCGACCGCCAGGTTGCGCACCGTTCCCGCTGGCATGCCGGCACCCTAGTCACTCGTCGGTCTAAGGCGTTGCCTCGCTCGATCCTAGCCCCTAGCCCCTAGCCCCTAGCCCCTAGCCCCTAGCCCCTAGCCCCTAGCCCCCAGCACCTGATTTCGTTGATCCAGGTCTATCGCTGCGCCCCAGCAGCAGCCGGAAATCGTCTATATTTCCTTGACAATTGGCAACACACCTGTTCCATAGGATTCCTATTTTCTAATAAGCCAATTGATGTCGTCCGCCCGGTCCCGTGTCTCGCTCAGCGCCGGGCGCCACGCCTCACAACCACCCGCGGGTGGAGGAGCTACTGCATGACTGCTGTTCAGATCGCCGGCCGCGAGGTCCTGTTCAATAAGAAGGGACACCTGGCGAGCTTCGTGGATTGGGATAACGACCTCGCGGAGGCGCTCGCCGCCGAAGGAGGTCTGGAGCTCACTGAATGCCACTGGAGCGTGATCAACTTCCTACGCGAGTACTACGCCTTCCATGAGATGCCCCCGTCGCCGAAGGTGGTGATCCGCGCCATCGGGCACGAGGTCTCCCATCACACCCCCTGCACCCGCAAGAACCTCGAAAGCCTGTTCCCCGATGGCGGCTGCAAGCAGGCCTGCCGCATCGCTGGTCTGCCGGACTACTATTGCCACTCCTGCTGAGCCCACCCCAGGCAGCGGCCTGACGGTCGCTGCCGCCGCGCCGACACACACCCCTTGCCCAACGTGCGGTGCTCCGCACCCGCAACGAATCGCGCCGGGTCTGCTCAGCCAGACCCGGCGGGCACCAGTCTTAGCGTGCTGCGCTCGCGCCCCGGCGCCGGGCCATCCCAGGGCCAAGGGTGGCTTGCCACGCTGAGCCAGTCGTCCAGTTGGTCGGTGCGAAAGCGTGAGAACCGATGCCCGGACTGCCCCAGCGGCAGGGTACCGCGGGTGCCGGACCAGTCGGACGGCGTGTAGACCACGCGCATGGACGGGATGTAGCCGATGCGCCGCGGCGCCAGCGCGGACGCGTTGGCCACGTTCACGGTCGCATTGTCGCCGCCGACCCCCACCGGGCCGACGCTGAACAGACGCCCAAGCCACGGCTGCCCGGAAAAGGCGTGACTGAAGGTGACGCCGCGCAGCCGGTCCAGGCGCTGCGCTCCCTTGGGCAGCAGCACATCGAGCTCCGCGCGGGCGGCGAGCAATGCCTGGCGCCAGACGTGGGCGGGGCCCTCCTGAATCTGCGGTGTGTCGACATTGTCCCAAAAGCTGGAATGCCCGCTGCGCAGGGCCTCGTCCAGCGGACCATAGGTACTGGTGTCGAGCTGCATCAGCACGGGCAGATCCTCGCGCAGCTCGTCGCCGTACAGGGCCTGGTAGAGCGCGGGCAGCAACAGCCCGAACAGGGCCCCGGCGCGACTGTCCGGCGAGAAGTCACCATCCCAGGGCAGCAGGTCCGCCTCTGCAAGACGTGCCGCCTCCGGGTCCAGCTCCCGCAGGGCCGGCAGCGTACGGCGCAGCGCTGCCAGGAACACCTCGGCGCGGATGCTCTGGCGGTCGGCCTGCATGGCGCTGAAGGCACCGGCATCCGGCGCCGTCGCAGCGTCCAGCAGCAGGCCGATGCGCTGTGCACGATACGGCGCCAGCCAGCTGTGTCCCACCTGGGCGGCGGCATCCACGGGTACGCTACGGTTATTGGCATTCACCAGCCGCCCGGCCGGCGGATTGGTGGCCCCCGGATTAGCGGCGAAGGGTTGCCAACCGCGCCAGCCGTAGCCCGGCTCCCAGCCCGGCATGGGCAACATCCCGCTGCCGCGCCCGCGGGCGGGCAGCGTGCCCGTCACCTGCCAGCCGATGCCGCCATCGCGGTGGGCGATGATCAGGTTTTGCGACACGTGCCGGAAGTCCGCACCGGCAGCCCGCGCCTGCGCAACCGTTGTGGCCGTGTTGAGCCGCCATAGACCCGCGAACGCGCGCTCAGGCACCTCCAGGTTCCGCCGCAGGGCCAGGGCATCGCCGACGCGCACCGTCGGCAGACCCTCCGGGTTGTCGGGGCCGATGACGGCGTCAATGAACACACCATGGCTGGTGCTGCGGATGGTCAGCCGCTCGGGCTCGGCACGACCCTTGACCGGAATGAGCTCCGTGCGCGCCTGCACTGGCTCCCAGCTGTCCGGGCGGCGGGCCGCATCGCCGCTCGCGTTGAGCGTCTCGACAAAGAGGTCCTGGGTGTCCGCCGTCACCGTGGTCATGCCCCAGGCCAAGTGCGCGTTGTGGCCCAGCAGCACTAGCGGCACGCCTGGCAGCGCGAGCCCTGCCACGTGCATACCGGGGGCGATGAGTTCCAGCTCATACCAGATGGCCGGCGCCGACGGGCTCAAGTGCGGATCGTTGGCGAGCAGCGCGGCGCCGTCTGCGACGCGGCCCCCGTTGACGGCCCAGGCGTTGCTGGCACCGCCGCGCCACGCGAATGCCAAGGGCTCGGCCTGGGCCGTTGCGGGGCTCTGCGGCCGGATCAGGCCGCGATAGTCCGGCAGGGCCTGCGCGGTCTGCGGCGCCGGCACACCCACGTCCACCGGAAAGAGCTCCAGGGCGCGGCCGTTGCCGAGCCGGCCGGCCAGTTTCAGGAACGACAGCTCTTCGCGCAGGTTGAGGCTGTTGATCCAAGCCATGTACTCGCCGATGACCAGGCTGTCCTCCGGGCGCCAGGGGGCGGGCCGAAACCCGGCGATCAGGTACTC
>CAZGCI010000077.1:0-18971 GCA_964524185.1 uncultured Thiohalocapsa sp. | reverse complement strand
GGCGAGGAGTCGTCAGCTGCGATCGGGTGCGAGCGGCGTGCATCGCGGCCGAAAATCCATGTGCGACGGGTATGACGAAGCTGGACGCCGCGCGGGGCGTGCCATGGCGTTTGTGGCGACGTCCACTCAAGGGGTAGCGATCGGAGGTCGCCTGACGCTCAACAGGCACAGTCGGTTGGTTGCACTTCGAAGCGGTCAACTGCTCTTCTTAGGTTGAATCCCCCGGACTCCCAGACCATGCGCCTACCGTTCCTCACTGCCAGTCAAACAGCGCCTCAGACCCACACGCAACCGGACCGCCGCTTCGGCAGCGGGCTGGCGCTGGCCTTGGCGCTCGCGCTGCTAACGCCAAGCGGCGCTGCGCTGGCAGACAGCGCGCCGCACTACGAGAGCATACCGGCCAGCCGCGATGGCATCGGCAAGGTCTACATGGGCCGCGAGATCGCGCAGGTCATGGGGCATCTGGGTGCCCGCTGGCTGGAGCGCAGCAGCCGCATCCGCGAAGAGCTGCCGGAGCGCGTCGTCGCAGCCATGGCGCTGGCGCCGGACGCAGCCGTAGCCGACATCGGCGCCGGCACTGGCTATTTCGCTTTCCGCCTCGCGGAGCAGGTGCCGGAGGGGCGCGTTTACGCGGTCGACATCCAACCGGAGATGCTGGCCATCATGCGCGGGCGCATCGATGAACGCCGCGTCGACAATGTGGCACTTGTTCTGGGCACAGAGGACGACCCAAACCTGCCCCCCGCGAGCATCGACGCCGCCTTGATGGTGGACGCCTACCACGAGTTCGCCCACCCACGGGAGATGATGGAGGCCATTGTCACGGCGCTGCGCCCCGGCGGCCGCGTCTACCTCGTCGAGTATCGCGGCGAGGACTCGCGCGTGCCCATCAAGCCGCTGCACAAGATGACCGAGGCCCAGGCCGTGCGAGAAATGGCGGCCGTTGGGCTTGCGCACGTCGAGACGAAAGACCTACTGCCATCCCAGCACTTCATGATCTTCGCCGCACCCGGCACTGCGGCGCGCAGTGACTGAGCCCCGCCCGCCTGACCAGTCCCAACTTCGCCGGTTACGGCTCACTCCCAACCCGGCAGCCGCCGCAACGGCCCGAAGCGCGCGTTGAGCTGCGACCAGGGCCGGATGATCCAGGACTGGAGCCTTGCCTCCCCGGTTGCGAGCAACCGTTCGCAGCCGTCGTTCGGCAACAGCAACGAGACCTCCGGCGCCGCCGGCGCCCGCGGTCGGAAGGCCAAGGCGTTTATGCCCACGGGCCATTCATCCAGGACCCGCATCCAGCGCCATTGCAGCGACGGCGGCTGCTCCAACGTACGCACGACGCAGGGCTGCTCGGTCTCCGCAACCATGCGGCCCAGCTCGTGAGTGGCCAGCCACCAGGCGGAGCACTTGGCCGTCAGCAGCACGAGCATGGCCGCCGCCGGCGCCGCGAGCCAGTGCGTCGGCACCCGCGCCGGCGTGTCCCCGGTGTCCGCAGCGGCGGCCCGCCACTGCAGCACCCGGGCGCACACCGCCGCCAGCGCCATCAGCAACAGGCCAAGCAGGTAGGTCAATGCCGCCTTCAGCTTGATGCCATCGCCGAATAGGAGCTCGCCGCCGATCCACAACGCAACGCTGACGAGCGCCACGGCAAGCACTGTTTGGGCGTGCACCGCGCTGCGCATGACCGCCGCGCCACCGTTGGCCGGGCCGCGCACCACCGCGAGCGCCCCGAGCGCAGCCACAGCCAGCACGACCGCCAGCAGCAGCCCCTGCGCGGGCGTTGCCGGCAGCAGGTAGTGCGCAATGCCGTCGCCGCTGAGGTTGGAGCGCTCATAGCGGTTCGCACCCACCAGCGTCCAGCCGAGGCGCAGCAACCCCGTCAGGGTTAGCCAGGCAGAGAGCTCCAGCCAGGCCCAGCGCAGCGCCGGCACCCGTGAGCCGGGCTGGGCCTCGGCCGCTAACGCATGAGCCCAAAGCGGTGCACGCCAGCCGAGCCAAGCGGCGAGCACCGCGAGCCCCAGCGCCGGCACGAAGGCCATTGGGTGCAGCACGATAAACAGCGCCCCAAGCAGCCAGCCATACACTCGTACCCCCCGCGACGCCGGCCACAGGGCGGCGCCGAGCACCAGTGGCCAGGCCAAATGCGCTGAGGTCAACAGCTCAGATACGGCCGAAAAATTGATCTGGTGCGCCGTCAGCCAGAGCAGCGGAAACAGCAACAGGGCGGGTGCGACCCGCCGCACCAGCAGCCAACAGGCGAGCAGCGAGCCCGCCGGCACCGCCACATAGCCCAGCGAGAACGCATGGCGGAGCAGCACCGGATCGTCGGTGATCTGCGCGGCAGCCATGCCGGGCAACTGCGGCAGCACCGCGCCGATGCGCAGGTTCGGGACGACGAAGGTCTCGTCCCCGGCCACCTTGAGCCAGTAGTAAGCGCCGTCGCCATATAGCGGTAGCCCCACCACGGCCGCCACGGCGTAGGCGACGACGATGGCCACCACCCAGAGATCGAGGGTGCGCCGTGCATCCGCCGGCGTCAGGTCGGCAAGGACCCTGCCGCTGCGCCTGTTCGGAGGCTCATCTACCGCGGCTCTTGGTTGCCTAGTCATGGTCGGCCGCCTAGGGTATGCCGACCAGCTTGTGGGTCTGCAGGCTCAACCGCCAGCGCGGATGAGCACGGCAGTAGGCCACCGCGGCGGCGGTGTTTGCGGCACGGGAGGGCCCATCCATCGGCTGCAACCAGAAGTGCTTGAAGTCGAGCCGCTCGAAATGTACCGGCGGCGCCTTGGGCTGCGGATACACCAGCTTCAGCTCGTGACCCGAGCGCTGCACCAGGTCCGTATCGGCCTTCGGGCTGACGCAGACCCAGTCGACACCGGCCGGCACGGGGAGCGTGCCGTTGGTTTCCACCGCGAGCTCAAAGCCCCGCGCGTGCAGGGCGTCGATCAGGGCCGCATCCAGCTGCAACAGCGGCTCGCCGCCGGTGCAGACCACATAGCGATGTGCGCCCTCGGCCGCGTCATCCCCCGCCGCGGCCTCCCAGCAGGCCGCAACCCGGTCCGCGAGCCGCACAGCCGTCGCAAAGCGCCCGCCGCCCGAGCCGTCGATGCCGCGGAAATCCGTATCGCAGAAGTCGCAGACGGCCTGCGCCCGATCCTGCTCCCGCCCGGTCCATAGATTGCAGCCCGCAAAGCGCAGGAACACGGCCGCCCGGCCACTGCGCGCGCCCTCCCCCTGCAGGGTCAGGAAGCATTCCTTAACGCTGTAACTCACAGGCACCAGCTGTCACCCTCTCACGATTCCACGGCGCCCCTCGGCTACGGCGGGGCCCCAGGTCCGGCAACGCGAACTGCCGGCCCCGCACCCGTCGGCCACGCAACCGCCGGAGAGCCCCGTCACTGCAACCTTACGCCGGCAGCGCCGGCCCCAGCGCGCCCCAGCACAGCACCGCGCCGCAGCCGGGTGTCTGCTGCAGGTCGATGCGCTCCAACCGCGGCAGCTCGCCGGCGGCCTGGGCACGAATCCAGCGCGCCAGACCGCCTGGATCGGCACCCGTGGGACCAGTCAGCGTATCCAGGCGGTGATGGTCGAGCCGCTCGTAGACGGGCTTGAATAGGGCCTTGACGTCGCCGTAGTCCACCGTCCAGCCCAGCACGTCATTGAGCGGTGCGCTCAGGTGCAGGCGCAGGAGATAACTGTGGCCGTGCAGGCGCCGGCGGCGATCGCCGGCGGGGGCCTGCTCCAGACGCAGCGCGGACTCGAAGCGCAGCTCCTTCCAGATACGGTAGTGGGTGCCGTCGAAGTGGCAGCCCGCCGTGGCCGTCTCGTACACTGTCACCCAGGACAGCGCCGGCACCTGGGGCCGCAGCCGCGCCCAGAGCCAGTGGCAGAGCAGCTCACTGGTGGGGTTGGTGAGGCCCGGGATGTCATTGAGGCAGGCATGGTCCAGCTCGGCGTGCAGCGGCGCCCAGAGCGCGGCGATGGTATCGAAGTCCACGCCCATGTCCGCCACGGCGGTGCCGCCAACACCCAGATCCTGATCCAGGTGCAGGATCACCTCAAAGCCATGGCCGTGCATGCGCCCGCAGGGATGGCCTGCCGGCACGTGCGGCAGCCGGTGTGCCGCCTCAAAGCGAAAGCGGTGCCACAGATGGGCGTGCCCATCCGGCGCCAGGTCCGCGCCCGTGTCCGCAGTACTGCGGATGCCAACGGCGGCGATGCCTGGCACGCCCGCGTCCGTGAGCCGGCGGTGGACGAAGCGCGCCAGATTCTCATCCGTCGGTACCGGCAGATGGGCGTTGAGATCCTCGTAATCGAGTGGCGCAACGGCCTGCGCCAGAGCGGCTTGCAGCCTATCCGTCTCGCCGCCGGTGAAGCCACCCGGCTCACCAGCGGCTAAACCAGCACCGTCCCAGCCCGCCGGCAGCTCGGCACGCACCCGGGCCCGGTAGCTATGCCCATGTAAACGCCGGGCACGGTGCCCAGACGGCAGCACCGGCACGCGAAGCGCTGCCTCGAAGGGTGTCGCAGCAATGTGGAACAGTTGGTCGGCCATTGGGGGGCGCTCGGGGCTCGGGGCTCGGGGCTCGGGGCTCGGGGCTCGGGAGACTCAGTAACGGTTCACTCAGGAGCGCAACAGATCAGCCCGGCTGCCGCACCAGCATCGCTTTCGTTGTCGTTGTCGTCATCGACGTCTCGTCGACAACGCCGTTGGCCTGCCGTTGCTAGGCGCACCCCACGCCAAGGCTTGCAGCGTCCGGCCGTTAGACGAAGGAGGGACGTTCGCCTTCAAGGCGCGCTGGCGGGAGCATAGCAACCTGGGGGAGCGCCAGCGCGACGCCGAAGGCGGGCGTCAAGACGAGTCAGACGGTACGAAAGTTGACAGAAATCGCCTTAAGCCTGTCGCAGCCTCAAAGCCTCTCGTAGAGTCAAACATCCAAAATCCCTCGCAAGAGACGGAACAGCTTGCGCGGCGCGTCTGGACGCCCGCGCGCCGCATCGCGCTGGGCGGCGCGCACGAGGGTGCGCAGCTGCTGGCGATCGGTGTCGGGATGGGCGTCCAGCAGCTCCCTCAGGGCAGCGTCGCCCTCCGCGATGAGCCGGGCCCGCCAGCGCTCCACCTGATGATGCCGGGCTGTGGCCTGCCGCGCCTGTTCTGCGCGGGCGTCCAGTAGTGCCTGCAGGGGCTCGGTATTCTCCCGTGCCAGGCAGTTGGCGACACGCTTGATGTGCCTGCGCATGGCCCGGCGATCCTTAATGCGGGCGGTCTCGTCGATGGCGGTCCAGGTATCGGCGCTCAGCCCCAGCCCATCGAGATCCCCCCGCGGCAGCCCCAGCATCTCCGCCGCCAGATCCTGGAGCGCCAGGCGCTCGCGCTTGCGGGAGCTCTTGCTCGGGAGCGCATCCGCCTGCTCGACATCGGCGTCCGCGGGGGCGTTGGTCAAATCGGTGGCTTCGTCCGTCATGGCGTGATTGTCGCCGATTCTGCGCCTTAGCACGACGCCAGCAGCGCCGCGGCGTGCCCTCGGCTATGCTCGCCGCCTCAGTCGGCTGGCGCGGTCCGTAGGCCATGCCTTGGTCTCGCGCCAACTGTTCAACCTAGGCCATCACAGGATGGCCCCAAAGACGGGGAGCCCCTTCATCGTGCACAGTCCCATGCGACTCACCATCGCCCTGCCCGCCATCGCCCTACTCGCCGGCTGCGGCGGCGGCCTTATGGCCCCCGAGGGCCCCGCGAGCAACGCCTTCCTGAATCAGGTGGACGCCGCCTGCAGCCACCTGAGCATCGGCAAACAGCCCATCGGCTACCTGCTTGACGTCAACACCGATGACGTGACCTTCCTGGACGAAACCGCCAAGCTCGGCACCGGGGTGATCGCTCCGGACACCTACCGGCAGGCCATCAACAGCTTCTACCCCACCGGTAACAACCAGCCGGCCATCGACTGCATCATCGCCCAGCTCAACTAGCGCCGGGGCCCCAATCGAGCAGGCTCGGGTGAGGTTTACCCGACGTCTCAACGGATCGACAATCGAGCGACCTACCCAAGCAATGCCTCGCTCCAACACACCGTCCAGCGCTAGGCTCGTGGCACGCGCCGGGTCGGCAGAAGACACGTCCAACCAGGCCGTCGTCATCGCCGTCATGCTCGCGGGCTCCACGCTGTGGGGCCTGTACTGGCTGCCGCTGCGGTGGCTGGAGCAGGCCGGGCTCGGCGGCCTCTGGGCGCTGGCCATCATCTACATCGGTGCCACTGCGACACTGGGGCTGATGGCACGCAAACACTGGCGGGCGGTGTCGGTGGCGCGCTGGCGGCTCGCGGGGATTGGGCTATCTGCGGCGGTCTCGGGCATCGCCTTCGGCCTCGGCATGATCGAGGGCGAGGTGGCGCGGGTGCTGATCCTGTTCTACCTCTCGCCCGCGTGGGCCGTGCTGCTGGGCCGGGTGCTGCTGGGCGAGCGGCTGCTGGTGGTGACGGTACCCGCGCTGCTGCTTGCGCTGTTCGGGGCGGGCCTGATGCTGCTCTCGGACATGCCCGGGCTGGCCAATGGGCTGGACGGCGCACTCGCCCTGGGCCTGCGTGCGGCCTTCAGCCCGGCAGACCTCCTGGGGTTGGTGGCGGGCTTTGCCTTCGCGCTCACCAATGTGCAGCTGCGTGCGGCGCTCGGGCTGCCAGGGGCGCTCAAAAACCTGGCCGCCGTGGTGCTGGTACCGCCAATGGCGCTGCTGGCGGCCCTGGGCATGGGCATGGGGACGCACTTCAGCGCATCACCCTGGGTGCTACTGGCGGCGTTTGCGGTGGGGGTGGTGTGGATGAGCAGCATGATCTCGGCGACGCAGTACGGCATCAGCCGCATGCCCCTGCAGCGCTCGTCGGTACTGCTGTTGTTCGAGTTGATTGTCGGCGCCGTTTCCGCCGCGTGGCTGGCGGGGGAGGCACTCAATCTGCAGGAGCTGGCGGGCGGCGCCTGTATCGTGCTCGCGGGGCTAGCGGTGGTGTGGCTGCGCCGCTAGACCAAGCTCGCACGGCAAGGCGTACGCTGCGTTGCACGGCGCTGGGTTGCTTGGCGGCACAGCGCCTTTGCAGATGCCTGAGGTGTGAGGCGGTCGGTGATGTTCCAGACACCGGCACGGAAAAGGGCCGAGGCACAACGGCTGGCGCCAAGGATGCGAGTCCGCGCCTTAGCCCTTGGCCCTTCCCCTTCCCCCATCGCCGCCCAAGCAGGCTGCGCGCCGGCTGTAGAGGGTCGTTAGAGCAGCGCCCACGCCTCCGCCGCGATGCGCCCGGAACCCTCCCGTGTCAGATCCTTCACCAGCTCGCCTTTCACCGTGCGCCGCACCCTGTCGTCCATGGTCTCGCGCAGGAGCCCCATGAACTGCGGCGGCGCAATCACACAGAGCTGGTCGAAGCGCCGTGCGTCCAATCCGGACCGAAGCAGATCCGTGATCTCGCGGGCGAAGCGCATGGCCTCCTCCTGCCTCGGATCTGTGCTCGGCGCCATGGCATGGCGTTGCTCGCCGTGGGAATCGAAGGCGCGGCCTGGCCGGTCGGCTTCGATCTCCGTGCCCTTCAGGCGCGCGGCGGGATGGACCAGATCCTGCAGCTCCTCCAGCGGCGAGCCGCGGCCTGCCAGGGCATACAACCGTGCACGCGCGGCGTCACTGACGATCACCCAAGTCTTCATGCTCGATACCTCCTTTGGCTTCTTAGTCCCTGCGGCCCCGGTGGATTGGCCCCGGCCGGAGTCGTGTGCTAACACCCGCCGCGTCTCGCCGATATGCGGCGGCTCTACCTACAATTTAGCCCAAAAAGAGTCGTTGGAGGGTCGTCGGGGTGAGCGCCGGTGGCAGGCCTGCTGCAGTCCGCATTGAGCGGCCGCCCCATTGCGCCGACGCGTGTATGTCACCGGCACGGCCCGAGGGCCGAGGACGATGGTTCCGCGTGCTCGCAGCGACGCAGGGGCTGCGCGCCACAGCCGCTCAGCCGATGCCGAGGAGGCCCTTGGTGAAGTCCTTGAACAGGTCCATGAACGCGGGGCCGAAGATCATGACACCCACCACCAATAGGGTGATCCAGATGAGGCCGATGGCGAGCCCGGCGAGTACGAGGAGACCGTCGCGGGTAATGAGGCCGATGGAGCCCATGGCGACACCAATGCCCGGCACGGTGTTAGAGGCAGGAAACGGGATCAGGATGCTCGTGATGAAGAGCACGAAGACAGCACCCACCAGCCGCTCGGCCGTCGGCCCGGAGAGCAGCAGCAAGCGCGGCCGCGCCAGGGCCTCGACCCAGCCGAACCATCGGCGCGCGCCGGCAGCCGTTCGCTGCAGCCGGTCCTTGCTGAGCCGACGCTCACCGAAGCGGTGCGGCATCCAGGGCTCTGAGCGTCCCATGGCCATCTGCACCGCGATGGCAATCATCGGCAGAGAGACGATCTGTGGAATCCCATAGAGCAGCGGGATGCAGACGGGGATGGCCAGCGCAAACAGCATCACGCCGAAGGCCCGCTCACCGAGGGCCTGGGTGAACTCGTGCAGGGTCAAGCCCTCGGCGGGCGCCTCGGCGGCAATGACCTCCAGCGCAGCAAAGAGGCCGCGGCGGGGGGCGGCTTCGTCCGGTGCGACATCAACCGGGCGCTCATTCATGGCGGGATCACCTGTGCTCAACTAAAGGGGAGAATCGACGGCAGCGCGGATGTTACAGCGCGACGGCCCGCCGCGCCCGCCCCCGTCGCAGCAACCGCGCCGGACGCCACCCGCGCCGCGGCCCATTGCCGCCCGCCGGGCGCCCAGCCCATGGGGTAGGCCTCGCTCCCGCCGATGCCGACGCGGGCTGCTATCTTGCCTGCACGAACACCCAACACGGGAGGGCCCCATGATCACCCTAACCAACCCGCCACGTCGGGCGTTACGCAGCCGCTGGTTGCTGCTCTGGTTGTTGCTTTGGCTGCTGCTCGCGCCAGGGCTCGCCGCGGCCGAGGACGCGTTAGTCGCCGCGTTGCGCGAGATCGCCATACCGCTCGGCGACCCACCCGAGTTCGCGCCGTTGATCGCGCGTATCGCGCCGGCACGGGTGGTTCTACTGGGCGAGGCGAGCCACGGCACGGCCGAGTTCTATGACCTGCGGGCTGCGATCAGTCGCGAGCTGATCGCTGCGCATGGCTTTCGGTTCATTGCGGTGGAGGGAGACTGGAATGCCCTCTACCGCCTCAATCGGTATGTGAAGGGCTACGACGCCGACGCGGCGAGCGCACGCGAGATCATGCAGACCTTCGACCGCTGGCCCACCTGGATGTGGGCCAACGCAGAGACGGCTGCGCTCATTGAATGGCTGAAGTCCCACAACGCCCAGCAGCCACCCGAGCGACGGGTGGGCTTCTATGGCATCGATGTCTACGGCAAGGCCGATGCCCTGCGCGAGCTGCCCGCGTCCATGGCGGCCATCGACGCCGATGAGGCCGACTGGCTGCGCGAGCAGTACGCGCCCTTCGCTGCGCTACTCGAAGATACCCGCGCCTATGTGCAGGGGCTGCAGCGCGGCGAGGCGGGGCTCGGCGGGAACGCGCGCGCCGTGATCGAACGGCTGCAGGAACAGCGCGACAGCCTCGACATCGATGCGGCGGAATACCTCCACCTCAAGCAGATGGCCTGGGTGGTCAAGAATGCGGAGGCGCATTACGGCGGCATGGCCGGCCGCGGCCCTGAGTCATGGAATACCCGGGTCGAGCACTTCTACCAGACGCTGCAGCGGCTGCTCGACTTCTACGGCGCGGACGCCAAGGGCATCGTCTGGGCCCACAACACCCATGTCGGGGATGCGCGGGCGACCGACATGGTGCAGCGGCAGCGCCTCAATATCGGCCAGCTCGCCCGCGAAGGGCTCGGGGCCGAGCAGGTGGCGGCGGTGGGGTTCGGAACCGATCGCGGCACCGTCCTGGCGGGCCGCGCCTGGGAAGCACCGATGACAACAATGACCACGCCGCCAGCCATGCCGGGCAGCATCGAGGCGGCCATGCGTGCGGCCGGCGACGGCGAGGATCTGTTGTTCTTATTCGACGACGCGCTCGCGCCGCCGCTGCGCAAGCCGCATGGGCATCGGGCGATCGGCGTCGTCTACCGGCCGGAGCGCGAAGTACCCGGCAACTACGTACCGACCTTGCTGCCCCAGCGTTACGACGCCTTTGTCTTCATCGCCCAGACCAAGGCGTTGACGCCCATCGCCCCACGCTGAGGTCATGCGCAAGTACTCGCCATCGGCGCGGAGACCTCGCGCCAACGACTGCGAGCTTCTGACCAGACCGAGCAAGGCCGCTCGTGCTGAGGCGCGCGAACATGGAAACCGGAAAGACGCCGGATCAGAGGCGTATCCAGCTAACCGTAATGCCGCCTCGCTTAGCTTCGGGCCATTCGGTTATGTCTGCTGTTTCGTCCCCGGTTTGGTCTGCAGCACAGCCCGTCTGCTCAGCAGCACCCAGCGCCGGGATAGCGGACGGCCGCGGCGTGATGAGCGCCGCGGTTTGGTTGGCAGCGGGGCTAGGCCGCTTCCTGCACTGCCTCACGCACGTCCGGGTGGCGCACCTCCGCAAGCAAGCCCACCACCAGCGCATAGCAGGCCAGGAGCAGCACCAGGGTGAACGGGAAGCCTGTGGACACGGCCATCGCCTGCAGCGCGCCAAGGCCGCCGCCGAGCAGCAGCGCGATGGCCACGAGGCCCTCGAAGGTGCACCAGAAGACCCGCTGCGGCAGCGGTGCATCCACCTTGCCGCCGGCGGTGATCGTGTCAATCACCAGGGAGCCCGAGTCCGACGAGGTGATGAAGAACACGATCACCAGCACAATGCCGATGAAGGAGGTGATCTGCGCGAGCGGCAGCTCGGCCAGCATCTCGAACAGCTTCAGCTCCAGCGGCGCATTGGCGACGGCCTGGTAGCCGTCGTTGACGATCTGGCTGATGGCAGTACCGCCGAAGGCGGTCATCCAGAGCACGGACACGACCGGCGGCACCAACAGCACCGCGATGATGAACTCGCGCACCGTGCGCCCGCGGGAGACACGCGCGATGAACATGCCAACGAAGGGCGACCAGGAGATCCACCAGGCCCAGTAAAAGGCCGTCCAGCCCTGGCGGAAGTTGTCGTCGTCACGGCCCACCGGGTTGGAGAGGAACACCAGCTCCTGCGCATAGGCGCCGAGGTTCGCAAAGAAGCCGGTGAGGATGCTCATGCTGGGGCCGACACTGATGACGAAGATCAGCAGCAGCGCCGCCAACAGCATGTTGGCCTCCGACAGGCGCTTCACGCCGCCGTCCATGCCGAGCAGCACCGAGCCCAGGGCGACGGCCGTGATCGCCAGGATCAGGATCACCTTGGACAGGTCATTGACCGGGATGCTGAACAGATAATTGAGTCCGGCGGCGGCCTGTTCGGCGCCGAAACCGAGGGACGTGGCGAGCCCGAACAGGGTCGCGAACACCGCCAGGGTGTCGATGATGTGGCCGGTCCAGCCCCACACCCGCTCGCCGAAGATCGGATAGAAGATGGAGCGGATGGTCAGCGGCAGTCCTTTGTTGAACGAAAACAGCGCCAGCGACAAGGCGACGATGGCGTAGATGGCCCAGGGGTGCAGGCCCCAGTGGAAGATGGTCGCCGCCATGCCGAGCCGCCGCGCTGCCTCGGCATCATCCGCGGCGGCCCCGAGCGGTGCCCAATCCGAGCGCAGGCCGTCCTCCCCAAGGCTCGTGCCGCCCATGGCCGAGGTGAAGTGGGAGATGGGCTCGCTGACGCCGTAGAACATGAGCCCGATACCCATGCCGGCGGCGAACAGCATGGCAAACCACGCCGGATAGGAATAGTCCGGCGTCGCATCGAAACCCCCGAGGCGCACCTTGCCGAGCGGTGTCACGATGAGCACGAGGCACAGCAGCACAAACACGTTGGCCGCGGACAGGAAGAACCAGTCCAGGTTCGTGGTAAGCCAGGTGCGCATGCCATCGAACAATGGCTCCACCTCGGCCTGGAAGGCCAAGGTCAGGAAGACGAAGGCGACGATGCTGAGCCCGGAGATCGCGAACACCGGATTGTGGATGTCGAGTCCGAATGGGCCGACGCTGGCCTGAATGTTGTCCTGACCGATCTCGTAGTCGGTGTCGATGATGTCGGCAGGGCCGTCCGGCCCGAGTTTGACTTGTGAGCTCATGGCTTCTCCTTAGCGTGACAGGGTCGGAGCAAAAGGAACGGGCCGCCGGCGCCGTGTGTGGCGGGTTAGCGCACCACGAACACGGACACCTTGGCGTGCGCCGCGAGGTGACCGGCGTTGGAATGGAAGATGTATTCCGGCAGGCCGGGAATGTGCGACGCCATGACCACGAGGTCGGCGCCTTGCTCCTCGATGGCCTGCATCAGTGTGTGGTCCAGGTCCACGGCGGGGTCGTCGCTGATGTAGGCGGCGCTGGAGGCCGTAAGGCCATGCGCGTCGCCCTGCGCCTGGGCAAAGTCCTCTAGACGCCGCGCAAACTCCTTGGGGGTGTGCGCCGCCGGCGTCGGCGTGCTCGGCGTGACGCCGACAAAGCAGACCGGGATGGCGTAGCGCTTGGCGAAGTCCGTGGCGAGGTCAATGGCCTTGGTGAGTCGGTCCACATGGGCCAGATCCACCGGCACCATGACTTTGGAATACACGATTGCACCTCCTACGATAGCTGTCGTGCCAACGAGCATTCGGCCCGGCGCGGGCCCTGCAAGAAAACCGGCGGGACACCGACGCTGCCGGCGTACCAGCCCTGATCTACGCCCCCCGAGTACCACGTCGGTGGTCAGGTGCGGCCTGGGTGCGACGCGTCGGTCACGGCAGCAGCGCGCGGCGCGATGAACCAAAACGCCCCAGGTCCGTTGCGGCCCAGTGCCGGCCCAGTGCCGGCCCAGTGCCGGCCCAGTGCCGGCCCAGTGCCAGAAATTCCGCCCGCAGCACCCGGATTCGACGTCCCAGCCCTGCGAACTCTGTTGGCCACGAAGGTTCTCCGAGGTCGGAATCGCGCCACGAGGGTTCCGAGCAGTAGCGATTCAGTGCGACAGCCCTGGACGAATAAGGCGTGGGTCGCGCACAAACCACCGTGGCCCCGAGTTCTGCGGGCAGGCACCACCTGCTCCAACCTTTCTTACCCTAAACAACATTGCCGATGCATGTACAGCCCGATGCGTCTGCCCGATGGGCTGCGCATAGCCCAGCCAGGCATGCGGAACAGGGGATCTAGGCAGCAGAGGTGACGTTCCGTCCCAACCCCGCCCCATAGATTGCTTGGCCGCTTCGGGTGTTTAGGGACGCGTCAAGTTTTGCCCGCTGCGTCCTAGGCCAGGCGCGGGCAGGGGGAAAGGGCCGAGGGCAGAGGCGCAACCGCTGACGCCAGGGGCGCACGTCCGCGCCTTGGCCCTCCGCGCCAGTCAGTGAATCACGCGCGGGCCTGCCGGCGACCCGTTCGGTGGTCGGCCTGGGGCGTCGCCTCGCCCGTACCCGCGAGTGCTCTGAAACCGCCGTTCAGCCCCAGGCGCATGATGTGCCCGCGGTCTTCGGCGCTTGGCCGTGCCGGCGGCTGGTGGCCTTAACGATTGCCCCGCTGGCCGCGGTCACCGCGGCGCGGCGGCTGCCACCAGCAGTCCTCGCTGGCACTGGGCCCACGTCCACGCAGGCGCGGGTTGCCGCGCTCTGCTGCGCCCGGCCCTTCGCCCCGGCGGCTGGCGCCCTCACCTGCTTGTCGGGTTTGCCCGGCGCCCGCTTGCAGCTCCGTCGACCAAGTCGGGCGCAGCGTGTCGGGATTGCGCAGCGTCGTCTCGGTGCCGGCCAGGTTGACGGTCACCGCGACATAATGATCCTCGGGCATGGCATCGGTGCGGAATGCGGTGGCCGAGACCTCCGTGCCGTCCTCCAGGTCTGCGACCAGGCTCTCCAGCACGTCGTAAGGCCCCATGTGCACGTTCAGGGTGCGTCCGTCGTCCGTGTCGAGGAAGACATGGGCCCCGAGGTCCGCCTTGCCGGTGGTGGACTTGCACTCGGCAATTTTGAGATCGCTCACCCGACCGCTGATTTGGGTCGTCGGCGGCAGTGTGTCCCACTGCGCGATGCCGGACTCGTCGCCCATGCCGCGCTGGGCCAACAACGGCGGTGCCGTCAACGCAGCGAGGGCCGCAACGAGCCAGAGGGGTTGTCGTGTCTTGTGGTGTGTCATCAGATAGCCTCCATAGCCATAGTGATCGGGGTGCGCCGTAGGCGCGGGTCCACACTCGTCACACATGGATTTTCGGCCGCGATGCACGCCTCTCGCACCGCGCTGCCCCGAAAACCCACGCGCAACGGGTATGTAACGCGTCAGCGCGGGGGTGCCCAGGCGGCCCGGTTGACCGCCGCGGGCTTTTCCTGCCAGACCAATGCCCGGCTGACAGGTCACCCCAAAACCTATAGCAGACGATCGCTGATCCTGCAGCGGCCACCGGCGGCCAGGGCGACCATCAACGCCGTGCTAAACCCACAGCTGAGCTCAACTGCGCAACGGCCCAGACGGCCTGCGCACGTTCTTGCACCGTTCGCACAAAATCGGCACGGTAGGCTTCGCCCCCGAGCCCAACACCTCAGAGGAGCAAGCAGATGACAATCAGACAGCACGTTTTGGCCGGCCTGCGGATCGGCATCGCGGCCATTGGCTGCGGGCACGGCCTTGCCAACGCCGATGACGCTGGCGACACCGCCTTGTGGTCCGCCCTCGCCGAGGGCGGCAAGGTGATGCTGATGCGCCATGCGGAGTCTGAGGAGGCGAGTCCGGAGGTGTCGTTGACGCTGGATCCGGATGGAGACTGCAGCCGGGAGCAGAATCTGAGTGACCAGGGGCGCGCGCAGGCGGAGGCGCTCCGCCGGGCGCTGCAGGCACATGCGATTCAGGTCGAGACCGTCCTCAGCAGCGAATTGTGCCGTGCGCGGCAAACCGCGACGCTTGCCTTTGGGGATTACGAGCCCTGGAACGCGCTGAACCTTCCGCAGGTGCTGCCCGCCGATGAGTCAGCGTGGCTCATTGAGGACGTGCGCGAGCGGATAGCGGACTATTCCGGGGCGGCCAACCTCGCGCTGGTGACTCATCGGGGCACCATCAACACCCTCACCTTCCAGCTCACCGAGCCAGCCGACATCGTCGTCCTCGAGCCCGGCGAGGCGGGGGATTTCGCCGTCCTCGGTACTCTAACGTTGCATTAATCCCGCGTTTGCGCCCGCAAAGCCCGCCACCGGGCCGGGCCGACGCGCGGCGCTCTGACGGGGCTCCCGGCCGGGCGCGGTTGCACACAAAGGCCTCGCAGCAGGGCCAAAACCGCTCAGCCCTCACCGGACAGCGGGGGCGTCTCTTCCAGCGCGGGCAGCGGCGGCATGGCCGGCGCCTCGATGTCCGTTGACCCGCCTTCATTCAAAACCGCCCGGTTGAGCGCTTTAAAGGCACTCTCCATGGACGGCTCCATCGTCACCCGCGAGCCCACATTGGTAATGAACCGCACCAGCTGCGGAATATTGGCCCCCGTCTGCGCCTTCAGGAAGACCCCCTGGATATAAGTGATCACCCCATTGATGGGCATGACGATGAGCCTGCCACGTTCCGCCTGCGCACCCCGCCGATTCCACAGCGCGAACTCCTGGGTGATGATCGGATCCTGTTTGACAAAGCCGTCCGCTTGTGCGGGGCCAAAGACCAGCGACCCCCGTGGGAAACTGTAGGTGACGATGCGACCGTAGTTGTCACCGTCATTGCCCGCCACCACCAGGGCTCGCATGTTGTTCTTGCCCTTTGGATTCATGGGTGCAAGCAGGCTGAACTCGAACTGCTCAGGATCGAGGAGATTGATGGTCACATAGTAGGGTGTGAACTCGCGCAGCTCGTCTTCCCACTGCACCTTGGGGAACTCCCAAAGGTCTTCTTGTTTGAAGAACGTCCCGGGATGCCGCTGCTGGTAACGACCGTAAACATCGAGCTGGATTCTGAACAGCTCCTTGGGATACCGCACATGCTTCTTGAGCGCCTCCGGCATATCGTCGAAATCTTTGAGAAGACCGGGATAGGCACGCGCGTAGGCGCGAATGATGGGGTCATCCGGCTCGGTGATATAGTAGCTGACGCTGCCGTCGTAGGCGTCGACAACGACTTTGGCCGAGTTGCGAATGTAATTGAACTCGCGCATCTCACCGTCGAGGTCTGCACCCGTCGAGACCGCAAAGGGGTACCAGGACGATAGGGTATAGGTATCCTGAATCCAGTAGACCCGCTCGGGCGTTACCACGGCGTACGGATTCGGATCGAGCACCAGAAATGGCGTAAGCGTCGTAATGCGCTCCGCGATATTGCGACGAAACAGGAGTTTGCTATCGTCATTCACCTGGTCGGTGAAAATCAGATTCGGATCACGAAAATAGAGTGCGAAGATGCCGCGCCGGATCATCCCGGAAAAGGGCATGCCACCTTTGCCTGCATAATCTGACAACACCAACTCGTCATCGGTGACGTAGTCGATCTCACCACTCTCGTTCGGAGCAATCACCGGCGAGTAGCTGCCAGTCCCATAATAGATTCCTGGCTGCTCGATGCTAAGCCCGTATCGCGACCGCGGAGGGATACCTTGCAACAGCCATTGGATGCCACTCGCCCGCGTTTGCGTCATGGGGGCCATCACGGCACCATAGCCGTGCGTGTATTTCATCCATTCGTTGACCCAGTTACGGGACTCCGCCGGCAATTTGTCCAGATCGATCTCGCGCGGGGACACGCCCACCTGCTGGAAGACGTCGTTGACGGTATAACGATCGACCTCGACGGTGTTGAAGACGTAGTAGGCGCGAATCTCTTGCAGTTCTTGGAAGACCTTGCGCAGGTTCACCTCATCCCAAATCGGGATGTTGGTCAAACTCTCCTTGAAATCGGTCGCACTGGTATCCCATGGGATGTCTTGGATCGGGTAACGCCGGGTTTCGACATCCTGCAGATTATACGCTGCCAGCGTCGCTTCGATATTCATGCTGATGTAAGGTCGTTGGCGGTCGAGCTCATTCGGCTTGACCAAGTAGTCTTGCATAAGATCAGGGACCAGCGACGAATAGCGAAAAGACAGCGCGCCAACAAACAGGATCGCGATCGCGACCAGCGCAACCAGGCCCTTGCGTGTTTGCAGATAGAGGATCGCCAGACTGCCTAGGATCAGGAACAGGATCAACGAGGCCCAGATCAGCGGTTTGATGAAAGTCATCTCCACATAACCCGGACCAGAAAAGATTGGCACATGCGCGCTACTGTAGAGCAACATGTGCCGGTCCATCAGGAAATACCAGGCCCCGATCAGAATCACGAGGCCCATCGCAAGCCCTACGTGAATCTTGGCACCGCGGCGCATGGGTTGATCGTAGCCCGCCACCATGTGCTGCTCGAACCAATACAGCAGGGCCAGACCACCCAGCAGAATGAGTGAGGCCGTCAGCAGCTCATGCCAAAGCATTCTGTAGAGCGGCAGTGAGAACAAATAATAGCTAACGTCTTTACCAAAGGCGGGATCGGTCAGACCACTACTGGGAGCGAAGAAGTAGAGTAAGGCGGTTTCCCAATTGGCGAATACGGGGAGTGCAACCAGGATGGCGAGCGCGAAGCATAGGGGCAGGTAGATGCGCAGCGAGCCACGCTGAAATTGATCATAGAGCCGCCGGTACTTGGACACCGTTCTCGGTGCACCGTCTGCCGCCGGCTGATCGGTTGGCGCGGCGTGATCGAGGTCGTAGTGGGCAGGGGTTTCCGCACCCAGATATCTGGACCCAATCCAGAAGTTCAGAAAGAACAGTAGGAAGAAGAACAGGGTGACGATCAGGAAGATGATCGCCTGATACAGCACCCGCATCCAAAAGTACAGGCCATAGTCAAGGGCACTGAACCACCAGATATCGACGATGAACCCGTTGAAATAAACGATACCGACCGGGATGCCGACGGCCAGGAGCAGGAACGCCGGAACGATCAATAATTGCTGCCACGACATCGACGGGTATCTCCGTTTGCTGCGAGGCTGTGAGCCAGTCTCCGCACTGCTGCGGACGCCCGCGTGATGCGGGGACAGCTGTCATAACCTCTGGGTGCCCCTGGCTGTTGCGCGCGCTCTAACAACGTTGCGCGAACGGCCGTTGCCAGGCGGTAACGGGGCGTACTGCGTCCATGATACGCGCCGCACTTTCCACCTGTCAGTCTACGGTACGTGCATCCACACGCCGCGGTTCGCGCAACCTGGCGCCGCCGCACGGCGCGTTCGCAGCGGCTCGCGGATAACGACGCGATGAGTGTGGGAGGGCCCTAGGCCCCGATGAGATCTGTGTTGGCAAGCCAGCGCCGGGGGGAGAGGTTGGCAAGCTGGGCATGCACAACGGCATGGCGCGGCACCAGTTTCCGAGTGCCGCGCCGTTGCAGTCGGATCTATATCCATGGCGCCAGCACCATGCCGGCACCACGGGTCAGCGGCTACTAAGCCCGATGCTTCAGCGCCGCATGCGCCGCGGCGAGGCGTGCCACCGGCACGCGCGGGCCGGAGCAGCTGACGTAGTCGAGCCCGGCTTCGTCGCAGAAGCTGATGGAGGCGGGGTGGCCGCCGTGCTCGCCGCAAATGCCGACGTGGATGTCCGGGCGCGCAGCACGGCCCCATTCGACGGCGAGCTGCATGAGCTTGCCGGCGCCCTTGACGTCGAGCACCTCGAACGGGTTGTCCTGCAGGATGTGGCTGCGGTTGTACAGCGGCAGGAACTTGTTTTCGGCGTCCTCGCGGGAGAAGGAGAACACAGCCTGGGTGAGGTCGTTGGTGCCGAAGGAGAAGAACTCGGCCTCCTCGGCCAGGGACTCGGCGCGCATGCAGGCGCGCACCACCTCGATCATGGTGCCGAACTTGTAGTCGACCGGGTGGCCGTAGCGCTGCTTGACCTCCTCGTG
>CAZGCI010000076.1:0-19467 GCA_964524185.1 uncultured Thiohalocapsa sp. | reverse complement strand
CTCTTCGTCAGCAGCCGCGGCTCGCGCATCCACCCGCGCACGGTGCAGCAGCGCCTGCGCCTGTGGGCGCAACAGCGCGGCGCCGGACGCAATTTGCATCCACACCTGCTGCGGCACTCCTGCGCCAGCCACCTGCTGGAGTCTTCCGGCGACCTCCGCGCGGTGCAGGAAATGCTGGGCCACGCGGACATCAGCACCACCCAGGTCTACACGCACTTGGACTTTCAGCACCTGGCGCAGGTCTACGACAAGGCCCACCCGCGGGCCAAGCGCAAGCGCTGACCTGGACTGGTGGAGCGGCGTCTCCGCCCCGGCCAGCCGCCGACTGCGCCATCGCGGTGCAGATGCCGCCCCTACCCTGAGCCAGACCCATGGCCGCAAAGCGCATCGTCCTGTACAGCGCAGCCAAATGCCCCCATTGCAGCCGCGCCAAGGCCTTCTTGCAACGCGAGGGCATCGCCTTCCGTGAGATGGACGTCGGCAAGAGCCCACGCGCCCGTAAAGCGCTTGAACGCCTTGGGGCGCGCAGCGTGCCGGTGCTGCTGATCGGCGATGCGCGCCTCGACGGTTTCGACGAGCCGCGGTTCTGGCGGTTGTATCGAGGGTAGCGGCTCGCGATGCGGTGGTTGGAACCGACAAGCGGCCAGATCGTCAATCGACGGCAGGTGTGAACTGGTCAGGGCCAGGGCCGAGGGCCGAGAACTAGACAGAAGCTGGCGACATGCCAAATTATGGCTTTTCGAAGCCTGGTCATTGGCTCCAAGCAGGGGCCTAGGGGTTTTTCATAAGGCAATACCCGAGTATTTTGGTCAGAAACCGCGGAGTGTTTGTTGGATTCATTGTCAAGCCGGTCTCGAGGCGCAATGCTCCGTCCCAGCCGGGTCAGAGACCAGGTTTTGTCGACGTGCAGACTGCGCCGGCAACGTAACCGCCCAACCCTTGTCTGACTACAACCTTAGGTAACCTGACATGATCGACACCAACACCACCTCCGCCAAGAAGCCAAACTACGTGCCGCTCGTCGTGCTAGGGCTCGGTATGGCACTGGGTCCGCTGACTGCCTTGTCCCTGGGCTCACGCTACGCGGGCGAGGAGACACTGGCCCGCGCCAACATCGCCGCCGAGAACGCACAGCCCAAGGACATGCTCTCGGAGTACGCACCCCGTGGCGTGCCCGCCTACGCAGCCGGTAAGACGCTCGAAGACCTCCTGGCCGGCTCGGGGGTTTTCGGGAGCTTCAAGCAGATCTTGGCCCTTTCAGGCATGAGCGACACCCTGCGCGACGGCGGTGAGTACACCCTATTCGTGCCGAGTGACGAGGCCATCAGCAAGATGCCCGAGGCCGAGCGCGAGGCCCTGCTGGCCGACCCGGAAAAGCTGGCTGCCCTCGTGAAGAAGCACGTTGTGCCAGGCCGCCACACCGCCGCCGATCTGTTGCAGAGTGAGCTCGTCCAGGCCATGGATGGAAGCACCCTGAACCTGGGCCCGTCCGCCCGCTTCAACGGCCACGTGGGCGTCGCGAACGCCGAGGTCGTGAAGACCGGCCTCTACGCCGCCAATGGTGTCGTGCACGTCATCGACCGCGTGATCCAGTAGACCCTCAAGCCGGAGCGGACGGCTCCGGCGCCACGCGTGAAACGCCCCCGCCGGCAGATCGCCGCCGGGGGCGTTTTTTATGAGATGTCGCCGTGGTTGCAATCCGGCCCGCCTTTGCTAAGGTCAAGTGTCAACCGGTGCGCTGGGCCACCCTGCACGCACTACTGCAACCGCGAGCCGCACCCATGGGAGACTGCCGTCTCATCTACCGCAGCACGTGCTGCGCGTCCTTCTTACCCAACGCAGACCTGCGCGCGCTGGTACACAATGCCGCCGAGCACAACGCCCAGCACTCCATCACCGGCCTGCTGCTACTCTCTGGTGATCAATTTCTGCAGGTGCTAGAGGGGCCTGCCAAGCCCGTCAACCAGCTCTTCAATCGGATCATCCGCGACGCCCGCCATCACAGCGTCGAGCTGATTGCCTTCGAGCAGATCGGCCCGCGCTACTTCGACGATTGGTGCATGCACCTGGTGGACTTGTTCGACCTCTCGCGTCAGCCGCGGGACCTCTTGGCGGAAAAGTACGGCGCGGCCAATGGCGTCATCCGTATTCCTGAGCGGTTGCATGAGATCTTCGGTCTGCTGCTGGATGCCCGAGCCATTTGCCGCAACCAGCCCTGGGAGGAGGATCGCGGCGATGCCCCCTTGGAGGCGGTGGCGCCCAAGACCCCGAAACGACGCGACCCGGCCGCGGCACAGGCCGGCGATTGAGCCCCCGACTGCTCACCTGGCCCCATCCGGCTGCCGAGCCCGCCCGCTTTCGCTGCGGGCACAGCGGCGTACAATGTTCGGTTTGTTCCCGGCGGCGCGGCTGCTGCCGGGCTCCATCTGCACAGAGCCCCTCTCCACAGTCATGGAACAATTCCACGGCACAACCATTCTGGGCGTGCGTCGCCAGGGCACCGTCGTCATCGGCGGCGACGGTCAAGTTTCCCTGGGCCAAACGGTGATGAAGGGCAATGCCCGCAAGGTGCGCCGGCTCTATAAGGGCCAGGTGATCGCGGGCTTTGCCGGCGCCACGGCCGACGCCTTCACGCTGTTCGAGCGTTTCGAGGGCAAGCTCGAGAAGCACCAGGGCAATCTCACCCGCTCTGCCGTTGAGCTGGCGAAGGATTGGCGCACCGACCGCATGCTGCGGCGGCTAGAGGCCATGCTCTGTGTGGCCGATCGCGAGGCATCACTCATCATCAGCGGCACCGGCGACGTGCTAGAGCCCGAATATGACCTGATGTCCATCGGCTCCGGCAGCGGCTTCGCGCAGGCCGCCGCTCGGGCCCTCATGGAACACAGCACACTCTCCGCCCGGGAGATCGTCGAGCGGGCCTTGGGCATCGCCGCCGACATCTGCATCTATACCAACCATAACCTTGTGCTCGAGGAGCTCAGCGCCGATTGAGCGCGGTTGGCGCCGCGCATCGCCGCACAACCTAAACGCCCCAGCACCGCCGGCACCAGGTCGACCCAGCCCAGAGCCCCACCCGCGTAGGCAAACATGTCCGACATCACCCCGAAGCGCATCGTCGCCGAGCTCGACAAGCACATCATCGGCCAGGATGCCGCCAAGCGCGCCGTGGCCATTGCACTGCGCAATCGCTGGCGGCGGGCGCAGATCCCGGAGCCGATGCGCTCGGAAATCACGCCCAAGAACATCCTGATGATCGGCCCCACCGGCGTCGGCAAGACCGAGATCGCCCGTCGGCTAGCCCGACTGGCGGATGCCCCCTTTATCAAGATCGAGGCCACCAAATTCACGGAAGTCGGCTATGTGGGCCGCGATGTGGAGTCCATCGTCCGAGATCTTGCAGACATCGCCATTAAGATGGAGCGCGAAAAGGAGATGGAAGCCAACGCCGGCAAGGCCGAGGCTGCCGCCGAAGAGCGCATCCTCGACGCCTTGTTGCCCAAGCCGTCGGGCTTCGAGGAGGACAGCCGTGGCGCGGGCGCCGGCGCCGGCACCCGCGAGAAGTTCCGCACCCGGCTGCGCGCCGGCGAACTGGACGACAAGGAGATCGACATCGAGGTCAGCCTGAACCTCGGCGTGGAGATCATGGCCCCGCCCGGTATGGAAGAGATGACGAGCCAGCTGCAGGGGCTGTTTCAGAACCTCGGCAGCAATCGCACCAAGCGCCGGCGCATGCGCATCGCCGACGCCCGCAAGGTGCTCAAGGATGAGGAGGCCGCCAAGCTCGTGAACGAAGAGGAGATGAAACAGCGGGCCCTGGCCAACGTCGAGAACAACGGCATCGTCTTCTTGGACGAGCTGGATAAGGTCACCCGCCGGGCCGAAAACGTTGGCGGTGGCGATGTGTCCCGCGAGGGCGTGCAGCGCGACCTGCTGCCGCTGGTGGAAGGCAGCACGATTTCCACCAAGCACGGCGCCATCAAGACCGACCACATCCTGTTCATCGCCTCCGGGGCCTTCCAGCTCGCGAAGCCGTCCGACCTAATCCCGGAGCTGCAAGGACGGCTGCCCATTCGCGTGGAGCTCGGCGCGCTCACCACCGACGACTTTGTGCGCATCCTCACCGAGCCGGACGAGTCACTCACGGATCAATATGCCGCACTCCTTGCCACCGAGGGCGTGACGATCGAGTTCACCGACGACGGCATCCGGCGTCTGGCAGAGATCGCCTATCAGGTCAACGAGCACACCGAGAACATCGGCGCACGGCGCCTGCACACCGTGATGGAGCGACTGCTCGAAGACGTGTCCTTCAACGCGACCGAGCTCGATCGCGTCACCGTCACCATCAACGCCGCCTACGTGGAGCAAAACCTGGGAGAGCTGGCGGCGGACGAGGATCTATCGCAGTACATTCTCTAATTCGGTGCTGCCTTAGACCGAGGAGCGGCCGGAGTATCGGCGCGCCGGCGGGGCCGTTCACTGGCCAGGGCCGAGGGCCGAGGGCCGAGGGCCGAGGGCCGAGGGCCGAGGAGCGGACAAGCGCCCTGGCTTCAGCGGCTGCGCCTCGGCCCTTGCCCTTCCCCCAGCCACCGCTTTTGGGCACGCTTGGCCCATCCGCCTCGACCGCAAGGGATCGCTGTGAAATCCGCCGCCTCCGCACGCACGGTGCGGCCGCAATGCGTGTCGCTGCCGGGTGCTGTTGAACCTCCGTCACGCCCGGCCCATTTGGTTGGCTGCTTCCCAAACAACCATCTCCAAGGAGTCAGGCATGCCAACGCCCACCGAATTCAACCTCCACCGCAACTCCCGGGTGCTGGAGATCACCTTCGATGACGGTGCCCACTTCACCCTGCCGGTTGAGTTGCTGCGCGTGTACTCGCCCTCCGCCGAGGTCCAGGGGCATGGCCCCGGGCAGCGGGTGCTGCAGACGGGCAAGGAAGACGTCAACATCGACCACATCGAGCCCGTGGGCAACTATGCCGTCTGCCTGCACTTCGACGACGAACACAATACGGGTATCTTCTCCTGGGAGTACCTCTACGGCCTCGGCAAGAATCAGGAGGGCCTCTGGTCCGACTACCTGACGGAGCTGGAAAAGGCGGGCTACCAACGCAAGCACAAGCCTTCATAAGGCAGGTGCTAGGGCCTAGGGCCTAGGTGCAACCGCCGCTGGCGGCGCCAGCGCACGCCTTGCCCCTCGGCCCTTGGTCTTTGCTAGTGGCAGAACCAGCAGGGCGCCAGCGCCCCGGTCCCTCGTCGTCTGAGAATCACCTCCCTAGGGCGCAAACCTAGCCCCTAATCCTAGCTCCTAGCTCCTAGCTCCAAGCCCCTAGCCCCTAGCCCCTAGCCCCTAGCCCCTAGCCCCTAGCCCCTAGCCCCTCAAAATGATGCTCCGCATGGGGTTTGTCGTGGGCCACGGGTAGAATAGGCCCCAGCGTTCAACATTGAAGCCCCTGTCCATGTCCGACGAAAAGACCCATTTCGGCTACGAGGAAGTTCCGGTCACGGAGAAGGTGGACCGGGTGCGGGCGGTGTTCGACTCGGTCGCCAGCCGTTACGACCTCATGAACGACCTGATGTCACTCGGCATCCACCGGCTCTGGAAGCGCCGCACCGTGGAGCTCGCTGGCGTTCGCCGCGGCCAGCGGGTCTTGGACCTCGCCGCCGGCACCGGTGACCTCGCGGAGCGCTTCGCACGCATGGTCGGAGCCGACGGGGAGGTGGTGATGTCCGACATCAACCAAGCCATGCTCGAGCAAGGCCGCACGCGGCTGGTGGATACCGGCCTGGTCGGCAACCTGGATTATGTGCTCGCCAATGCCGAGGCCCTCCCCTTCGCGGACGATAGCTTCGACTGCATCACCATTGGCTTCGGGCTGCGCAACGTCACTCACAAGCAGCTGGCGCTGAACGAGATGTACCGGGTCCTGCGCCCAAGCGGCAGGGCCCTAATCCTGGAATTCTCGCACCCCACCACCAAGCCGCTGGAAAAGGCCTACGACGCCTACTCCTTCACGGTGCTGCCCATGCTCGGGCGCCTGGTCGCGGGAGACGCCGCAAGCTATCGCTACCTTGCGGAGTCGATCCGCATGCACCCAGATCAAGAGACCCTACTCGACATGATGGGGCAGGCCGGTTTCGAGCGCGCCAGCTACGAGAACCACACGGGCGGCATCGTCGCCATTCACCGTGGCTACAAGCTATGATGGACGAGACCGAGACAGGGGCCACGGCCCCGGAGCTTGGCGGCATCCAGCTGCCAAATGCCCTGCTCGCCGCCGCAGAGGCAGCCATCAATCACGTGCTGGCGCTCGATCCGGAGGGCGCCGCCCGCCTGGCCAAGGTGCAGGGCCGCGTACTGGAGGTGGTGTTGACGGGCTTCGGCACCCGGCTCTTCGTAGTGCCAGGTGAGTCCGGTCTGTTTCTTTACGGGACCTATGCCGCAGAGCCAGACTGCGTGGTGCACGCCAGCCCGGTTGCGCTGCTCGGCATGGTGACCGCCGAGCATCGCGAGGACGCGGTCTTCGCCGGTGCCATCCGCATCGACGGCGACAATGGGCTGGCCCAGACCCTCGGCGAGGTTTTCCGCGGACTCGATATCGACTGGGAAGAGCAGCTCTCGAAGCTCTTGGGCGACACGCTGGCGCGCCGACTCATGGAACGTGCCCGCGCCGGCGAGCGGTGGGCCGGACGCAGTGGTCAGGTCCTCGCCGAAAATGTGCGCGAGTATTTGCAGGAAGAAGCGGCGGTGGTACCGAGTCGCCAAGAGCTGGAGGACTTTCTCGGCGCCGTTGATACCCTGCGCGATGACGCGGAGCGGCTCGTGGCCCGCGTTGAGCGCCTTGAGCGACGCCGCTAGGCGCGACCTTGCGCCGCTGCCGCTCGTCCGCTGCGGCGCCCGCCCGCCCGCTGGCCCAGCGTCTCGCCCGCACCCGCTGATCCCCGGCGACGCCCGCGCAGCAGCGCTGCACCGATCCCCCGCACCGTCGCATCCCGCGTCTGCACTTCAGGAAGGTCGCTACGACCATGCTTCCCATCTCACAGGCGCTGCGCCTGCTGCACATCAATCTGGTGCTGCTCAAGCATGGGCTGGACGAGGTGGTGGTATCCATCCCGCCGCTGAGCCCGCTCCGATTTCTGGTCCGACTTGCACCCTGGAACTGGGTCAAGCGCGACCTGCCGCCGTTTCCCGTTCGTGTGCGCCTCGCGTTGGAAGAGCTCGGGCCCATCTTCATCAAGTTCGGCCAGCTGCTGTCCACCCGCGTCGACCTGCTGCCGGAAGACATGGCCGAGGAGTTGGCAATGCTCCAGGACCGGGTGCCGCCCTTCCCCGGCGAAGAGGCCCGCGCCCTCATCGAGAAGGCCTGGGGCCGTCCGGTGGAGGCGGCGCTCGACGCCTTCGACGCGGTGCCGTTGGCCTCAGCGTCCATCGCGCAGGTGCACACGGCGAAGCTGAAGGACGGCCGGGAGATCATCGTCAAGGTCCTGCGCCCAGGTATCGAGAAGACCATCCAGCGCGACGTGGACCTGCTGTATGCCTTTGCGGGCCTCGCGCAACGCTATTGGCCGGACGGGCGCCGTCTGCGTCCGGTGGAGGTGGTTCGCGAATACGAAAAGACCATCCTCGACGAGCTGAACCTGCAGCGAGAAGCGGCGAACGCCTCGCAGCTGCGGCGCAACTTCAAGCACAGTGAGGATCTATACATCCCAGAGGTCTACTGGGACTGGACCCGCCCGAATGTCATGGTGATGGAGCGCATCTACGGCACGCCCGTGTCCAAGGTCGAGGCGCTCAAGGCCCAAGGCATCAGCATGCGTCAGCTTGGCACCCGGGGTGTGGAGATCTTCTTCACGCAGGTGTTTCGAGACAATTTCTTCCATGCGGACATGCACCCAGGCAACATCTTTGTGGAGCCGTCTGGGCGCTATATCTCCGTCGACTTCGGCATCGTCGGCACGCTGACCAAGGAGGACCAGCGCTACCTTGCCGAGAACTTGCTCGCGTTCTTCCGGCGCGACTATCGTCGGGTGGCCGAGCTGCACCTGGAATCCGGATGGGTGCCCACCGGCACACGGGTGGAGGAGTTCGAGTCTGCGATCCGCACCGTCTGCGAGCCCATCTTCGAGAAGCCCATTGCCGAGATCAGCTTCGGCAACTTCCTGGTCAACCTCTTCCAGACCGCCCGGCGCTTCGACATGGAGATCCAGCCCCAACTCGTCCTGCTGGAGAAGACCCTGATCCACATCGAGGGTTTGGGCCGCCAGCTGTATCCGCAGCTCGACCTCTGGACCACCGCCAAGCCATTCATGGAGCGTTGGATGCGCGAGCAGGTGGGGCCCCGGCGCCTGATCGAGCGCACTGCCCACAACTGGCCGGCACTCGCCGAGCGGCTGCCGGATCTGCCCATTGCGCTGAGCCGCATCATCGATCAACTGGAGCGCCAGGCGGCACTCTATCCGGACGGTGCCGCCGGCGACATCAAGGCCATCCGCGGCAACCTCGGCGACAATAATCGCCGCCTACTCGGGACCTTTAGTGCACTTGGGCTCGCAGGCTTGGCCAGCGCCATCCTGCTGTTCGGCCAGCCTTGGGCGGAGTTGCCGTGGCTCGTACCGGCGGCGGCCGGTGCCATGCTGCTGATGAGCGCGGCGCTGTTCTGGTGGGCCTTGGTCTTCGGAGAGCGGTGATCCCCTCACCGGCCGATGCAACGCCTGTGCTGAGGCTCCGCTTGGTTGCAGCGGCCGGTCGGACGACGTCCGTCTGACGCAGCGCGCCGCCGCCGATTGGCGGCTCCGGATCGGGTGCTTGGCCCGCCCAGCGTGCTAGCATCGGGCGGCTCCGCCACCGCCCCAGGTCGATCAGAGTCTTCGATGAGTCACCCGGCCAAGCACATTACCGTCGCCGACGGCATCACCCTCGGCAACGACCGACCCTTCGTCCTGCAATCGGGCCCCTGTCAGATCGAGTCCCGCGCGCACGCGCTGATGCTGGCGCGGGAGATCTCGGCCATCTGCGCAGCGCTCGGCATCCCCTATATCTTCAAGGCGTCCTTCGACAAGGCCAACCGCTCCAGCCTCTCTGGCCGGCGCGGTGTTGGACTGGAGCAAGGCCTCGCCGTCCTCGCCGAGATCCGCGAGTCGGTCGGCTGCCCCGTGCTCACCGACGTGCATACCGAAGCCCAGTGCCGGCGCGTCGCCGAGGTCGTCGACATGCTGCAGATCCCGGCCTTCCTGTGCCGGCAGACGGATTTCGTGCTCGCCGTGGGCGAAGCCGCCGCCGAATTCGGACGGACCGTCAACGTCAAGAAAGGCCAGTTCCTGGCCCCATGGGACATGGCCAACGTGGTGGCCAAACTGGAGTCCACCGGCTGCACCAAGATGGCCCTGGTGGAGCGCGGCGTCACCTTCGGCTACGGCAACCTGATCGTCGACCCCCGCAGCCTGTACGAGATGGCCAAGACGGGCTATCCGGTCGTCATGGACGCCACGCATGCGGTGCAAATGCCCGGCGCCCTCGGCACCGCCTCCGGCGGCAAACGCGAGTACGTGCCCGTGATCGCCCGCGCTGCGGTGGGCGTCGGCGTTGCCGGGTTGTTCCTGGAGGTGCACGACGACCCGGACAACGCCGCGAGTGATGGACCAAACTCGGTCCCGCTGGAGGCGCTCCGCGATCTGCTCACAGCGCTGCTGGCACTGGACCGCGCCCGCAAGGCCACTGGCGGGAACCCCTAACGGCCGCAACAGCCTGCCAAAGGCGTCAAGGCTCCCTCGCATTGGCACCTTGCGCCAGGCCGAGGCGCAGCAGCACCCGCAGGCGACGTAACTGGTCTGCCGGCACCGCATCGGCACTGAGGAGCAGACAGGGCCGCCACAACCAGCCCACCCGCAGATGCAGGATCACGAGCCCGACGCCGACAAAGGTAGAGGGCGCAAGCGTCACCGCCCGCGTGCTGCCATCGGCAAAGGTGGCTTCCCAACCCGTGGGCTTCCAGTCCACGGCCACCACGGACCAGGGCGCACGGCGCAACACCTGCGCCCAGAGCACATACCAGAAGCTGCCGAGCACAAGCCCGCCAAGGGCCATGCGCACGCCCAGTCCGGGCGCAGGCAAGGGTACTAGCGCCGCGAGCACCGCGGCATGGCTGAGCAGCGAGAACGCGAACACCCCGCGTGAGGGACGCGGGGCGATGCGAAGGGGCGGCAGGCTGCGGCGCTCAGACACGGCCAACCGCCCGTGCCCACCGCCGGAGCGGGTCGCCGCCGGTTCTCTGGCCGCGCTGCGGCAGCCTGCAGCGCCCGCTCAGGGCTTGTGCAACGTCCCCGCTCGTCGCGAACGCGCCCGCGGCCGTCCGCAGCGGAGCGGGGCGTGCGTCACACCGCCGCGCGGCGGTCAGCTCAGGACCTCGCCGTCATAGTCGGCGAGACCCGGATTGCCGTCGACGCCCTTGAGCTTTGGCGTGTTGAGCTTCTCCAGCTTCACCGTCTTGACGTCGCGCAGGTAGGTGGCGACGGTCTCCCAAATCGGCTCCCCGGGCGACTGGCTGCCAACGGTGGCCCAGCCGGACACCACATAGGTCTTGTCCGCCTCGATCTTGGTGCCGTCGTCGAGCTGCATCTCGGTGATGCGCTCACCGAAGCCGGCGCCGGGCTCGCAGACATAATCGAGCCCGCCGACGCGCACCATATCGCCGCCCTGCTGCACGTAGGGGTCCGGGTTGAACAGGTTGTCACAGACGTCCTCGAGGATGGCCTTAATCTCGCTGCCCTTCATCTCCCGCCGGTAGGTCTCGGGATAGGTGATGCAGCTCTGGTCCATGACGTTGTCCATGGTGATCTTCTGCCCCGGCAGCACCGTGGTGCCCCAGCGGAAGCCTGGCGAGAGGCTGATCTGGGCGTCATTGACCTTGCGCAGCGCATCGCAAATGACCTGATCGAAGGTGCCGTTGAAGTTGCCGCGACGATAGAGCACCTCTTCGGCGGTGGCCAGTTCCTCGGTGAGTTTGTCCAGGTACGGCGCGCGGACCTCTTCGATGTACTTGGCCATCTCGGCATCCGCCGGCAGCAGGTTCGAGAACACGGGCAGCAACCGGTAGCGGTAGTCACGCAACTTGCCGTCCTTGACGTCTAGGTCCATGACGCCGAGAAACTTGCCATTGGAGCCGGCATTGGTGACCAGGGTCTTGCCGGAGGCGTTCTCGATGATGGACGGTGCCGGCATGCCGTCGTGGGTGTGGCCGCCGAAGATGGCGTCGATGCCGGTAACCCGACTCGCCATCTTCAGGTCCACATCCATGCCATTGTGGGAGAGCACGACGACGAGGTCCGGCTCCTCCTCGGCCCGCACCCTATCGACCCACTCCTGCATCTGGGCGTCCTGGATGCCGAAGGTCCAATCCGGGATGAAGCGCTGCGGGTTGGCAATGGGCGTGTAGGGGAAGGCCTGACCGATGACGGCGATGCGCACGCCGCCCACCTCCTTGATGGTGTAGGGATCGAAGGCGAGTCCGGCATCTTCCGTAAAGCCGCCGAAGTCTGCGAACCGGTAGTCGAACAGGGCCTCCTCGCGCACGCGAACGTTTTGCGCCACAAAGTCGCCGTTGAAGGCCTCAACGTTCTTGATCACCTCCTCGTCCAGGTAGGTGAACTCCCAGTGGCCCGTCATCACGTCCACCCCGAGCCGGTTACCCGCACCCACCATGTCCATGCCGCGGGTCCAGTAGGCGGTGCCGGAGCCCTGCCAGGTGTCGCCGCCGTCCATGAGTAGGGTGTTGCCGTCGCCGCGATCGGCGCGGATGCGGTCCACCAGCGTCTTCAGGTGCGCGAAGCCGCCGATGGCGCCGTACTGCTCGGCGGCCTGCGGAAAATTCAGATACGTGAATGCGTGTGCCTCGATGCCGCCCGGAGCGATATCGAAGTGCTTGAGCAGCGCCTCGCCCACCAGATGCGGCGCCTTGCCGAACGCGGGCCCCATGCCGATGTTGACGTTCGGCTCCCGGAAGTAGACCGGATTCAGCTGAGCGTGACAGTCCGTCATGTGCAAAAGGGTCACATTGCCGAACTTGGGCACCTCGTAGAGGTCGCTCGGCTGCTTTGCCTGGGCGAACACGGAGCGCGGCAGCATGCCGGCGGCGCCGGCGAGTCCCATCAAGCGCACGAATTCACGTCGTGAAATAGACATTCGGTTATGATCTCCTCTGGTTTTTACTGAGGGCGAGTAGGGTTGACCCGGATATTCCCGACGCCCGCGGCCTGCGGGCCGGGAGGCTGTCCGGGCCGGGGCTCCACCCGGCCGCCGCGCAGATCCGGGTGGGATCTTGGGCCGCGATAGTATGCATGTGCTGGCACGGGCATTGCCAATACCCCGCCGTCGCCGTCTCGTCAGCGCCGCTGCCGCGGCTGGCCAGCGCCCGTCCCAGCGCCCGACCGGGCGCCCGTCCGACCATCCCCATGGCTGCCTAACAGGGCGCCCGGCCGCCCGCCCGATGCCGGCCCTGTTCGCGTTGCTCGCGGTGCTCACCATCGGCGCCATCCCCGCGGGCGTGCGCGCCGATGCCCCGGCGCCGCGGGCGATGACCGAAGACCGACTCGTGCTGATCGGCGTGCTCAGCCACCGCGGCGACGCCCGCACGCGCAGCATCTGGCAGCCGACGGCGGACTACCTGTCCGAGCAGGTGCCGGGTTATCGCTTCGCCGTGATGCCGCTGGAATTTGCCGGCGTGGGGTCCGCCGTGGCGACAGGCAGTGTGGATTTCTTGCTGGTCAACCCATCCCTTTACGTGGGGCTGGAGGTCAAGCACGGCGTCTCGCGCATCGCGACCTTGCGCAACGGCAACGGCACGGCGGCCCGCAATGTCTTCGGCGGCGTCATCTTCACGCGGGCAGACCGCGAGGACATTCGCCGCCTCAAGGATCTCGCCGGCACGCGCTTCATGGCCGTGGACAAGGACTCAACTGGGGGCTTCGAGGTCGCCGAGGCCGAGCTCGCGCGGCATGGCATCGACTTGCCAACCGACGTCAAGAGCCTGGTCTTTGGCGGCATTCACGACGCCGTCGTCCTCGCGGTGCGCGACGGTGCGGTGGACGCCGGCACCGTGCGCACCGAGGTACTGGAACAAATGGCCGCCGCAGGCACCATCGACCTGGACGCGCTGAAGGTCCTAGGCGCGCGCACCACCCCCGGCTTTCCATTGCTGCACAGCACGCCCTTGTTACCGGAGTGGCCATTCAGCAAGCTGGCCGAGACGCCCATGGACCTGGCACAGGCCGTGGCCGTCGCGCTACTGCAGATGCCCGCGGACGGAGCCGCCGCGCGCGCGGGCAACTACGCCGGTTGGAGCGTACCGCTGGACTACCAGCCCGTGCACGAGCTGCTGCGCACGCTGCGGCGGCCACCCTATGACCACGAATCCCGCTTCACCCTGGCCGACGCACTGGCCAAATACTGGCTTGCGGCGCTCATCGGCACGCTGGCCCTGTTGACCATGGCCCTGCTCACCAGCCGCGTGCTGCAGCTGAACCAGCGCCTGAGCCGGGCCAACACTCGTCTGGAACGACGCCACCAGCTGATCCTGGACTCCGTGGCCGAGGGTATCTACGGCATCGACCTGCGCGGCTGCACCACCTTTGTCAACAAAGCGATGGAGCACCTCACGGGCTGGCGGGCCGAAGAGCTCATCGGCAACGAAACCCACGAAATCCTGCACCACACCCGCCCGGACGGCGAGCCGCACCCGCGCGAGGAATGCCCCGTGTGTGCCACCTTCTCCGACAAGCAATCGCGTTTCGTGGACGATGACATCATCTGGCGGCGCGATGGCACGAGCTTTCCGGTGGAGTACAGCGCCACGCCCTTCCGCGACGATCAAGGCCAGACCATCGGCACCGTCGTTGTCTGCCGTGACATCACCGAGCGCCGCGAAGCCGCCGAACGCTTCCGCCGCCAAGAGGCAGAACAGGCGCACTTCACGCGGCTATCGACGCTCGGCGAGATGGCCTCGGGCATCGCGCACGAGCTGAACCAGCCGCTCACGGCCATCACGACGAATGCCCGCGCCTGCGTGCGCATGATCGGCGCCGGCCGCGCCGACACCAACACCTGCCGCGAGGTCATGACCAAGATCGCCGAGCAGGCCGAACGCGCCGGCGAGGTCATCCGCCACATCCGTCGCTTCGTGCGCAAAGAGGAGCCGGAAGTCGCCCCGGTGGCGGTCGCCGACATGTTCGAGACCGTCCTCGTGCTCATGCGTCAAGATGCGCGGCGCGCCGGCGTCACCCTGCACCGGCAAATCGGCTTCGGTGCCGACACCGTCATGGCGCAACGCACCCAGATCGAGCAGGTGCTGCTGAACCTCGTGCGCAACGCCGTGGAGGCCATGCACGACCAGCTGCGGGAGCGGCGCGTGCTCCTGCTGGCCCGCCGCAACGGCGAGCTGGTGGAGATCCGCGTCGTCGACACCGGACCGGGGCTCGGCAAAGGCTCGCCGGAGCACCTGTTCGAGCCCTTCGTCACCACCAAGCCCCAGGGCCTCGGCGTTGGCTTGTCCATCAGCCACGGGATTGTCGAGGCCCACGGCGGGCGCCTGCGGGTGGATTCGACGCCGGGCATTGGAGCCACCTTCTTCTTCAGCCTGCCCTATGTGGATACACGCCACCAGGTGACCCCCGCCGCCGAGCCAGTACAATCCGGTGGCAATGAGAACGACCCTGCCGGAGAGTACGCATGAGCCAAGACCCGACGGTGTTTATCGTGGATGACGACGACGAGGTCCGCGAAGCCATCGGCCTGCTGATGGACTCCGTGGGCCTCGCCGCCGAGACCTTCGACTCGGCCTGGGCCTTTTTGAACTGTTTTGACCCGGCGCGCCCGGGCTGTCTGGTGCTCGACGTGCGCATGCGCCACATGAGCGGGCTCGAGCTGCAGGAGCGCTTATCGGAAGAGCCTCTGCATCCGCCCGTCATCATCATCACCGGGCACGGCGATGTGCCCATGGCGGTGCGCGCCGTGAAGAACGGCGCCGTGGACTTCATCGAAAAGCCCTTCAACGACCAGGCGCTGTTGGACGCCGTGCATCGCGCCCTGGAGTTGGACGCCCAACAGCGCGGCCACGCGCTCGAGGTTGCGCAGATTCAAGACCGCGCGGAGCGCCTAACCAAGCGCGAGCGCGAGGTGTTGGACCAAATCCTGGCGGGGAAGCGCAATAAGGTCATCGCTGCCGATCTCGGCATCAGCCAGTCCACGGTGGAGGCGCACCGCGCCAAGGTGATGGAAAAGCTCGAGGCCCGCTCCCTGTCCGAGCTGATGCGCATGATGCTGATGCTCCACCCAGACCGGGCCAAGGGCGCACAGGAAGGCTAAAGCTGCTCAACGGGCGCGCGTCCACACCCTTTCGCCTGCCACAGGAGCAAGAAACTCATGAGCAATCACACCCAACGTTTCGCCATCAATGCTCACGCCGCGCCATGGGCGGCCGCCTGCTGCCTGCTGCTGACAGGCGTCGTCGGGGCTGACGACAACCTGATCGCCCCAGGCCTGGCATCCGTGGAGATCCAGCACGATGGTGAGAGCATCGTCATCAAGCGCGGCCACGACCCGCAAGCGACGCTGCCGGAGACCTTTCAGAAAACCGACAGGAGCTGCCCGCCCTTCTGCCTGCAGCCGATGGCGGCCGTACCCGGCGTCGAGACCATCGGCGAGCTGGAAGTGCTGGCACTGTTGCAGCGGCTCTCGGCCGGCGACGAGCGTCTCCTCCTAGTCGACTCCCGCACCCCAGACTGGGTGATGCGCGGCACCATCCCGGGCGCCGTTAACGTCCCCTGGAACACCATCAACACCGACACCGCCGGCACCCTGGAAACCCCCGGCAAGGCCGAGAGCCTGGCGCAGATCCTCACCGAGCAATTCGGCGCGGCCTACGACGCCGCTGCCGACCAATGGGACTTCAGCAACGCCAAGACCCTGATCCTGTTCTGCAACGGCATCTGGTGCCCACAATCCACCGCCAACCTCCGCACCCTCGCCGACTTGGGCTATCCGCCCGAAAAACTGAAGTGGTACCGCGGCGGCATGCAAGACTGGGTCAGCGTCGGCTTGACTACGGTGAAGCCCTAAATTGCTGGACGGTATCGACTGCCTGCAGGTGCGTCGAGTTTTCGATGCCCCGCGGTGCACCGGCTGCTGGGGGGCCGAGGAGCAGAGTCGTTGTGGGCGGTGTGGGAGTCCGGCATTCGGCCCTTGTACCTTGCACTGCAAACCGGTGTCAGGCCGACGACCTGGTCGCTCGTCGGTCTGACGCACCGCCTCGCTCAGTGTTGTCCCGCCACGTTGCGCGGTAACCCGAAAGCGGGGACCCCGCAGCGCCCGCCGATGCGCCCTTGCGCGTCCGAGGCAAAGCGGGGATTTCGTCAAACAGTCCCCGGGGCTTTCACCCCAGGGACGGCGCCATGCTCATGAGCCCGTGCGCCTTCGCCCGCCGCAGCCGGAGCGCAATAGCGACGGCTGCGGGGCGCAGTGGGTCTTACAGATCCGGGTTACCGTTCAGCCCGCCGTAGATGTCCGGGGGCGTGTGATCGGTGACCTCCGCGTCGAAGCGCTGGAACAGGTCCGGATTGTCGTCGGCCCAGCCGTGGTAGCGGTCGATGCTGCTGCCGACACCAGGCTGCACCCCGACGACATCGGCGGCGTCGAACGCGACCGTTCTCAGGTCCGGGTTGCCGACGGCGAAGCCCTGATAGGGATCGCCGGCCCAAACGCCGGTCGCAAACAGGGTGATCGCGATTGCTGCTGTCAGTCGTTTCATCGTCTCTCTCCGTTTTTGATTGCGGATCACGTCGTTGGACGGATCCCTCACCGCGTCTCCTTCCCAGAGGGCCTCCCTAGCCAAGGGGCCTCCCTAGCGGAATGAAGACGGTCGGTCCTCGACTCTGACGCTAGCAACTGAATTGGCAGTACGCCTGACCAAAAACCGACGGTTTTCCGATGTTTTTGCGACGTGGGGGTCTGGACAATGCATCCCTGTGGGACCACGCGACGCTGACCGACTGATTTGGGCCCAGGCGACGGCGATGGCCCTACCGATCTGATCCTGCGGACCCGGATCGGGTTAGGGGGGCAGCCCCAATCCGCCCATGGCCTCAAGCAGCGCCTCGCGCTGCTGCGGGTCTTTCAGCGGAAACGCGAGCAGGAGCCGGGATTGGGAGAAGTCGGGGTTGAGGGCGAGCAGCTCCTGCGCCTCCCAGGCGGCGTCGTCTTTGCGGCCAAGCCGCGCGAGCGTCAACGCAAACCAGAGGCGCGCGCGTGTATGGGCCGGGTTACGCTCGAGCGCGGCCGCGAATTCGCGCGCGGCCTTGAGATATCGGCCCGTTGCGAAGGCGATTTCGCCGGCGATCTGGCGGTATGGGGCCGAGGCGCGGGGGTTGCGCTTGAGCGCTTCATCGAGGGCAGGTCCCGCCTGATCCGGCCGGCCGGCGTAGTGCAGAATCCAAGCCAGTAGCGCATAGGCGTCCGCGTAGTTGGGATCCAGGTGGAGGGCGGCCATGGCCGCGACGGCCGCCGCGTCGTGACGCCCGCGGAAGAGCTCGACCTGTGCACGCACAAAGTGGATCTGCGGCACCGAGGCGTTGATCGCGGCGGCTTGCTCAGCATAGGCCTTCGCCCTCGACAACGCGGCCTGCGGCTCCTCCGTCCAGCCGTCGACGGCCAGCCGCGACCAGGTCAGCGCCAGCCCTGCATGGGCGCGCGCAAAGTCGGGATCGAGCGAGATCGCCCGCTCGAAGTGCTCCTGGGCAATGCGATTGTCCTCCGGTGTGAGTCGTCCGTACCGCTCGCGCCCACGCAGGAACTCCTCATACGCGGCAATGCTGTCGGTCGCACCCGCGCGTTCGGCTGCGGGCTGAGCTAGCGCCAGCCTGACGGGAAGCCCCCTAGCGATGCCTTCGACCACCTCGTCTTGGATCTGGAACAGGCTGCTCGTCCTGCCGGCGAAGCGCTCTGCCCACAGGGTTTGCCCGCGGTCCGCCTCCAGCAGCCGCACGGTGATCCGAATGCGGTCGCCGATGCGCTGCACCGCGCCGCGAATCAGGTAACGAACCCCGAGCTCTGCGGCAATCGCCTCATCGTCGGCTGCCGTGTCCCGATAGCTGAACACGGTTCCGGGCGCCATCACCAGCAGCCCGGGAATCCGTGCGAGCTCCGTAATCAGATCGAGCGTGATGCCCTCGGCGAAGTAGGCCTGCGCGGCGTCATCACCGAGCACATCGAACGGGACAACCGCAACGGACGCGGCCACCTCATGCGCAGGTGCTTCGTAGGCCGACTCCGACGGCGCCCTCGGCGCCCTCCAGCTCCACACCGCGATGACGCCGAAGAGCGCAACCAGCACAAGCGCGCCGATCAACACCAACAGCCACTGCCGCGCTCGCGACCGCCGCCGCTCCCGGTCTCGGGTCTGTCCGGGCGGAGTCGGGATGGAGTCTGGGACCGCACGCCCGGCAGGGGCCGCGACCGGCGCCACCTTCAGCCGGTAGCCGCGCTTGGCGATGGTCTCGATGAGTTCTGGGTGACGTGAGCTGTCGTTGAGCGCCTTGCGCAGCTTGCCGACGGCATTGGTGAGGGCGTCATCGGTGACGACCCTGCCCGGCCAAACCGCGTGCTCGAGCGCATGGCGCGAGATCACCTGCCCAGGCTCACGCGCCAGCGCGAGCAGGACCTCCATGACCTTAGCCTCGACGCGTTGGGTCGACCCCGCCTGCTCGATACTGAGGCCCGATGGATCGATGCGCGCGTCACCCAGCAAGAATGGCGCGTGGCCGTTTACCGCCAGATCAGGGCCTTGCGCTTTCACGGGCTGCTGCGGCTTCCTACCTCATTGATTCAAATTCAGAAACAAAAAACGTCGGAGAACAGGAGGCGTTGGCCGCGGGAGCCGATCCCGCGCGGCGGCGTGCCGACCCCAAGCTGCCACTGATGCCCCCAATTAAGGCGGGACTCGGCGACGCCGTCAATGCCTTGCTGGCCGCCGGGGCGGGCTCCGCCAACCGGTGCTTCGAAGAGTCATGGGGGACGAAGACCCGGAGCCGCAATGCCATGTGCGGGTTGCACGCATCGAAGTTCACGGCCTTCGCCGCCCGCGTGTTAGCGGCTGAGCGAACCTGCGCGTGAACGGTGACAAGTTCGGCGACGTCCGCACGACCGGCAGGAGCCAGACACCGGTGAAGCGGTCAATCCGCCAGCGTCGAGCCGTCGAAGAGAGTGCATGGTTTGCACGCAATCCCCAGCGACGCGCACTAGTGCAGCGCTACAGAAAACCTGAGACCGTTTCTCGGATTCTCGGCGGTGATGATGATCATCATAGGTTTTCTGTTCCGATTCTCGTTGCCATGCCCCTCGACTCTGCCGCCCCTGTCTCTGTTTGCGATCATGAGCGCCGCGCTTTGGAGGCGCTCGTGCGCCAGCACACGACACCCCAA
>CAZGCI010000075.1:0-19642 GCA_964524185.1 uncultured Thiohalocapsa sp. | reverse complement strand
AGTTCGGCAAGAACCACCTCGGCGACCGCGACGAGCACCTGCCGACCAACCACGGTTTCGACGAGTTCTTCGGCAACTTGTATCACCTCAACGCCGAGGAGGAGCCGGAGAACGAGGACTACCCGGGCGAGATGGTGCTGGCCAACGGCAAGACCTTCCAGGAGCAGTACGGTCCCCGCGGGGTGATCCACTCCTGGGCGCTGCCGGATGGCAGCCAGAAGATCGAGGATACCGGGCCGCTGACCAAGAAGCGCATGGAGACCGTCGACGACGAGACCTCCGATCGCGCCATCGCCTTCATCGAGGAGCAGACCGAGGCGGGCAACCCCTGGTTCGTGTGGTGGAGCGGCACCCGGATGCACTTCCGCACCCACGTGAAACCGGCACTGCGCGGGATCTCCGGTCAGGACGAGTACTCCGACGGCATGGTCGAGCACGATATGCACATCGGCAAGTTCCTGGACAAGCTCGATGAACTCGGCATCGCCGACGACACGATCGTTTTCTATTCCACCGACAACGGTCCGCACTACAACACCTGGCCCGATGCCGCCTCCACGCCGTTCCGCGGCGAGAAGAACACCAATTGGGAGGGCGGCTGGCGCGTACCGGCCATGGTGCGCTGGCCCGGCAAGATCCCGGCCGGTGAGTGGACCAACGAGATCGTCCACCACATGGACTGGCTGCCGACGTTCGTCGCCGCTGCCGGCGACCCGGAGGGCAAGGAGCGCCTGAAGCAGGGCATCTCGGTGCCGGCCATGGGCCGCGCCTACAAGGTGCACCTGGACGGCTACAACATGCTGCCGCTGCTCACCGGCGAGACCGACGCGAGCCCGCGCCACGAGATCTTCTACTTCTCGGACGACGGCGACCTGACGGCGCTGCGCTATGACGACTGGAAGCTGATCTTCATGGAGCAGAAGACCGCCGGCACCTTCCGCGTCTGGATGGAGCCCTTCATCCCGCTGCGCGTGCCCTTGATCTCCAACCTGCGCCGCGACCCCTATGAGCGTGCGGAGATCACGTCCAACACCTACTATGACTGGCTGCTCGACCGCGCCTACCTGCTGGTGCCGGCGCAGGCCTACGTCGGCAAGTTCTTGGCTACCTTCCAGGAGTTCCCGCCGCGGCAGAAGGCGGCGAGCTTCAGCCTCGATCAGGTCATGGAGAAGCTGACCCCGTCCGGCGGCTGAGCCCGACGCCCGCCTCGATCAGGTCTGATCGGGGTGGCTTCGTGGAGGGCAGGGCACCGGCGAGACGGACTTCACGACCAAGCTCCAGACCGGTCTCGCCTATTGGTTCGGCTATCGGCTCGGCTGGGGGCGAGTTCGGGCTCACCTACCATGCGCTGGCTCCACGACCAGCAGGGTAGCAACAAGACCCTGGACACGCTTCGCATTGACGGCCTGGTGCTCGGGGCCACTGTCGAGTGCTGACGGACCGCGCGGCGGTGCTTCAGGACGGTTCAACCTAAAAAGAGCAGTTGGACGGTCGTCAGGGTGCGTCCCGCGGGGCGTGCCATGGCGACCGTAGCGCCCTTCACCCAGTGGGTGACTTGAAGAACGCACCTAAATCGCAATCAGCACAGTCACTTGCAAACATGCGGAAGCGGTCAACTGCTCTTTTTAGGTTCAATGTCTATCGGAACCACGGCGATGCACGAATTGAAACCTGTCTCCATGGCCATTGCGGCCGTATGTCTCGCTCTGTCCGGCTGTGGAGGCGATCCGATGGCCTTGACCATAACACCGTCCAGGCGTTGACCCCGTAGGAGCGGCGCCCCGCCGCGACTGGGCGCCCGTCGCGCCGAGGGCGGCGCTCCTGCGGTGGTGGACGGAGTTGCGATCAGGGCTGATCTGATGGCATTGGAAACGCCCCAGTCCAATGCCTTTCCAAGCAGCATCGCGTCCAACTGCGGCAAGCAAAAGATCGGTGCCCAACCGCTCAACTGCCTGCTGGACGTCAGCGGCGACGACGACGACTTCCGCGACGAGGCCAGCAAGCTCTCTGCCGGCGAGATCAGCCAGTAGACCTTCGCCGGCGACATCGATTCCTACTATCCGGCCCGCGACAACCATGCCGCGCTCGAGTACATTTTCGGGCTCTTATAGGGCGTCTCGAAGGGTTCGAGATGCCGATGCGACTTCGTCACTTCTTCACTTCTTCCGGAGACTATCCATGCGAATTCCAGCCCTTGTGCTCATGCTTGTGGTCGCGGTGTCGGCCACCGCCGATCCGCTTCCGTCCTGGACCGACGGCGGCGCCAAACAGTCCGTCGTTGCGTTCGTGCAGGCTGTCACCACCGAGGGTGGTGCCGACTTCGTGCCCGAGCCCGAGCGCATCGCCGTGTTTGACAACGACGGCACGCTCTGGGTGGAACAGCCCATGTACACCCAGCTTGCCTTTGCGCTGGACCGGCTCAAGGCGCTCGCCGATCAGCACCCGGCATGGCAGGAGCAGCAGCCCTTCAAGGCGGCGCTGGAGGGTGACAAGCAGGCCCTTGGCGAGGCAGGCATGGAGGGGCTGATGACGCTCTTGATGGCGAGCCACGCGGGCATGAGCACCGAGGCCTTTGCCGCGACGGCCATGGCCTGGCTAGACGAGGCCCGGCATCCGCGCTTCGAGCGGCCGTACACGGAGCTGGTCTACCAGCCGATGCTCGAACTGCTGGCCTACCTGCGCACCAACGGCTTTAGGACGTTCATCGTCTCCGGCGGCGGCATCGCCTTTCTGCGCCCCTGGACCGAGGCGGTCTATGGCATCCCGCCGGAACAGGTGGTGGGCTCGCAGATGGCCTTGGAGTACAGCATCGAGGGCGATGCGCCGCAGATCTTGCGCAAGCCAGAGATCGCCTTCATCGACGACAAGGCAGGCAAGCCGGTCGGCATCCAGCGGCACATCGGCCGGCGGCCGATTCTCGCCTTCGGCAACTCGGATGGTGATTACGAGATGCTGGAATGGACCACGGCGGGCGAGGGCAAGCGGCTCGGGCTGCTGCTGCGCCACGACGATTCGGCGCGCGAGTACGCCTACGACCGCGACAGCCACATCGGCAAGCTGGACCGGGGGCTCGACGACGCGGCCGACAAGGGTTGGGTGATCGTCTCGATCAAGGATGACTTCATGCAGGTCTTCCCGGACGCCGCGGAAGACTAGGTGTAGCGACCTGCAAACATCGGGCACTCAGCCCGTAAATATCCGGGCTGGACCCGGTGATCTGCAAATGCGCTTCCACCCGCGGCCATGGCGGCTCATCGCACCACGAATCCCGCCGCCCGCAATTGCGCATGCAGCGTCTTGGTCCGAAGGATAGGAAATCCAAGCCACCTTGAGCGCCCAGGTTGGCTCGGGAAAAAGGGTAGCCGGGGTGGGATGTGTGGTCAACACCGAACAGCGGGGCTAACGGGCGTCGGGAGCAGTGCAGGCGCGCGCGTTTCGGGGTGCTGGAGCGAGCATCTGCGGCGCAGCCTGCCGCCGGCAGACGAGAGGAGCTGCACCGTCTCCTGCAGGAGAGAGACGGCGGCTACCAGGCGATACGCTGGTCGAACTCGATCTTGGGCTCGGGCTGAGCGACTAGGTCGCAGTCCGACGCGGGCTCGGGCGCTTCGTACCAGGCAGGCGGTCCGCGTGCGGGCGTGATCGGCGGCGGACGCGGCGGCTCACCGATGTGGGTGAGGATCTGCTTGACGGGCGCGGCATCGGTGACGACGGCGATGATGCGCATGTCCGCGCCGCAGTTGGGGCAGACCAGCGGCAGCGACTCGAACAGCCGCGCCAGCAGCATCACCCAGAGATAACGCGCCGGAGAGCGAGTGTTGGACGCCGGCGTTGGAGGCGGTGAACCGACCTCGGTCGGTGAGCCGGTTGCGTCCGCCACCGCGCGCCCGAAGGCGATGGCTGCCGCCCGCAGCGGCGCGTTCGGCGCAAGCATGCCATGGTAGCGATGGCGATGCCGCCTGGGTGGGGGGATCAGTGCCGCGAGATGGTGGATCAGCTCCAGCGGCGTGAGCGTCAGCGCCGTGGTGCCGTCACGTTGTGGTTTCGGCAACCGGTAGACGACATGGTCAGCGTCGAGCAGTTCCAGACGCTCGAGCGCGAACGGCGGGCGGGCGCAGTAGCGCAGCAGCCGCTCCCTGTTCCGAAAAGGGGCCGGCGCGATCCTGCGCGCCCACGCGCACCGCGGCATCCAGCGAGAAACCGCTGTTGTCCCAGGCGAGCATTTCGCGGACGTCATCACGCTCGATCAGCCCGCTGCGGGCAAACCAGCGCGGCACCCGGATGCGCACCTGGTCGGTGATGGCGGTGACGGCCTGCGGCGTCAGTTCAGCGGCGGCGCGAAAGCGCACGGCTTGCGGGCAGGTCCCCGAACAGAACATCCTGCTCGCTCACGCCGACGCGCTGGCCTGGATCTGAGCCTCGCTGCCATCAACAGGCAGGGCATCGAGCTTTGCCCAAAGCGGGAGCGCGTGCAACACGGTGCGCTACATTGAGGCCAAGCTCGCCGAGTGCCCGAACCCGGACCAGATGGGCACACCGGGCATCCTGCTGATGCTGTCTGAGGACCTGCTGGTCTTCGACAATCTGAGCGGGCGCATCTATATCATCCTCCACCGGGATCCTGACGGCGGCGACACCCCGGCCGACGGACAGGCGCGCATCGACGAGCTGATGGGACAGCTGCAGCGCAGTGCGCCGCGCAACCCGGAGGCCGGCGGTCGCAGGGTGCGAGAGGCAGACTTCGTCTCCGGCTTCAGCGAGGCCGGCTTCAAGGCCGCCGTCGAGCGCATCAAGGACTACATCCGCGCCGGCGACTGCATGCAGGTGGTGCTCTCGCAGCGCCTGTCGATCCCCTTCCAGGCGCGCTCGCTGGACCTGTATCGGGCGCTGCGCGCGCTGAATCCCTCGCCCTACATGTACTTTCTGGACCTGGACGGGTTTCAGATCGTCGGCTTTTCGCCGGAGATCCTGCCCGGCTGGAGGACGGCGTAGTGACGGTGCGACCTATCGCCGGCACGCGCCGCCGCGGCTACACCGAGGACGAGGACCGGGCGCTGGAGGCGGAACTGCTGGCGGACCCGAAGGAATTGGCCGAGCACCTGATGCTCATCGACCTGGGCCGCAACGACTGCGGCCGGGTCGCCAACACCGGCAGCGTCCAGCTGACGGGCAAGATGATCGTCGAGCGTTACTCCCTCGTCATGCACATCGTCAGCAAGGTGATCGGAGAACTCGCCGAGGGCATGAGTGCCATCGACGTGCTGCGCGCGACCTTCCCGGCCGGCACCGTCTCCGGTGCACCGAAGATCCGCGCCATAGAGATCACCGACGAGCTGGAGCCGGTCAAGCGCGGCGTCTACTTCGCTTCAGGGTGTTTTGACGTCTCTGTGCGGCCGGCGATGTTGGCGCGCTCGGCACCTCACCCACTGGGTGCGCCGCGCGACGCTCGCCCAATGACCTCCACTGGGGCACGCCCCGCGGGGCGCCTGGCAGCTGACAACGCCCCGCAATAGGGCCTAGTCCTCGTCGTTGTGCTTTGCCAACCTGTATGAGATCAGGCCCGCGGGACGCACCCTGACGACCGTCCAACTGCTCCTTCCCGTCAGGTTAAAGGCCCGAAAAACAGCGGCCTTGCACGGCTTGCCGACGGCAGGCCGGGCTCGATATCAGACCCGTCTCGCCGTCTTGCGGCAAACTGGGACCCCGGCTTCCACTCGGCTCACGTGGGACCGCCGGCTTCCAGCCGGCGCGGCGCCGTCCGCGCTCTTACCGGGGCGCACGCGCCGCTGGCCATCCAGCGGTGCGGCATGGGCCAACGTTCGGCTCCAGCGCCCCGGGTCCCAGTGAGCCCGCGCCGGGTGCGGCAGGCTGGAAGCCGGCCGTCCCAAGGGGAGTGCTGCACGATCTGATGGCGTAAACTGAGGATCAACGGATTACGCCGGCGCAGCCCCGGATCACGGCGCGCTGACTCCAAGCAGACCAGCTTCTCCACGACTATCTCATTGCGCACCATGCAGCCCTCCCACCGCCCTCGCGCCTTCAGGGCCAGCATCCTTTCCGCCGCCGTCGTGCCGGCGCTCAGCGCCGCGCTGCTCGGCAGTCCCATTCAGGCGGCAAGGGCGGATGACACCGGCAGGCTGCAGCAAAAGGCGACCGTCTACCTCTGGGCGGCCGGCATCGACAGCACCACGGCAGGTGGCAGCAAGGCCGATGTGAGCTTCGACCAGCTCATCAACAACTTGAACATGGCCTTCATGGGCGCCTACGAGGCGCGCAAGGGGCTCTGGTCCGGTGGCCTCGACATCGTCTACCTCAACGCCGGCGCGGACGGTGACGACCGGGTGCTGGTGCGCGGTCCCGCCGGCCAGAGCGCCGCCGTCAATGTCGACGCCGACGTCAAGACCCGCGGCTGGGTCATCGACACGCACGCCGCCCGGACCCTGGTACAGACGGACCGCCTCGCGCTCGACGCGCTCATCGGGCTCCGGTACCTGGAGCTGCGCCTCGACTTCAAGGTTGGCCTCGGCGCGGGGCGGTTCCAGACCGCGCGCCGCTTCACGGATGCCGGCGTGGTCTGGGATGGCGTGGCGGGCGTCAAGGGCAGGGTGCTGCTGGACGACGGCTGGTCGCTGCCGTATCGCTTCGACATCGGCGCCGGCGACTCCAACCTGACCTGGCAGGCCAACGCTGGCGTCGCCTACCGCTGGGACCGCGCCGAGGTGGCGCTAACCTATCGCCGCATGGCCTGGGAATTCGGCGGCGGGAGCCTAGACGACGCCGCCTTCAGCGGCCCGCAGCTCTCCGCGAGCTTCCGGTTCTGATCCGCTGTCGTGCGGGCTCACTTGTGCGTCCCGACGCCGCAGACGAAGCCCTTGTCGTTGGTCATCATCTAGCTGGTCTTGGCCCGCAACTCGTCTGTGCCGGGGTAGGGCCAGTTGTAGTCCACCCAGCCCTCGCCGGAGTCCTTGGCGGTGGTGATCATGGGCTTGCGGTTTAGGGTGGCACCGAAGCGGTGGATGAAGCTCACCGCCCCGAAGCGGTCCTGGGCGCCAGCGCCGCTGCTCTGGCACAGATGGGCCTCGATAACGCGCACCAGGCTATGGAGCACGGCGCTGAGGGCCTGCGGCTCGCGCTCCCCCTGATCTCAAACGGGCCAGCGCAGCCGTTTGGGCACCGAGAGCCTTGTTCAGAATTTGGCCACTGGCGCACAGGCAGAGGCGGGAAGGCGTGATCGACCAGGTGCGCCGCGGTCTAAGGCCTTGGCGCCGGGCGTTGCACGATGGACACGGCCCGCGGCTTTTGCAGGAGAAGGCGACCAGGAAGTCATGACCGCCCCCTATGTGAACACTTGGGGGCATCTGGCCCGGGCGAAGCCGTAGGCGAGGACGCCGCATTCCAGGTAACGCCGGAATTCCCCTTGCACATAGACCGGCACGCGCTGGCCATCCCAGTCGTCCTCGCCCGCGAGTGCGAGAGCGGTCTCCGGGTCCTCCTGGAGGACTTGGTAGAGGGCGGTCTGCTCGGGCTGGCGGCCGGCAGTAAGGGACTGGCCGGCGTCGCGGTGACGCGGCGGCCATGGCTTCTGCCGCGAGGACATCATGGCCTGGTGCGAGGCCGAGGGGACCGATTTCGTCGTCGGCCTGGCCAAGAACAATCCTCTAAAGGCGCTGAGCCGGCGTTGGCGGATCGAAGTACAGATGGGCTTGCTGCGCACGGGTGAGCCGAGCCGCGTCTGCGCCGATTTACAGTACCGCACCCGCAAGAGCTGGAGCCGCACGCAGCGCGTCGCACTCCGTCGACTGGGGTTGCGGGACACCGAGCTCGAGCGTGCCACGCCGTGCAACATCCGCACGCAACTGCTCAAGGTGGGCGCGCAGGTGCGTGTCAGCGTGCGCCGGGTCGTGGTGGCCCTCTCCGAAGCCTTCCGCGCGCAGGATAGCTTGGCGTGGGCCGCGCGCAATCTCGCCCCTGTCCCGGCACGCGCCAGCCCCGGCTGACCGCCTCGCCGGCGCTCGCGCAGCCCTGCAGCGTCGCGCATCGCCTGGAGCACCAGCGCCGCGACACGGCGCTGACGGGCGGCTATGGCCTGCGGCTGCCGATCACCCGCGAGGACAACGGAAAACGCCGCTCCGAGTGCCATCACGCCGACCTGGCGACGACTGCGCAGCGACCGGAGCCGCAACAGACACCTCATCGAGCAACCGAGGGCGCGTGCGCAGATCGGACAACGCGAAGGCGTCGGTGTTGTCGATTCGGGTTCCCGCCGTTTCCCTCGAATAGCTGGTCGCGGCCAACCTAGTGTACGGTCGCCGTCACTGGCTGCGGCACCGTCACAGGGAAGCCAAGCACGGCGACTTTCATGCCCACAAGTGGGACTGAGCAGGTCGGCACGGGCTTGCGATCATCGACCGATGACCAGCCTAAAGCCGCAAATGAGACTGAGATGCCTTTGGCTGCATCATGAGCGTGTCGGAAGGCGATTGGCCGAATCTCGCTTTGTAGCGCACCGCGAAGCGTCCCATGTCATAGAAGCCGTTGCGCTGGGCGATCTCGTTGACCATCGTGGTCTGGTAATCGGCTGCGAGCAGCTCTCTGCGCGCTGCATGGAAGCGCCGCAGGTGAAGGAACTCGAGCGGGCTCAAGCCGAGGCTCTCGCGAAAGGCGTACTGGAGGGTACGCTCAGTGACGCATGCGGCCGTGCAGAGGTCAGCGATCGTGACCAATCCTGGATCTGTGGCTCGCAGAAACTCTAACGCCTTTTGCAGTCCGCGCTGGCGAACGGCGCGCCCGACGCGCCTCGCAGTGGGCAGCGGAAGCGTCAAGGACTGACGGAGCGCCGCCAACAGATCCTGCCCCATGGCCCGAACTGCATTCGGATGGCAAAGCGCCTGGGGGTTGGCCTGTGCCCCGTCCAGCAGGGCGTTCAGCGCCTTGCCAAGACGGGCCACCGCCGAGCGTGAAGCGGTTAGCAGGTGACGGCAGGCTGCCCTCTCGACGGCCACGCCCAGGTCGTGTGGCAGGCTATCGCGCAACAGTCCGAGATCGATCAGGGCAACCAAGTGCTGCTGGTTGGGGGCTAGCTCGACATGCATGCCCCCTGGCATCGCGGCGGGGAGCCCTTGTTCATGCAGCGGCGCTCCCCACCAACCGGTACCGCGACCCACATGCAGTGGCACGCCGAAGCCGAACATGCCCGGCGGCGACAGGCCCTGAATCCGCGTTCGCGTCCAGTACCGCTCCCGGTACAGGATCAACCCGGCGCTGGCGAGACAGACCAACTCGTGCCGGTAATCGCCGCGAGAGAGCGGAGTCACTGCGATATCCCATGGAGCGGTTGCCTGTTCCTGAATCCAGGGGTCCTCCGAGACGAAGGTCCCGACACGGACCAACTGGCCGGCGCCGGGGTGAGGGATACTTGCTCCGATGGTGGGCATCGTTCTCCGTCTTGCGCTTGGCCAAATGTTCGGAAAATGCACAGCGAAGCTCGGCCCGCTTTTTTAACATCGCCGGGTTTTGTCGGTGTTCCCAACACGAGACCGAGCCCCTGTCGCAGGAGAAACCAACCGATGTCTCAACCGCGCTTCATACGATGCCTTAGCGTCGCCGCCCTATTGCTGTCTGGCCTGTGCCTGAGCCTCACGGTCAGTGCCCAGACCGACAAGCCCAACATCTTGGTCATCTTCGGTGATGATATCGGCTGGTACAATACCAGCGCCTACAACCACGGGTTAATGGGCTACCAGACGCCGAATATCGACCGGATCGCCAAAGAAGGCATTTTGTTCACCGATGCCTACGGCCAACAGAGCTGCACCGCCGGCCGCGCAGCCTTTATTACTGGCCAGAGCCCGAGGCGCACGGGGCTGCTAAAGATCGGCATGCCGGGTGACCCGATCGGACTTCAGCCGGAGGACCCTACCCTTGCCGAACTGCTCAAGCCTTTGGGCTACGCCACTGGCCAGTTCGGCAAGAACCATCTCGGTGATCGCGACGAGCACCTACCGACCAATCACGGCTTCGACGAGTTCTTCGGTAACCTCTACCACCTCAACGCCGAGGAGGAGCCGGAGCACCCAGACTACCCGAAGGACCCCGAATTCCTTAGCAAGTACGGGCCGCGCGGCGTCATCCGTTCCTCTGCGGATGGGTCGATTGAGGACACCGGACCGCTGACCAGCAAGCGGATGGAGACCGTGGACGAAGAATTTCTGGCCGCGACCTTAGACTTCATCGACCGCCAGCAGGCGGCGAGCAAGCCCTGGTTCGTCTGGTTCAACACGACGCGCATGCACATCTTCACCCACCTCCAAGACGACAGTAAGGGCAAGACCGGACGAGGCGTCTACGCGGACGGCATGGTGGAGCACGACGGCGTGATCGGAAGGTTACTGGACAAGCTCGATACCCTGGGCATCACCGACAACACCATCGTCGTTTACACCACCGACAATGGCGCCGAGAAATTCTCCTGGCCCGATGGTGGCACCTCGCCGTTCCGCGGAGAAAAGGCGACCACCTGGGAAGGTGGTATCCGCGTGCCCCTGATGGTGCGCTGGCCCGCCGCGATTCCGGGCGGACGCATCTCTAACGAGATCATCAGCCTGGAGGACTTCGTACCGACGCTCATGTCGGCAGTGGGCGAGCCCCAGATCAAGCAAAAGCTCCTCGACGGCGCCGCCATTGGCGACAAGCGCTTTAAGGTGCACCTAGACGGTTACGATTTCCTCCCGTACTTGACCGGCGAAAGTGAGAAAGGACCGCGACGAGAGTTCTTCGCCTGGGTGGACGACGGCAGCCTTGGAGCGGTGCGCGTCGGCGCCTTTAAGGCCCACTTCTCGACCCAGCTCCACCACGGCATGGATGCTTGGCTGCTTGGGCAGGAACCGCGCAAGGCCCCGATGTTCATCGATCTGCGGGCCGATCCGTTCGAGATGGCACCGCTGGAGTCCTCTTACTACGACGACTGGATGGTGCGGCACATGTACGTGGTTATGCCCCTGCTTGAGATCGTCCAGACGCATATGGAGACCTTCAAAGCGTTTCCGCCGCGTCAAGAAGGCGGAAGCTTCACCCCCAAGCAATGACGTAACGACGGATAGGGAATCGAAGCCGCCCTGAGCGTCCAGGTAGGCTCAGCAGAGGACGATAGTTGGGGCCGGATGTGTGGTCAACGCCGAACAGCGGGGCTGACGGACGTCGGGGCGGTGCAGGGTGCGGGGGCTGGCATTCGCGGCGCAGCGTGGCGCCGAGAGACAAGAGGGGCTGGCTATCCGGGGAACTCTTTATCAGGCGGCAAGGCGGGAGGATCGAACCAGCGTTCCAGCAGCCACAGGGTGCCGAATACCCAGACCGTGGCCAGTCCGATGAGGGCGATTCGTGTAACAATCGCGTTGGTGAAGTCCACGCTCTCGCCCATGGCCCCACCAAACAGGATCAGCATGGCGGCCTGGGCCGACGCAATGTACTGGGCGTACGGGCGTCCCGAGAAAATGGCGGCTCCGAAGGCTAGGCTCGTGATGGCGAGCAGCACTGTGAAGAACCAGATGCTCGGAACGGCCACGATCAGCACATAGAACACAATCGAGACGCCGCCGCCAATGGCGGTAGAGGTCAGAGACGTGAGTCCGGCCGCGCGCCCCTGGGCGGACTGGGGGCTCACACTCAAGATGGCCGTGTAGAGAATGACCAGAGCCTCACCGCTCAGCCGCAGGGTCAGGAACAGTAGCGCGATCGGCAAGACCGCCAGCGTACTCTTGAGCGCCGCGCGCGCGGCAAGCGGCGCGTAGACCGGCCAAAACCACGATCTGGCGGCAGGCCGCGGGTGCCGTCGGGATCAGGCAGCAGTCGAGGAGCCAGCGGAGAGGTCAGGACCGCGAGCCCGGCCTAGAAGACGAACCAATTGGCAACCCCCTCGGACAGAGCCTGATGACTCTGGGCCAGCATCGGCAACAACAGCAGCGCGGTCAGCGACATCAGCGCGAACAGCGGCGAGCCGCCCCGGTTGCGCCGATAGTAGCTGTGGAAGAGGGCCAACCCCAGCGCCACCGCAAACACCATCGGGTAAACCATGAGGAACTGGCTGAACACCAGGCCGCGCGCGAAGGCTGCGAGGATCTCCCTCGCGCTCCAAGCGTGGTTTGATGGCCACGGCTGTGAAACTGGCCCAGAGCACGGGAGCGATGGACGGGATTGCCAAGGCGGCGGAAATACGGGACGTACCACCAATAATCCTGAGAGCCCACTTCAATCGAAGTTCGGTCACGTCTGAGTTGTGGACAACGGTCGTAGGTCCCCGTTTGCCCACTCGATCTACGAAATCAATCTGGGGGTTTACCCGTCCCTGTAGCCAGCCTCCTTTTGGTTTCGGATCGCGAGGACGAAAACGATGTCTACCGCCGGTAGGTAGCGGTACAGGGCCACAAAGCCCCGCGACTGCCGACCGATGACCAGCGCGTGCAGGCCGCCGGCCGTCGGACGACCGATCAGTGGGTGACGCTCGAGCACGTCGATCGCATCGAGGATCTCATCGAGCCGTCCGTCGGCATCGGCAACCTCATGGGCTCGCAGGTGATGTCGAACTGACTGGCCCGGTATTCGCCAAGCTCTTCGCGGACCGCGTAGCCACGCTGCCCGAGCTTCGTCAGCATGGCCACAAAGCGATCGAGCAGTGCCTTCTGCTGATTGTTGTCGTCTGCGGACAACGCCTCAAACACGTACCGCGCGTCCTGAATCGCGGCGCGATCCAGCGCCGAACCTCGTGCGATTTCAAGCTACCCGCGTCGATCCCCGTTCGTCGCTTTGCCGTTATCCTCGGCGGCGACCGTCCAACTGCTCTTTTTAGGTTGCAGCAGCGAACGACCAAACCAGGATGGTCGCCGCGGTCTCCGCCATGCGTCGGGCGTTGCACGACGGGCACAGCCCGCGCCCTTGCAGCAGCAGGCGACCAGGCAGTGATGCCCGCAGTCCGGAGACGTGGCCCGCGCGAAACCATCGGCGAGGATGCCGTATCGCAGACAACGCCGGAATTCCCGTTCCACGTAGGCCGGAACGCGCTGCGCGTTACAGTCGTGCTCACCAGCGAATGCGCGGTCGGTCTCCAGGTGCTGCTGGACGATTGGGTAGAGCGCGGTTTGCTCAGGATGGCGTCGGCGCTAGGCAGCCGTGCGACATCCCAGTGACTCGACGGCCATGTCGGCGTCCGTGTGGCGGCGAGATGGACTGCTGTTTTTGCATACAACATCGCCATGATTCCGTGCCTGGAGGCAAAGGCTAAGGGATCCGATCCCCGCACCAGCGGCAGGCACTCGAATCGCTGGACGCCTGGCCGGCGTCGTTGCACCGGTGATACGAATCCGTCCGGCTTCAGGGCCAGCACCGAGGTGCGGCCGCCTTGGAGCACGTCCTCCGCGGTGCTACCGATGAAGAACCCCGGCTCGCGAGGGCGGCTCAGGGTGGCGAGGACGAGGAGGTCGCTGCCGAGTGTGTTGGCCTGTTGCAGCACTGTCGCCGCAGGCTCGCCGCGCACCGGCTGGGTATCGCCGCCGTTCAGTCGCAGACGGTAGTCGGCGGCGAGCTCGATGAGCGCCGCACCGTGCTCGCGTTCTAGCAGGCCGAGCACGTCGGCGACCAGCGCATTGTGGTTCGCCGGACCGGCACCGGTGGGCTGCCGTCGAAGGGTGCCTGCCAGGCGTGCACGACATCGAGCGCCGCGTCGTCGTGCTCCGCGACCGCCGTCGCCCTGTCGAGGATGGTCCGGTTGAGCAGCCGGCTGTCGGGCTGGGTGGCACCCACTGCTGCGAGCGCTCGGGTGCAACGCGGGTCGGCGTTGGCGTCCATCGGCTGCGCCGGTTGTTGCGGCTCGGCGTGCTCGGGCTCGCGGTCGACCCAAACCGGGCGGGGGCACTTACGCAATAGGTGCATGTCGGTGCTGGCGCAGAGCGCGCGGCCACTGGGCCGCTGGCGCACTGGCCTGATGATGAGCTCGTGCGCGTCGCGCAGCACGGCCTGCATTACCTCGCTGCCGGGCATGCGCCGAGGGGCACTTGCCCGGCAGCGGGCGCAGTCGTGGCGTTCCCGGGCGCAGCGGAGGGCTTCGTCGTGCAGGACATCCCGGTACCGAGCCAGAAGTCCATGTTCTTGGCCAGAAACTCGCCCCAGTGCATGTAGTGCGAGCCGTCGCAGCTGAAATTCAGCGCCACGATGCCGTTAAAGACATTCAAGGATCCGGAGCGCAGATAGATGTTCTCGTCCATGAACCGGAGCGACTTGAGGGTGTTGAAGACGTCGGCAATGCGTGTGAACGGGATCTCGGCGTCCCACGGATAGTCCCGCCGCGGATAGGCGAGCCGGATATCGGGGTTGGTGAGATCCTCGAAGTCGAGCACCCGGTAACGGTAGGGGTCGTCGAGCGACCAGATGGTGGCGCGCGAGCTCGAAAAGTGCAGCTTGCAGTGAAACACGCCGTGCTCGGTCAGCAGCTCGATGGCGAGCGCCATCACCGCATCGATGCGCGTGTCCATCAGGCTTTCCACCCGTTGCTGGTAGAAGAGCCCACCGCGGATGGCCGGGTCGCCCTTGAGCTGCAACCACTGGTCCGGCTGGCGGTAGAGCTCCCGGGTGAGCGGCAGCTCCCGCAGGTCGAAGTCGGCGCCAAGGAAGCCGAGCAGGCGGTCATCGGCGGTCGTGACCCGCTGGATGGCGGTGAGCGACGGGCGCTGGCGGTTGCGGCTCAGATACGCCGGCGACAATGAGAATGCGGCACCGGCCATGGCCTCCGCCAGGTAGGGCCGTTGGCTGCGGTCGCGGCCGTGCTGCTCGGGCAGCGCGCCATCGCGGGATAGATTGGCGGTGACCTGCCGGGCATCCTGGTCCAACAGGTAGAGGTACTTGCAGGCCGGCAGTTCTCGAAGCGCCGTGGCGAGCAGGTCCTCCAGCGTGGCGCGGTCGCCCCAGGCCGCACGGCAGGGCGCCACCAGGCGCCCTAGCTGACCGGCGAGCCGGCCTTGCAGCAGCATGCGCTGGCGGGCGATGGCGGCTTGCAGTGCTTCGCTCATGGCTGTGGCCTCATTCGCCTAGTGCTTCGCTGCGTCAATCCCGAGACCGCTTGGCCTCGTTGTCGTTGTCGTCATCGTGGTCGTCATCGAGCGTTCACGGTGGACGGTTACGACAATGACAGCGACAACGACCCGAGCACGGTTCCGCGATTCGCGCACTGCTGGTCGGTGGTTCGATTTGCTCGGAACTGACTGAGCGGCCGGCTTGGGCACCGAGCCCGGGCCGGCCAGCCGGCGCCGACTAAAGTCTGCGCGCCCAGGGCCGTCCTTAGACCTCAGGCCGCCTCTGCCGAAGATTCCTGGCCCAGCGCCTGCCAGCCGACGCCCGGCAACCGCCGGTGCGTGCCGTCCTGGTCGTCCATGCGGAACAGATGCAGCCAGCCGTTGTCAAGCATTTGCCGCACCAGGTCGTGGCGGGCGATGATGTCGTCGATGGCCGCCTGCGGTGCCTCCAGGAACACCGAGAGCCGCAGCGGCTCGTGCATCCACTGCTTGCCATCGTGCAGCGATTGCATGGGCAGGCCGACGCGCAGGTCGCCAGCGTTGCCCTCCAGCACACCGATCGCGCCGCCGACGACGTTGTGCAGCACCTTGTTGCCGCTGCCGAAGCGGCGGTTGTCGGTGGTGGAGCCGTAATACTGCAGGTTGATCCAGGCGGCTACCACCATGGGTGCGGTCATGATCAGTTCCAGCACGCCGAAGCCCTCATCCGCACGCCAGTCGTAGTCGTGCAGGAAGGTGCGCCCGCCGAGGTCCAGCCCGCGGGTGCGCACGCGCGGCGCGGCGATGAAGGCGGCACAACCGGCCAACGCCCATTCCGGGCGCACCTGCGCCCAGTCGCGGCTGCGTCGACGGACGTTGGCCGTGATGGCCTCGAGGGATTCGTCCTCCAGGCCGAGCCGGACCGCGCGCTGCAGCCGGGTGACCTCGCCCGCTTGGTGTAGCCAGCTCTTCAGCTCCGCCAACTCCTCCGCATAGCTGGCCGGGAGCCGGTCCGTGTCATACAGCGTGACGGCGTCGACGCAGGTGTCGTGCAGGGCACCGATGAACCAGGTGTCCGCCGGGATCTCGATGCCGCGCTCGACCAGCCCCTTGCGCACCGCCGGGTCATTCAGCAGCGCCGCACCGATGCGGGCGCTGGCCTCGCCGGTCATGCCGGCGCAGGCGCCGCAGTCCAGGCCGGTGGCGTGCGGGTTGTTCACCACGGTGCTGCCGTGGCCCACCAGCAGCACCAACCGCGCGAAGTTGCCGGTCATGGACATGGCGCGCAGGATGCCCTCGGCCAGCGGCACGCGGTCTGCAGGCGGGATGCCGATGGCGTGCGCGTCATGGGTATGCCCATGCGCGCCAGACTGGGCACAGGCCCCATGGTGCGGGGCATCCAGGCTCGGGCCGACGTGGCGCGCTGTGGCCGCGTCCAGGTGTAAGTCATCGGGTGCCGCCACCGGACGGCTCCAGCCGAAGCTATCGGCGATGATCTTCGGCGCATACAACAGCAGCCCCGCCGCCTCGACGAAGCTGAAGCAGGACGACGCACCCATCTTGAAGGCCTTCCAAGACTTGGCAAGCCCGGTGCGGCGGCGCTGGGTGGCCAGCGCCGCCTCGGCGGTGTCGGTATCGGCGCAGTGGATCTCAGTGCAGACGCGGTACTTTGGCGTCAGCAACACCGGCACGTGCGAGCGCGGCGTGACGGCGCCCAGCGGCACGTGCTCGATGGGCACACCGAAGAAGCCCGCAAAGCCGATGGTCTGCGCCTTGGGGCAGACGGTCTCAAAGGCGCGGCGGATGATCTCGGAGCGCACGTCGATGCAAAAGGCCGCTTGGACTGCTGGGCGCGTCGCCGGCGCCTCGGCCGGATCCCGGCCCCCGCTAAGGTCGTCCATGAGCCGGCGCTGGTAGCCCTGTTCTAAGGCCGTTAGCAGCACGTGCTCCACCTCGGCGCTGGTGTTGCCGTTGCCATTGCCGCCGACGCCGGCGTTAGTCTCGCCGCGGCCGAGGCGTGCACAGATCTCGCGCCAGCGCGGGCGCAGCGTCGGTGTCGACTTGTGCTCGTACAGCAGCACGTCCCAGGCCAGGCGAATGGCCAAGAGCTCGACGATGGTGTCGTCGCTGCCGCCGACCAGCTCCGCCTCCCAGCGCAGAAGCCGCGTCCAGGCGGCCCAACCGCCGATATCCATCAGCGCCGCATGCATGTAGTCCAGTGCGGCGTTGTCCGGGATGCCGAGCCGGCCCAGCGCCGAGGCAATGCAGGCCCGCGGCGACTCCGGCAGGGCCTTCACCCGCGTGCGCATAGCGTCCTGGCCCATCATGGTCAGGCTGTAGTCGAGGGTTGCGAAGCGCCGCCATGAGGCATACAGCGACAGGCCCTCCCAAGGCCGCTTCCAGGTGGCCTGGCCTAGGTCGAAATAGGCCGCGCAATGGTGGCTGATGCGCTCCACGACGAAGCCGGACCAATCATCCGCGTCCAGTTCGTCCACCAGGGCGGTCAGGAGCGGTACGCCGCCTGCGGGTTCTTGGTGCTCGGCCGCGGCGGCGTCGCGCAGTTGCTGCGGCGTCAGGGTGCTGCCGCACAGGCAGGCGGCCTCGCACAGGTCGTCATCGCTGATGCGGCCGGCTTCCAACTGTTCGTGATACCAGCTGCGGGGCATGTATAGACGTGCATCAGCGATGCGCCTGAACGTTGCAGCGGCCTCTTCGAAGCGCTGCTCCACCAGACCGTGGAAGGGGTTCACGGCCACGAAGCGGTCCAGCGGCCACACCGGCGCAATGCGGTTGCAGGCGGCGTCGATCTGCCGTGCCAGCTCCGGCGTCACCGGGTCTGCGTCGGCGGGCCTGAGCGGTGCATAGCCGGCCGCCGTCGCAGGCAGCGGCGGCTGCCCTAGGGCCTCATGGTCGAAATGCAGGTCGTTGAGTTTCATCGGTCCTGTCCTCGTGCAGTCGGTGGGCAATAGCGGGTCAGACGGCGACTGGTGCGGCTGCGGCAGGTCGCCGCAGCGGCCAGAGGCGGACGATCAGCCGGGTCACCAGCACGTCCACGTATAGACCGTTGTACAAGTGCACCTGGATGATCTGCCGCAGGGGGCCGTGGAGGCGGGTGAATAGGTGCTGGAGCGCGATGAGCCCGATGAAGACGGCGACGACGGCGATGCTGAGCCCGAGTGCGAAGGCTCCGCCGGTGGACGCCACCGGCCGCACGCTGCCGATCAGTGCGTGCTCGAAGGCCAGATGCAGCCCGAAATAGGCAAAGCAGACAAAGGCGCCCATGCCGGTGGCCCGTAGCAGCAGCTTGGCGTTGTCCTCCAACACCAGGGCCTGGAGTAGCAGTTGCGCCACCGCGATGGCGACGATGGCGCCGGTGACGATGAGCGCGGGTTGATGGCTCGGGTCCACGCCGAAGGCGAAGCCGGCGACCAGGGCCATCAGGATCGCGCCCTGGAAGGCCACCAGCCAGTGCCAGGGCTCAGGTGCGCCGCCCTTGAACTGCAGCGCCGGCGCACGGAAACCGTCGACGCTGCTGCCGGAGGCGAGGAAGGCGTGGGCCTTGTAGAGCGAGTGCGCCACCAGATGCAACAACGCCAGGCTGTAGAGCCCGAGGCCCGCCTCCAACAGCATGAAGCCCATCTGCGCCGACGTGGACCAGGCCAGCGACACCTTGATGCTAGTCTGGGTCAGCATCACCAGCGAGGCCACGGTCAGGGTCAACAGGCCAACGACGGCGAGGGCCTCCAGCGCGCCACTCGACACGGACATCACCGGGCTCATGCGGATCACCAGGAAGGCGCCGGCGTTGACGATGCCCGCGTGCAGCAGCGCAGACACGGGCGTCGGCGCCTCCATGACTTGGATCAGCCAGCCGTGGAAGGGAAACTGGGCGCATTTCAGGATGGCCGCGAGTGCAATGAGCCATGCGGCCAGTTCCAGCCCTGCGGGGAGCGGCCCGTCGATGGTCTCCATGGCCGCGAACAGGGTCTGGAAGTCCAGGGTATGCACCGAGGCGCCGATGAGCAGCACCGCGATGAACAGGCTCGCGTCACCGATACGGCTGAACACGAACTTCTTATGCGCCGCGAGCTGCGCCGCCTGGCGCTCCGGATAGAACAGCAGCAGCCGATGCAGGTTGAGGCTGGTGGCCATCCAGGCCAGTGCGAACATCAGCAGGTTGCTGGACACCAGCAGCGTCAAGATCGCCGCCAGGGTGAGCAGCAGCCATTTGTGGAAGTGGCCCTCGCCCAGGTCGCCGGCCATGTAGTTGCGCGCGTAGGTGGTGACCACTGCGCCCACCAGCGACACCAGCGTCAGCATGATCACGGTCACGGCGTTGACGAAGACGCCGATGGCGAAGTCACCGAGCCCGAAGGGCAGCGGGAAGGCGAAGAGATTCAGCGTCTGGGCCGAGCCGAAGCCGGGCCCGGCGGCGTAACCGGCGAAGGCCAGGATGGCCAGCGCGAAGGCGCTCCAGGCGACACCGGTGGCGAGCTTCGCCATGGTGGCGCCGTTGCGGTCGGCGTTGTCACGCGGCACTAGGCCGGTGAGCCAGAGGCTGAGGGGCGCCGCCAGCGCGGCGGCGGTGCTGAGCGTCAAGGCGGTTGTGG
>CAZGCI010000074.1:0-20699 GCA_964524185.1 uncultured Thiohalocapsa sp. | reverse complement strand
GCCAGGCGGTGGCTCAGCCGGCGAGCCCCCTAGCTGAGGAGTAGCGCTAATCACCAAATCCTTCCAGAGGGTCGGCAGGGATGAAGGTGGCCAACGCTACGACGTGATCATCCCGTAGTAACGCGTACGTGAAGCGCGTTTCGCCGTTTGCGTCATCCACTAGAAAAAGCAGATCATCGTGAAGTTCGGCTTGCTGTGGTGAGATGATTCCCTGAGCCAAAGCTTGCTGAAACGATGTCAGGGCATTTGTGGGGTCCGTCATCGCGGTCGTCATAGAGCCATCTCTCGCCTAACGTATGGCTAGCCCGACCAATACCGCGCCGGCAGGGCGTTGAAGGTGTGCGCCGAGCTCGGTGCGCGGTATTGGGTCGGGCTGAGCCGCTTGTTAGATTCATTTTCCCGGAAACCAATATGAGACTTCGAAGCCCGAAGGGAAGTACAGTTCCTCCTCTTCTTCTTTGACCCAGTTTTTCCATTCACCCGGATTGGTTTCCGAATACCAAGCAGAATAGGCCCCGATAAAAGCATCGCGCTCATGCTCCGTGGTGAAATGCTGACTCTGCAGCAGCTCGAGAAGTGCAGGATGCGCGACTAGCAATGCTTTGGGATGTGACTCAGTAATGCGTATGTTTGGCCATTTGCTTCGGAGCATTACGGCCGTTAAGACCCCTTGGACCAAGCAGGCTCCCCGAAGCGAGTTCACATGCCCTACAGTGGCCGAATGCCCGCCACCCATTTGAACTATTTTCCGGATTTTGCGATCAGATACCCGTTCTTTGGACATTACCCAATATAAAGGCGAATCGATTCCTGCCCCCTTGGGTTGGATCCCAATCGAAACCGAAACAGCCTCAAGGGCTTGCGACGGCTCAGAGCATACGCCGGAGGCCAGGACCGACAATTCGCTACCGGAGTTGGCTTCGATAACACACCAACCGAAAGTGCTCTTGCCGCCAGGATCTATTCCGATGTAGGTGTTCATGCCTCCTGGAATCTAACAGTTAACTAGACAGAATGTCGGTCCGGTGCGCTAGGCGGAATCTGTCTAGGATCGATCGCAGAGATTCTGCCTAGCATGCCTACCCGGGAGGTTTCCCGTTGCACGCGTCACGACGTAAAATCGGACCACACTCCATCTGGTTTCTGGACGCTAGCACATGTCTTCGGCTCAGACAACGAAGGGTCCCGCCGAACAACGCTTCTGGGAGCGCTTCATTGATCAGGCTTGAAAAAACGGGGTCAAGGAGTCCGCTGTTCGGTGGCATGTGCGCCGTGCCGAGGACTATCTAAAGGCGTTCCCGGACAAACGCCTGGCCGAGCACACGCGCGGGGATGTGGCGGGATATCTGGAGCAGGCGGGCAGACTAGACAGAATCGCTGACTGGCAATTCGTGCAGATCGTCGATGCTATACAGAACTTGCTCGCGACCGCTCGGTCGCCAGTGGCAGGTGAGGTCGACTGGGGATTCTGGCGCGATTCGGCACGCTCGCTGGCGCCGGATCATCCGACCATCGCACGCGAGTCGCGGCCGGTGCGGACGGATGCAGGTCAAGCGGCGCCAGTCTCGGGTCGCGAGGTGTCGGGCGCCAGGTTCAAAGCAAAGCGCAACGCGCCGTCGGCGTTGGATCGAGTGCGCGGTGGGCATCGGCCATTGCTGGAGCGGATGGCAGCTGAAATCCGCCGGCGCAGGTACTCGATCCGCACCGAGCAGGCCTATGAGTCATGGGTCTGCCGGTTCATCCTGTTCTGCGACGATCGGGATCCGGCTGAGGTCGGCGCGGAGCGCATCCGGGCCTTTCTCGAGGACCTGGCGGTGCGCGGCACGGTGTCGGCGAGCACGCAGAGCCAGGCGTTGGATGCGCTGGCGTTTCTGTACAAGCAGGTACTTGGGCAGTCGCTCGATGCGTTGGGCGACTTCGCCCGGGCCAAGCGGCCGAAGCGCCTGCCGGTGGTGCTGGAGCGCTCTGAGGTCGCACGGCTGTTGAGCGCCATCGACGGTACCCAGCACCTGATGGCGGCGCTGCTGTATGGGACCGGGATGCGGTTGATGGAGTGCGTGCGGCTGCGCGTCCAGGACATCGACTTCCAGTACCACCAGATCGTGGTGCGCGATGGCAAGGGGCAGAAGGACCGCGTGGTACCGCTGCCTGAGCGACTGGAGCAGCCGCTACAGACGCATCTGCAAACGGTTCGCGGCCTGCATGAGCAGGATCTGGCACAGGGCTATGGCGAGGTCTTTCTGCCGGACGCCCTGGCGCGCAAGTGGCCGAACGCGCCGCGTGAATGGATTTGGCAATAAGTCTTTCCGAGCGGGCGCTTGTCGGTGGATCCGCGCAGCGGCAAGACACGGCGGCATCATGTGCATGAGAACGGCCTGCAGAAGGCGGTGAAGGCCGCGGCGCAGCGCGCCGGCATTCCGAAGAAGGTGAACTGTCATTGCCTGCGGCACTCGTTCGCAACGCATCTGCTCGAATCCGGCTATGACATCCGCACCGTCCAGGAGCTGCTGGGGCATGCGGACGTGTCGACGACGATGATCTATACCCATGTGCTGAACCGCGGCGGCCAGGGGGTGCGCAGCCCATTGGACGGGCTAGTGTAGCGGCGTTGGCCGTTCGATTCTGGGACGCCCTGAGCGCGGCGACGCGCTTGCGCGACCCGATGCGACCACTGGATCTCGTCGGCAAGATGCTGTCGTGCTCGCCTTTCGCCGCGAGGCGCGGACAGGGCGGGGCGAGTTCATCTGTGCCGATGTCGGCGCCGCCTCGAACGGTCCGTTCGGTCTCGTGCGTCGCGCCGTTGCATCCGGCTGACGGGCTGCATCGTCGCAGTCGGCGCCGGGGTGTCTTGCGGGGATTGCACATCGCCTGATCGGCCAGCAGGCATTGGCTTTTGTTGCTAGCGTTGGATGCAAGACACGCCTGTGTCGCAACCGGCAGGCCCAACGCGCACGGGGCGTTCCACTGGGCAACGGCTGTGTAGGTTTGGCGGAATCGAGGAATCCAACCATGCAATCATCGTCCCTGCCATCCTTGCTGACGGTCGAGGACTATCTCTCCGGCGAGGCGGACGGCGAGCTGCGCCATGAGTACATCGGTGGGCAGGTCTACGCCATGACCGGTGCCAGCCGAACGCACGCGCTGATCGTGTCCAATCTGGTTGCGACCTTGCGGCCGTTGGTGAGAGGTCGGGGCTGCCAGCTGTTCGCGAACGACATGAAGGTCCGTCTGCGCATCGCCGACCAGGACATCTTCTACTATCCCGACCTGCTGCTCGGCTGCGACCCGAGCGACCGCGAGACCCATTACGCCACCAAGCCCTGCGTGATCGTCGAGGTGCTGTCGGACGCCACCGAGCGTATCGACCGCAGAGAAAAGTTCCTGGCCTACACGACGCTGCCGAGCCTGCAGGACTATCTGTTGGTCGCGCAGTCACAGCGAGCGGCCTGGCACTACCGTCGCTCCGGCGACTGGGCCGCCGAGGTCTTCGCCGAGGGCGTTCTGACCCTCGACTGCCTGGGGCTAGAGCTCCCCGTTGCGTCGATCTATGAGGAGATCGAGGGGATCGACTGATCACCGCTACCAGACCCTGTTTTGGCGCCGCGGGTGGCACCGAGCGGCACTGCCTGCGCCGCGACCTGTGACCATGCCGATGAAGCTTGCCGGGCACTTCGATGACAGACGCTCCTTTGCGCAAGGTGCCACGGCCGAAGCCCTGAACCTAGAAAGCGCCGTTGACCACTTCGCGGTGGTCGGTTCTCAAAAAGGAGCGGTAACCTGCAGGCTGGATCAGCGACTGCAGCGAGGGATGCACCCAGGGCGCTGAGTCGGGAGGGTCTGCTCGGGAGCGAGGGCGCGTCCCATGCAGCCCTGTTGTGCGTCACGACCTGGCGCTGCGGGCCGGCGTAGGCTGCGCGAGCGCAAGGTTGCGCACCGTTCCTGCCGGCACCCGCGTTGCCTGCGGTGCGCTCGCTGCGCGCGCACACCCTACCCCCGCCCCGGCTTTTTGAGCAGTTACTCGACGTGTAACCAACCGCCTGTGCCTGTTGAGATGCAGGCGGCCTGTGATCGTCACCCCTTGGGTGGGCGTCGCCACAAACGCCATCGCACGCCCCGCTTGGCGCCCAGCTGCGTTACAACGCGTTGCATCGTGCGACTGTTCCGCCTCCTTGTGCCTCGCTGGACAGCTTGATCCCACCGAACAGGCGGGACGCTCCCCGACGACCGTCCAACCGCTCCTTCTAGGTTGAAGGGTGGGCACGTTTTTTGTGCCCACGCGCAACGAGCGTCCAACAACCCAATGCGCATCCGCCAACTCAACATGGGATCGCATGGCCCCGGAATCGCTCCCGACTGGCGATGTACGCGAACCGACTCGGAAACGCCACCCGGGCACAAACGACGTGCCCACCTTACGCGACCGGCTGCAATCCTTGCTTGGTAGGAGCCCGCTTGCGGGCGACCTTTGCGGCCGCGAGCGCACCGTGGTCGCCCGCAAGCGGGCTCCTACGGCGTGCGCGCTTTGGGCGACACACAGTCGGCAGCGGTCTTGCCGAATCCAGACACTGGTGCAGCAGTCCGCGAATCGCGACCCCGATCTGGGATCGATGTCGTTTTCGTCATCGTTCACCGGAATTCGGAATTCGGAATTCGGAATTCGGAATTCGGAATTCCGGGGACAGTTTACTCGGAACGGAATTCCCGGGACAGTTTACTCAATTGCGCTTTGCGCTGTCGAATAGGTCAAGGGTACGGTCATCTCGTTGTTGAGGCTTGGGTCCGGGCTTTCTCGGCTTAAGGGGCCGGGCGAGTTGCCGCTCCAGCGATTCAACGAAGGCGTCGGAGCCGAGGGGCCGACCGGTGCTGGCGTGACTACGCACAAGTTCGTTGAACCTCTCGCCCTCCTCCTCGCCGATGAACGCCGCCCAGTTGGGGATCAACTCCAAGAGCGGCCGAACAGAAACCAAGGCATCGTCGCTCCCGGCCAGGTGCGCTGCAGCGCTTGACCACGGCCAATCCTGCGGGCAGGCGCAGAGACGCGCTCTCACCGGGTTGCGTTCGACGTACCTGGCGGCAGCAAGCAAATGTTGCTCGTCCATCACGAAGGAGTGGAAGCGCTCCTGCCAAAGGTGCCCTCGCCAACCCTCGCGGAAGTTGACCATGCGGGTATAGCGGCGGTGCGCTTCCCCTAGCGCGTCCCGTAGGCCAAATTCGTCGGCGGGAACCAAGATGAGGTGCACGTGATTGGGCATCAGGCAATAGGCAAGCACTTGCGTTCCACAACTGCGACACGAGTCGGCGAGCAGCGTGCGGTACTCCACATAATCGTCGTCCGCAAAAAACGTCTGTTGCCGCCGATTCCCTCGCTGGGTCACGTGATGCGGCAATCCCGGTGCAGCCACCCTTGGCAGTCTTGCCATGCCGACGCCCCCTCCCCAGCCCAGGTAACCTGCAAACCAGCGCCCAGCCGACTTCGCGCAAGCAATTAAGTAAACTGTCCCCGGAACTGGCCTTGAACGTTTGGTGAGACTCCTCCCGCATCAGCAAGATCGTGCGAGCGGTCAGTCGAGAAAGGCAAACGAAAAGACCCTCGACGCCCACTCGACGCCCGCGGACCCCATTCACCGATCCAGCCTCGACTACCCGAGGCCCAAAGGTATAGAATCTTCGCCTGGTTCTACCTATCCGGAATAGCAAGATGGCGATCAGCATCAAGAACCGCGAAGCAGAAACCTTGCTGCAGGAGATTCAGGCCGTCACCAAGCGCGGAAAGTCGCAGATCGTCCTTGACCTGCTGCGGCACGAGGTCGCCAGACTGCGGCGCAGCCACCAGTTCGAGTCTCGTCGCCAGAAGCTCGAATCGATCGCCGAACGCTACACCGCACGCCTGCCGCAGCGAAGTCCTTCGCCTGACGAGATCATCGGCTACGACGAGAACGGTCTACCTCGATGATCGTCGACACATCGGCGCTGATCGCGATCCTGCGCAAAGAACAAGGATACCAGTCTTTTATCGAGACCCTGTTGAAAGCCGACCGCGTGCGGATCTCGGCAGCCACGCTGCTGGAATCCCGGATGGTGGCACATCGCGACAACGGACTTGCTGAGTTGGCGGAGCTGCTGGCAACCATGGATGCAGAGATCATTGCGGTGGATCAGCCGCAAACCGACGTCGCCTTCCAAGGCTTCCTGCGATACGGAAAGGGGCAGCATCCAGCCGGACTGAACTTCGGGGATTGCTTCAGTTATGCGCTGGCAAAGGTCTATGATGAGCCGCTGCTTTTCAAAGGCAACGACTTTCCACGCACCGACATCGATACCGCAATCTGATGCAAGCAGTTTGCATGACTGATTTGCAGGCACGAGCGAATGCTCGATAGGGCAGGATCCGTTCGTGATTCGGCCCTGCGCGGTCTTGCAGCCACTGCAGTGCCGTTGGTGCTTGAGCCTGGCCCCTTTTCCCCCTTAGCGAAAGCAGCCAGCATCCCACTCGTCTCCAGCGAGTCGGGTCCGGAGATCACCCCCGCCGTAGAACTGGCGCGTGCCCTTGGCGAGGTTGCCGCCCGGAGCGTCTACCAGCATGTGGTCGTGTTTCCCGATCTGGCAGTAGGAATGGACGGCCCAGTTGAAGCGCTCGCAGACCTGACTCTCTCGAATTGCTTGGCCGGCATGTCCGAGCACACGGCAATCGGATCGTGCAGTTGTCAGGCTGGGGTCATCGTTCAGGCCACATAGCAGCTTATCAAGCACGGAACATTCTCTCCGTCTCGGACGATCCAGGTCGACTGCACCGTTGCTGAGAGCTGGACCCCAAGGCCGACTGGCCGGATAAGTAAACTGTCACGGGAAGTTGGATCCTGAGCAGGTTGCCGCTCTCCTGAAGGGTCAAACTATAGGGCCACCATGGATGGGTGACCAAGAGCTCGGCGGCCTCGAGAAACGACCTGGCCGAACTCTCCGTCCAGGCAAACGTGGTCGGTCCCTCCGCAGAAGAATGACCCGTAACAAATAAAATTAGCGTAAATGGTAAAGTGTCACCGTAATTCGCCGTAATTCGCACCGTAATTCGTAATTGGTCACGCTTGTCGGCCGGGCGCTTGCGCGCTGCCTCGCCAGGCGCAAATACGCCTCGTTGACGATGTCCGTGGCCTGCATCGTGATCGAGCCGGCGTCGCCGTTGAGGCCGGTGCGGGCAGTACGGCACGGCTCATCGTAGATGAGAGGCAGGACCTGCGCTTCCGCGTCCCGGTCGCCGGCGGACCAGGAGCGCACGAGAGCAGGAGAGCAGTGATGTCGGCCTGGGACGAAACTGTTCGGGCAACGGTCAAGGGTCGATCCACGGGGTCGATCATTGATCCTCAAAGATTATCCCAATTCGGCGTAATGCGTTGCGTGTGTCAGGTCACAATTTTGGGCGGAGGATCGCGTACCAGACTGTTCAAGGCAGATAGGGCTGGAAGAACTCGCTGCCAAAGTAATACGTGAAAGAAAGGGACAGGCTCCCTCCTGTTTTGGTCGTATGGCCGACGCCAAGCCTCCATCCCCACGACGGCCGGATGACGTCTCCCGTCGTCTCGTTCACTGTCTCGCGGAACGGAGACCAGAACAGACTGCCCCCGCCCCCATTGAGCGGAAGCAATTTGAAGGCGATACTGCCGAGCGCTGCCTTGATGTTGGGTGGCACAGAAATGGCTCCGGTTACGGCAGCGAAAAGTCCCTCGTAATCGCTCTGTCGATAGACGTTGTAGATTTCTGACTTTCCAATCAGCGACGCACCATACGAGACACTCCCAAGCTTCTTGAATATCGACGCTGATTTACCGATACCTATAGACGGCCCGACGAAGCGATAGCCGGCGCGGAAAGACCTCGCGTACACGTCGATAAATTCGATTCCTCTGGAGAGACCCGCGCTGGCCTTCAGGGGACCGATGTTTTTTCCCGGGAAACCCAGGCTGACTGCCCTGACGCCACCCAAGCCATCCGGGTTGTAGAATTTGGCCGTAACTTCCTGCTCACCCTTGAATGCTCCCCCAGGCTGGGTGGCGTTGGCAGCGGCCCAGCCAACGGCGAGGGTCGTACCGCCCGCGATCAGGGGCTCTACAGACTTTGCGATCGTGGCGAGGGTGCTGAACACCGAACTCAGTTCGATTTGCGTGGTCTGCCCGCTGGGGTCGGTCCGGTTCACGGGGTCGTTTGCAGCGAAGACGTACCGGTTAAGGGACGCGGGCCGGGTCGCGTCAGGAATCGCTGAGTCGGCGTGAATGAAGCGGCGCATCGCGGGGCTGTACCAGCGGCTGCGCATGAAGAGCAGGCCCGTGTCCTCATCGAGCAGCGCATTGCCCCAGCCGATCCGCCCCGGCGTGCCTTCGAGGACAACGCCGAAGGCATCGTAGGTCACGGAGCTGGCGACAGCGCCTCCCTCGATCGTGCGCACCGGACTGCCGACATGATCGAGCGCGTACTTGCGCACGGTCCCGTCCGCCGCCACCGAATGCGTAAGGTAGCGCCCATCGTGGTAGTACCGCGCCACGAGCGAACCACTCTCGTCCACCTCCTCGCGCAGCATCGGATACGGCTCAGCGCTGCGGTCCCAGAGGAAGCGGGAGCAGCCATCATCGTCACAGCGTGACCGCAGCAGACCGTCGTAGTCGTACTCGTAGCGGATATCGACGGGATCCACGCCGGTGCGAATAAAGCGGATCAAGCGGTCGTACACGTCGTAGGTCAGCGTCTCGACGAGGGACCCGCTGCTTACGCGCGCAAGGTTCCCGTTCGGATCCCAGCCGAAGCGCTCCGACCCCGCCTGTATCAGCCGGTCATTCGCGTCGTAGGAGAACTCGAGCACTGTTCCGCTACGCGTGAGTCGCGAGAGGTTGTAGTCGGCATCATATTCGTAGGTGCTGTCCCACAGCCCGCCCGCAGTTTCGATGCGCGAGCTGGCCAGCTGGCCGATGGCATCGTAGCCGAAGGCATAAGCAGCGCCATCGGACCAGGTGACGGCATCGATGCGGGAGCGGACGTCGTAAACGCGTGACTCGCTGATGATGGGGCTCGCCCCCTGAGCCCAGGTATTGCTGACGGCCAGCCCCATGGCATTGCGCCCCGTGGTCAGCTGCGTGCCGTCATCGAACCCGGCTTCCGTGACCAAGCCGGCCAGGTCGCGCCGGATATCGACGGTCACTTCGGGTGATTGCAACCGCGTCACACCGTTCCGGGGTCCGTAGGCGATCGTCGTCGTCTCACCGCCGGAGGTCAGGCCCACCGCGCGCCCCGAACCGTCCCGCGTCACCCGCAGCTGCAGGTCATAGGGTCCACGATACGCGACCATGCGGCTGGCGGTGTCGCGATCAATCTCCGTGGTGCCGAGGCTGTCCGTGTGCTCGACGATATTGCCGCGCAGGTCGTGCCGGTACGTCTCGACGCCGGATCGGCCGCTTACGGTCGTTGTCAGGAGTGCAGCATCGTAATCCAGGGATATGACGTCGCCGTCGGCCTTCGTGACCGACGTACGACGGTCGGCTCGGTCCAGGGTGAATGAAACGGTGGCGCCGGATGGCAGGTTGATACGGGTAAGGCGCCCGCGCTCGTCATAGATGTAACGCGTGACTCTGCCGCCGGGGCTCGAGGCGCTCGACACGCGACCGAGGGCGTCGTAAGTCCAGCGCGTCGTATTGCCGGCCGCGTCCTGCGTGCTGTCAATCAGTCCGACCGTATTGTAGGTGTGAGTGAAGGGCACACCGAAGTCGTCCATGCTTCGCACGAGATTACCCTCATCATCGTACTCCGACACGAGACTCCACCCATCGGGGCGGGTGATCCTCGTTCTGCGATTATTGTCGTCGTACGCGTAGGTGTAGGTGCCCCCGTACACGTCGGTGCCAGAGACGATATTGCCGTCGGCGTCGAATACCTGGGAAATCGAACCACGGCCGACGGTCGACGCTGAACTTTGACGCCCGACCTCGTCATAGGCGTACTCCGTTCGGATTCCGGCGGCATCGACCGTGGCTACCATCTGTCCTACGGCGTCATACTCGATCGAGGTCGGGTCCGTATCGGGGAACGACGTCGCTACCGTACGACCCAGTGCATCGTAGCTTCGATCGATGGCGCCCATTCCAGCGGCATCGAGCATCGTCACGCGCCCCTCCCGATCGTGCTCGGCGCTATACCCGAAGCCGGCCTCGTCGAACACGCTGGTCAGGTCGCCGCGGGCATCGCGCACCGCCGTCCAGCGCAGGCCGGTTTCTGACTCGCCGGATACGGGCTGCCCGTTGGCGTCGTATTCCGTATCCAGCCGCTCACCGGATACCGGATCAAAGGTCGAGATCACGTTGCCGTTGGCGTCATACACGAAGCGCCATTCGATCGAACGCTCGACGCCGTCGACCAGGCCGCGGTACTCGGCACTGAGGACATTGCCCATTGGATCGAGATCAAGCGCTTCCGTCGACCCCGACGGGAAGGTGCGCCCTACCAGGCGTCCCTGTGCGTCATAGCGCATTGTCATCCGGTTGCCATTGCGATCGGTGGCACTGATCGGGTTGCCCGAATCATCGTAGCTGTACTCGCGTACCGCACCGGTGGCGTCGATCTCCCTCACCAGGTTGCCCCGGGCGTCGTACTCGAAGGATCGCGTGTTTCCACGGGGAGAGGTCTCACTCAGCAGATTGCCTACGCTGTCGTATGTGCGTGTCATGGTGTTCCCCAGCGGGTCTTCCATGGACGTGGGGAGACCGATGGCGTTGTATTCGTAGCGCCAGGTATTGCCGAGCGCGTCGGTGCGCGAGGCCATGTTGTCGTCCCCGTCGTACGTGAACTGAGTGGTGTTGCCCATCGCGTCCGTCACCGAGGTCGTATTACCCCGTTCGTCAAAGGTGTACACGGTCACCGCCCCGGTACGGTCCGTGTTCACCTGCTGACGTGCATCCGGATCGTGCGTGAACTCAATGGCATTGCCCTCGGCATCGACCTGGCGCACCAGCCGACCCGCACTGTCGTATTCGTTCCTCAATGGCGTATTGCCCAGCGGGTCCTGGATCGAAATCAGGTTGTGCTGCCGATCGTAGGCAAAGCGCGTGACATTGCCCTCGGCATCGCGATGAGAGGTGAGGTTGCCGTTGGCATCGTCGGTGTAGTCCTGCGGATTGCCCCGGGCGTCCGTGACGCGCGTGATGCGCCCCTGGGCGTCACGCGTAAACAGCACGCTCGCCCCCGATGAATGCTCGATCCCCGAATCGCTGAAGATCAGCGTATTGCCGTTGCGGTCCTCCAGCTTCTCGACGCCGGTGGACGCGCGAATGGTGATCCGGGCGCCGCTCTCGGCGGTGTAGAGGAACAGATCCGGATCAAACACCTCCGTGCTGCCGTCGTCGAGGAACTCGACGGGACCGGGCTGTGCACCGAGGATCGTGAGGAAATCGTTCTCCAGCGTCTCCAGGGTGCCGCGCGTACCGGGCCTCGGCACGAAGCGGGCGCGATTGGCAAAGGGCGGGAATGGGACGATCGCCGAGTTTTGCGGCGTAACGACCAGGTCAAAGGCTTCCACGCGGCCATCCGGCATCGTGATCGTTACCAGGTGCTGATCGGTTCGCGCAATCGAGAAGCTCAAACCGGACCGATTGACGCGCCAGCCACTGCCCCGTTCCCGGCTCTTCTGCAGCCTGATGGTTTGAACATCCAGCGACCAGCCCACTCCGAAATCGTCGGCCGACTTTTTGCGGCTGTCGTAATTGCGATAGACGGAGATCGGCAGTCCAGACAGGGGCATAGCAAGGTCGAGGAAGGCATACGTGAATGCGCCCGGCTTGTAGCCGCCGTCGACTTCGACGACGGTGCGGTCCTCGCTGACATTCCCACCCCGGTCGTACGCCCGCAGGCGAATGTCGTACAGACCATTGAGCAGCGTCGTCGGGTCGAACTCACCGATCGGCGGACCGCCCCCGGCGGGGCTGCCGCCCTCCTCAAAGACCACGAAGTCGTCCTCGCCGGCATAGCGGTAGGCCAGCTCCCAGCGCAGTAGGTTGGCATCGGAGACCAAGCCCTCGATGTCCGTCGGCGCGGTAACGACCTCACCGCTCGCCGGCGAGTCGATGCGTGCGATCGGCGCCAGGTCTTCCGCCACGCGATCGAGCACCGTGAAGTCCGCCGTGCCCGTAACACCGCGGAACGTCGCGCTGGCCTGGAAGGCACCGGCGCTGCCGGCGGAGAACGTCGGTCCGTTGCTCCAGCTGGCTATTGCGGTGAGGTTCTGCGCCGTGCCGTCATCGAAGATACCCGTGGCGATCAGCGGCGTGGGCTCACCGGTCAGCACGCGCTTGCTGCCCGGGCTGATCTCGATGGCCACGAGGGTCTTGTTGCCGTCGAGACCGTCGCAGTCCTGGTCGATGCCGTCGCCCTCTGGATCGTTGGCGCCGGGGAAGATGCTGTCATCGGCGTCGTTGCAGTCACCGTCGTTCTCGGAGAAGCCATCGCCGTCATCGTCACGGTCCAGCGGTGTGGGGCCCAGGGAGAGGGTCAGGGCGACGGCGCTGCCAAACGCGGCGGCGGAGCCCGCCGGGGGCGACTGGCTCAGGACCTGGCCGGCCGGAACGGTCGGGGAGGAAGCGACAAATACGGCGCCTTTCCTCAGGTTGGCTGTGATGAGCGTGGCTTCGGCGTCTGCCTCGGTCGAGCCGACGACGTCGGGCACCGTGACGGGGTCGCCGACGGACACGGTGAAGATCTGGGCGCTGGAGAGGCCCAGCGTGTCCGTCGCCACGATGGAGACCGGGTAGTCGCCCACGACTTCGGCATTCCAGCGCAGCGATCCCGTGTCGGGATCGATGGTCATCCCCGCAGGACCGTTGACGAGGGCGTAGGTGACCACGTCACCGGGATCCACATCCACGGTGAGCGGATCGTACTCGTAGGTGACGCCACGCGAAGTACCGGTGACCGGCTCGCTGAGGAAGAACGGCGGGTTGCCGTTGGGGCGAATCTCGATGTTGACCGTGGCGGTGTTGGAGTCGAACTCGCCGTCGCTCACACGGTAGGTGAAGCTGTCGCTTTCCGGGTTGAGCGGGTCGAGCGGCGGCGCCAGCCGGTTCCAGCCGTTCTGCCCCGGCTGCAGCCAGAAAGGCTCCAGGCTTGCAGGAATGCTGCCGTCTTCGTTCGCCCAGGACGTCTGGAATCGGGTGCCGGAGCGGATCCGCGGCGCGGGCGGGAAGGGATTGCCCGGCAGGTGGTCCCAGATCTCGATCGGGTCGAAGCCGGATTCCGTGTTGATGTTGGTGACGATTTCCGCACTGCCGTCGCCGTCGATGTCGGCGACGGTCAGTGTTTCATCGTTGTTGTTCTGTGTCTGGCCTGGGTGGAAATCGAGGATCGCCCCGGTCTCGCCATCGAAGATGTACAGGCCTGCGTAATCAACGCCGTTGGTCGTGGTGCCGCGAACCTGGATCAACTCGTCGATGCCGTCCCGGTCCAGGTCGATGGCTACGGGCGACGACGACAGGGTCTGGCCGAACTGCGCGACGACCAGGTCGAGCGATTGCGGTCCGTGGTTCCACAACTCCTGGCCGTCGCTATCGAAGGCGTAGAGGGTGATGCCGAAATCCGCATCGGGGGTGAGCATCACGACGAACTCGGGGAAGGGGTCGCCATCCAGCTCGGCGATGGTGATGTCGGACCAGGGGAATCCAGCTGAGCGGGTACTGTCCCAGGGGATCTCCCACTGGACCTGGCCATCGTGGGAGTAGAGCCGGATGTTCAGCCTGTCGATGCCGAGAATCTCGGGAAAGGGATCGTTGTCGAAGTTGGCAACAGCCGTGGAGAGGAAGAACTTGCCTCCGCCAAGACTGGGCTGCTCATCCACCGGCAGGTTGAAGAGCAGGTTGCCCTCGTGGTCGAGGACGTGATGGCTCCAGATGATTTCCGGGTCGCCATCGAGGTCGAGATCGACGATGTTCGGTGTCTCGGAGCGATTGATCAGTGACGTGAAGTCACCGATGAATTCCCAGATGACAGCACCGGTGCGGCCGTCGTAGGCGACGACAGCGTGGGAGGTAACGCCGGCCACGCCGTTGCCGATCGATGCATTGGTGATCCCTACCACCAACTCCGTGTTTCCATCGCCATCGAGGTCGACAGCAACGGGGCCGGAAAGGCGGTTGGCTGAGTTCAGGCCCGTATCAAATGAATTGGCGCCGGAAAGACCGTTGGCGCCGTTTGTGGCAACCCATGCGTCGATGGGTGTGCCATCGAGGTTGGTCGCGAACAGGCGCTCGTCGAAGGCCGGTATCGCGGGATTGAAGCGCAAATACTGGGAGACGACCTCCAGCTCGGGGTCATCATCCAGATTGACCAGCGTCGGTACGGTCAACCACTCCGCCTGTCCCATGTCATCACCGATCTCGAACTGCTCGTAGCTGCAGTCGCTCGGGTCCACGATGATGACATTGGTGGAAAGTCCTCGCGAAACGAAACCGACAAGCTCCACGTCTCCATCCTGGTCGACGTCCGCCGCAGCCAGGGTCCCGGATGCTACGTTGGTACCGAGGTCGCTGCGACATTTCTGCACCACACCGATCGTGATGCCCGGCGGCTCGCCCGGCGTATAGCTGAAGCTGCCGTCAGCACTGAAGCTGTCGATGGTGCCCCTGGTCGGGTCGGTCAGGCGCGTGGCGCTGAGTGGATCGTCGTTGGGATCGCTGTCGTTCTGGATCACGCCCTCGGGCGCCGGGATGGTGAGCGTCTCGCCCTTGCGCGCGATGTACACATCGTCATTCGCCGTCGGGGCGGCGTTGATGGCCTCGACCGTCACGATGAACGCCTGCGCCGCCACCAAACCGCCCTGATCCTCGACCAGGACTGTCACGTCATAGGTGCCGGGTGGTGTCGCGACCCAGCCGATAGCGCCGGTGCTTTCGTCAATGACCATGCCGTCCGGGGCGGCCGCCAGGCTGTAGGTCAGCGTGTCGCCGTCATCGGGGTCGCTGCCCTCTGCGGTCAGGCCCAGGGTGTCGCCTTCGGTCAGTGTCTGGTCGGCGATGGGGGCCAGGGTCGGAGGGCTGTTGGTGCTGCCGGGGCTGAACGGCTCGGTCACCGTGACGGTGAAGCTTTGGGTGTCCGAGCGATCGGTGCTGTCGGTGACGCGGGCGGTGACGGTGTTCTCCCCTGCCGCTGGCGGTGTCCAGGTGAGGTCCCCGGTGCTCGGGTCGATGCCCATGCCGTCCGGGGCGGTGGTCAGGCTGAAGGAGAGCGTGTCGCCTGGATCCGGATCGACGGCGAAGAGCCGTGTGGTGAAGGCATCGCCGGCGGGGATGGTGCGATCGCCAACCGGCAGCAGCTGGGGCGGATTCTCCTCGGTGACCGTGATCTGGTAGTCCTGCGTCGCGCTGAGGCCGCCGCTGTCGGTGACCTGGACCTGCACACCCACCTGACCGGCTTCTGTGGGCGTCCAGGTGATCAGGCCGCTGTTTGCGCCGATGCTCATGCCGGCGGGGGCGAGGGGTAGGCTGTAGATCAGGCTGTCGCCCTGGTCAGGGTCTTCGGCGATGACCTGGTAGCTGTATACGACTCCGCTCGTGGCAGCTGTCACGGGCGTCGAGGTGATCTGGGGCGGCTGGTTCTCCGGCCGCGGCGCCGCGCAAGTCAGGCAAGCCAGATCACGGACGTCGACGACGCCGTCGTCATTGCAGTCTTCACCCGTGTCAGAGCGCTCAAGGATCGTGTCGACGATGTCTGCGACTGCGCCTCGATCCTGGGCGTAGAGCGGCTGGTCGGGCAGGCTGCTGGTAACCAACACGGCAGCCAGCGCCAGCAGATAGAAGCGGCCGTAGCGTGCGCGATGGGCGACGAGGACCAGCGCCAGCGCCAGCAGGAGTGTGCCGAATGTGGAGGTGGCTGGAATCGGCGTGGGGCGTGCCGACGGCTCGATCACCACTGCGCCGTCGGTGAGACTCAGTGGATCAAGTTCGGCGCCTTGCCCATCCGTGGCCAGCGCTGCAGCAAAGGTCAACGGCGATCGGCCTGCTGCAGATGCTGCGACATCGAAGGCCAGCACAACGAGGCTGCCGTCGCCGACGGCCACACAGGAGTCTGTGTACACCACCAGGCGCAGTATGCCCTCGCCCACGATGCGCCAGTCCACAGAATGACCATTCAGCCCGGTGCCCGGCTCCGGCGCCTGCGGTGTCAGGACTTGCGGGTCGTAGCGGATGTCGACCTGCACCGCGATGGCGCTGCCCAGGCCCTGGGCCCGCAGGGGCACACCCACTGACTGGCCGGCTGCCGCCTGCACGGTGTCGAGCGTCAGGGACGGCGTTTGGGCCTGGGCGAAGGACGCCCAGGCAAGACCCAGAACCAATAATAACCGGGGCAGCAGCATCAGGCGGCTCTCATGAAAACGTCTAATGGCGCAGCGGCTGCCGTCGGTTCTCAGGGCAGATCATTGGCTCTGTCGCTCGATCTGCGCGGAGAGGCTTCTGGGAGGTCGCGAAGCGCGCGCGGGGGTTCATGCTGTCGGCATCACAATCGGGCAGGCGGCGAGCAGCAGCAGGGCGGCGCCGTTGCGCGGGCACACTCAAAGGGTGACATCGAACAAAAACGCGTTGAAGCGGGGTGTTATTGACCGGGATCCTCAGAGATACTCCGGTTACACGATGTCCGGATTCGTTGCGGCATGCCATACGCCGTTCGGCGTATGCCATTCAGACCCATGGCCTACGCTGACCTTCGCAATTCCCATCTAGCCAAGCTCCTGGACCTGGCCAATGATCTGGCGTTGGTCGAGCGCATCGAAGCCTTCCCCGGCTTTGTTGCAGCACGCATGGGCGAGCTTTTGCCGGCGGACCGATGCATCTTTTTCGTGGGAGAGCCACTGCGGAAGGGGCACGCCCATGAGGTGCTTGGGCCGCGCACGGCTGCGCAGCAGCTGGCTCCGACCAATCGCGGGAGGCCTCACGGGGCCGCTACGCCACAAAACGAGGCCGGATCATTGCAAGGCCAATCCGTGCGATCCGTCGGGTCGAAGGATTCACTCCATCCGGGTCGCATGAATACGCGAGAGGGCGCATCCGGCGCGCAGCAGTCTCGTCTGCTGTGCCAGATTCCAACCGTCGCCCCAGTGGCGATCAACCTGGAATTCGTTCGCCGGCACGGGGCTTTCGGCGTCACCGAGCGACGCTTCATCGATCACGCCCGACTGCACATCGGTTACGCTTACCGCCGTCTGGAGCTCGAGCTCAAATCGCGAGCACTGGCGGAGCTGCTGGTGCAGAGTGAGCGTTATCTCGGCGTCGGCTTGATTGTGGTGTCCAACCTGGGCGTCGTGGTGGCGGTCACGGAGCCTGCGCTCACGCTTTGCCGGCGCTCCCTCGGGGGCGTTCCCAAGGTCGACGCCTTGTTGCCGCAGTCGCTGCTTGAGGTGTTCGTTCGCTTGCGCACGAACCTTGGGCCGGCGCAGGGCCTGCAGGAAAATATCGGGCACAGCACACCCCAACCGCTTCGGGTAAAGGTCTCTCCGCTGTTTCCAGACACCGATGCTGTCCACCTGATCGTCCTGTCACACCCCGGTGAACCCCTGTCTGTGAGTGCCATGGTGCAGCTTGGTCTCACACCCAGACAGGCCGAGGTCCTGCTGCGGCTCGCCCAGGGCGACAGCAACAAGTCCATTGCGCGTCATCTCGGCATCACACCGGCGACGGTGAAGACGCACTTGGAGGAGATCTACCGACGCCTCGGCGCAAAAAATCGCACCGCGGCCGTCTGCGTGATACGCGACGCGCTCCGGGTCTCGAGAAGCCTCAGGGGATAGGTCTTCCCCTCGTTCAAGGTCGCCCGACGCGGGCGCGACGCCTGCATCGGGACACGCCTGCTGGAAGCGGCTGCCCCCAGTCGGCCCTGGCTGTCGCCTAGTCGACCAGCTCCGCCTCTACCGTCGCGCCGAAGCTGAGCCGGCCGTCTTCCACGTCCACCTGCACCGTATCGCCGGGCTTGAAGTGGCCGGCGAGGATTTGCTGCGCGAGCGGATTCTCGAGCTGGGCGCGGATGGCGCGCTTTAAGGGCCGCGCGCCATAGACCGGGTCGAAGCCCGCCTCGCCGAGCAGGTCAAGCGCGGCGTCGCTGACGTCGAGCTGCATGTCGCGGTCGGCAAGCCGGTCTTTGAGGTAGCCGATCTGAATGCGGGCGATGGCGCGGATCTGCTCCGGTTCCAGCGGATGGAAGACGACGATCTCATCGATGCGGTTGATGAGCTCCGGCCGAAAGGCGAGGCGCACCACTTCCATCACGGCGTCCTTCATCTCGGCGTAGTTCGCCTCACCGGCCTTTTGCTGGATGATGTCCGAGCCGAGGTTGCTGGTCATGACGATGACCGTGTTGCGAAAGTCCACGGTGCGGCCCTGCCCGTCCGTGAGGCGACCGTCGTCGAGCACCTGCAGCAGGATATTGAACACATCCGGATGGGCCTTCTCCACCTCATCCATCAGGATGACGCTGTAGGGCCGACGGCGGACGGCTTCGGTTAGGTAACCGCCCTCCTCGTAGCCCACGTAGCCAGGTGGTGCGCCGATGAGCCGTGCCACGGAGTGCTTCTCCATGAACTCCGACATATCCACGCGCACCATGGCCTCTTCGGTGTCGAACATGAACTCGGCCAGGGCCTTGCAGAGCTCGGTCTTGCCGACGCCGGTGGGGCCCAGGAACAGAAACGACCCAATGGGCCGGTTCGGGTCCGACAGTCCGGCGCGGGAGCGGCGGATGGCATCCGACACCGCGCGCACCGCCTCGTGCTGGCCCACAACGCGCTTCTCGACCTCCGCCTCCATTTGCAGCAGCTTCTCGCGCTCGCCCTCCAGCATCTTGGATACGGGGATGCCGGTCCACTTGGAGACGATGGAAGCGACCTCCTCGTCCGTGACCTTGTTGCGCAGCAGTTGGGTCTCGTTCTGCGCCGCCTCGTCAGCGGCGGCGAGCCGCTTCTCGAGCTCCGGGATGCGACCGTACTGAAGCTCGGACATGCGGGTGAGGTCGCCGGCACGGCGGGCCGTCTCCATCTCGACTCGGGCGCGGTCGAGCTCCTCTTTGATGTGCGCGGTGCCCTGTACGGCGGCCTTCTCGGACTTCCAGATCTCGTCCAGGTCGGAGAACTCCCGCTCCAGGCTCCCGATCTGCACTTCCAGGTCCGCCAGGCGCTTCTTGGAGGCCTCGTCGGATTCCTTCTTGAGCGCCTCGCGCTCGATCTTGAGCTGAATGAGCCGGCGGTCGAGGCGGTCCATCTCCTCCGGCATGGAGTCGATCTCCATGCGGATCTGGGACGCGGCCTCATCGATGAGGTCGATGGCCTTGTCGGGCAGCTGGCGGTCGGTGATGTAGCGGTGGGACAGCGTGGCTGCGGCGACGATGGCCGGGTCCGTGATCTCCACGGCGTGGTGCACCTCATAGCGCTCCTTGAGCCCGCGCAGGATGGCCACCGTATCCTCCACGTTGGGCTCGTTCACCAGTACCTTTTGGAAGCGCCGCTCCAGCGCCGCGTCCTTCTCGACGTATTTACGGTACTCGTCCAGCGTGGTGGCGCCGATGCAGTGCAGCTCGCCACGGGCCAGCGCGGGCTTGAGCATATTGCCGGCGTCCATGGCGCCCTCGGCCTTGCCGGCACCCACCATGGTGTGCAGCTCGTCGATGAACAGGACGACGTTGCCCTCCTGCTTGGCGACGTCGTTGAGCACCGCCTTCAGGCGCTCTTCGAACTCGCCGCGGTATTTGGCCCCGGCAATAAGCCCGGCCATGTCCAGGGCCAGCAGCCGCTTGGACTTGAGTCCCTCCGGCACCTCGCCGTTGACGATGCGCTGGGCCAGGCCTTCCACGATGGCGGTCTTGCCGACGCCGGGCTCACCGATGAGCACCGGGTTGTTCTTGGTGCGCCGGGCCAGGACTTGAATGGTGCGGCGGATCTCGTCATCGCGGCCGATGACCGGGTCGAGCTTGCCCTGCTCGGCGCGCTCGGTCATGTCGATGGTGTACTTCTCCAACGCCTGGCGCTGTTCCTCGGCATTGGGGTCCTGCACCGACTCGCCGCCGCGCATCTGCTCAATGGCCTTCTCCACGGCGCCCTTACTGGCGCCGGCGTCACGCAACATGTTGCCGAGCTCGCCCTTGTCCTCCAGCGCGGCGAGCACGAACAGCTCGGATGAGATGTACGCATCGTTGCGCGCCTGGGCGAGCTTGTCGGTCAGGTTCAGCAGCTTACCGAGGGCGTTGGAGACACTGACGTCGCCGCCGGTGCCGGAGACCTTGGGCAGGCGCTCCAGGGCTTCGCCGAGTGCCGAGCGCAGCCGGTTGACGTTGACATCTGCTTGGGCCAAAAGGTGGCGTACAGTGCCGCCGTCCTGGTCCAGCAGCGCCACCATTAGGTGGACTGGCTCGATGAACTGGTTATCTCGGCCGAGGGCAAGGGATTGCGCATCGGCCAGTGCCATCTGGAATTTGCTGGTGAGCTTGTCCATTCGCATTGGGGTGACCTCCGAGGGACTTCAAATCCGACAATTTTTAAGGTTATTGGGCAGCTGTGGCACCGCATACTCAAATTCAAGCACTCTCGGGTGGAGAGTGCTAGTGTCGGGTGGTTTGGTCCTGAAGCCGTAACTGCTCAACAAGCCGGGGCACGGCGTAGATACCGTCTTGGCCGTCAACATCGAAATGCGTTGAATTGGTTC
>CAZGCI010000073.1:0-20865 GCA_964524185.1 uncultured Thiohalocapsa sp. | reverse complement strand
CCCGATGAGCTCTCCGGCGGCATGCAGCAGCGCGTGGGCCTGGCGCGGGCGCTGGCCAATAACCCCTCCGTCATGCTGATGGACGAGGCCTTCTCGGCGCTCGACCCGCTCATCCGCAGCGAGATGCAGGATGAGCTGCTGAAGCTCCAGGAGCACAGCGAGCGCACCATCATTTTCATCTCCCACGACCTCGACGAAGCCATGCGCATCGGCGATCGCATTGCCATCATGGAGGGCGGGCGCGTGGTGCAGGTGGGCACCCCTGACGACATCCTGAACAACCCCGCGGACGCGTATGTGCGCTCATTCTTTCGCGGCGTGGATGTGGCCTCGGTCTTCAAGGCCGGCGACATCGCCCGGCGTACCCAGGTGACGGTGATCGAACGCCGGGATGACGGCATCCGCGCCGCGCTGAACCGCCTGCGCGAGCACGACAGAGAGTTCGGCTACGTAGTGGACAAGGGCCAGCACTTTCATGGTGTCGTGTCCATCGACTCCCTGCAGCGCGAGCTGCGACAGGCCGAGCCGCGGTTGCAACACGCCTTTCTGCGCGATGTGCCGACCTTGGCGGCGGACACCTGCGTCAGCGAGTCGCTGGGCACGGTCGCTGCGACGCCCTGCGGCGTTCCAGTCGTGGACGCACACAACCGCTACCGCGGCGTGATCACCAAGGCGTGCCTGCTGGAAACCCTGGATCGGGACTCAGACACCGCGGCGAGCCCGAAAGCAAGCCAATCCGAAGCGGCCTTACCCGAGCTCGCAGCGCTGGGTCACGAACGGCTCGAGGTCTACCCGTTGGCGATCGCCTACGCCGCCTGGGTCTACCAGAAGGCGAGCACGCTGCAGGGCCTCCATCGCACCGATGCCGATCAATGGCTGCTGGCAAGCCGATCGGTACCGCTCAATGTCGCCGCAGGCCATGCCAAGACGGCCGCTGCCGATCGCATGCACCACTTCGAGACCGCCCGCGGCGCGGCCCTGGACTGTGTTGCCATTCAAGACATGCTCGTCGCCACTCAGGCGCTCACCGAGGACGAGAGCCGGCGACGCAAGATCGAGCTTGATCGCATGATTGCGCTCCTGGTCCGCTTGGACGAGGAAGCCCCGCCCGTCGATGTCGCTCTAACGGAGGACGCGGGGGAACACCCCGATACCCAGCCAGCGGCGAATGCCGACAGCGAGGTCGACCCCGTACTGGAATCCGCGCCCGCCGTGGGCCTTGACGCTGCCGGGAGCGCGGCGAGCCGTGTAGGAGACCACTGAGCCATGGCCAACGACGCGACAAACCCCTGGTCCGGCGGCAACGCGGACATGGGCAGCGCGGGCAGCGGTAATCCGTGGGCCGCCGATACCGGCGCCGCCGCGTTGCAATCAGGCACCCCGGCGGAGACACCACCGGAGCCCGCCGGTGCCGCCAACCCCTGGGGCGGCACGGCAGGTGATGCCGAGGCGACAGCCGGCGACTGGCTCGCGGCCAGCGGCGCCGACAGCGACGTGGCAACGCTGGACCTCTGGCACCCCTTTCAGGAGGCTCTGCTGCCCTTGGGGGCCTGGGTGGACACGGGCCTCGACTGGCTAGTGGCCAATTTCCGGCCGGTATTCCAGGCCATTCGCCTTCCCATCGACGCGACGCTGACGGGCATCGAGTCCACGCTGCTCGCCATTCCGGACGCACTCATGGTGGTCATCATGGGCCTGTTGGCCTGGCAGGCGGGCGGCACGCGACTCGGCGTCGGCGCGGTGATCTCATTGGTGCTCATCGGCCTGATCGGTGCCTGGGCCCCCGCCATGGTGACCTTGGCCCTGGTGCTGACCTCCGTGGTCTTTTGTCTGCTCATCGGCCTACCCGTGGGGATCTGGCTGGCCCGGAGCGACCGTGCCGCGGCGGTGGTGCGGCCCGTACTGGACGCCATGCAGACCACCCCTGCCTTCGTTTATCTGGTGCCGGTGGTGATGTTGTTCGGCATCGGTAATGTGCCGGGCGTGGTGGTGACCATCATCTTTGCATTACCGCCGCTGATCCGACTCACCAACCTGGGTATCCGCCAGGTGCCGGCAGATTTGGTGGAGGCGGCGCGCTCCTTCGGTGCGTCCAAGCGCCAGTTGCTCTTCAAGGTGCAGCTGCCCTTGGCCATGCCCACCATCATGGCCGGGGTCAACCAGACGTTGATGTTGGCGCTGTCCATGGTGGTCATCGCCTCCATGATCGCGGTCGGCGGCCTTGGTCAGATGGTCCTGCGCGGTATCGGCCGATTGGACATGGGGCTCGCAACCATCGGTGGCGTTGGCATCGTATTGCTCGCGATTATCTTGGACCGCATGACCCAGGCCATCGGCCAATCCGATCGCGACAAGCCGACCCGGCATTGGTACGAGGCCGGCCCTGCTGGCCTGGTGCGCGCGTTATTTGTGCGGCACACCGCCTAATGTGCCCCCACTGCAGACTCCGAGCTGCAAGGCACACACCTCAGTACTAATCTGGTAAGGCCCGGGGCGTTGGTACCCACACCAGGTTGATCGACGGCGCCCACTGGTTGCGGCACGACAAGCTGTCGATGCGCCGCGCCGGCGACGCCATCAACCCACCCACTGACAGGAGCAGTCCATGCAAGCAACTTTGACCCTAAGGACCTACACGCGCGCAGCCCTATTCACCACCATGACGGCCGCTGCCGGCGGCGCCATGGCGGCCGACCAGCCCGGCGAGGGGGTGACCGTCCACCCCATCAAGTCTTCCATCGCCGAGGAGACCTTCCAGACCCTATTGGTGACGGAGGCGCTGCAGGAGCTTGGCTATGACGTCAGGGACATCAAGGAGATCGAATACGCCGCGGGACACGTGGCCATCGGCAACGGCGATGCAACCTTCATCGCCGCGCACTGGGATCCGCTGCATATCGACTTCTATGAGGCCGCCGGCGGTGATGCGAAGCTCTACCGCGAAGGGGTCTACTCCTCCGGCTCCATCCAGGGCTACCTCATCGACAAAGAGACCGCCGAAGCGTACGAGATCACCAACATCGAGCAGCTCAAGGACCCGGAGATCGCCAAGCTCTTCGACGCCAATGGCGATGGCAAGGCCGACCTCGCCGGCTGCCCGCCAGGCTGGGGCTGCGAGAAGGTCATCGAGCACCACATGGACGCCTACGAGCTGCGTGACACCGTCACCCACAACCAGGGCAGCTACTCGGCCATCATCGCCGACGCCATCGCCCGCTACGAGGAGGGTAAGCCCATCCTGTACTACACCTGGACGCCCTACTGGGTCAGCGGCGTGCTGATTCCGGGCGAGGATGTGGTCTGGCTGGAGGTGCCCTTCAGCTCCCTACCCGGGGAGCGTGAAGACGTGGACACCTCCCTGCCGGACGGCTCCAACTACGGCTTCCAGGCCAACGACCAGCGCATCGTCGCCAATAGGGAATGGGCCGCGGCCAACCCGGCGGCCGCCGAGCTGTTCAAGATCATGCGGATTAGCAACTACGATATCAGCGCGCAGAACCTACGCATGCGCGACGGCGAAGACAGCGAAGCCGACATCGCCAGACATGCCAAGGCGTGGATTGCTGCCAACCGCGAGAAGTTCGACGCCTGGTTGGAACAGGCACGTGCAGCAGCCGAGTAAGTCCAGTCGGTTCGCAACCCATGGCCCTGCGGGCGCTTTGGCTCAGGGTGAAGCCTGCAATGGCCTGGTCTGAAGTAGCTGGCCGTCGCCGTTGCTCGACGGCGCTGATTGGAGGCTGAGCATCACTCGCAAACCCGGGCCCGCGTCATCCAGCGTGAGGTCCGCGCCGTGCAACTGGGCCACCGCCTGCACCAGGCTGAGCCCAAGCCCATGCCCGGGCGCAGAGCGACTCGCGTCGATGCGGTAGAAGCGTTGCAGCACCTTCCCGCGCAGCTCAGTGGGGATGCCAGGGCCGGAGTCACTCACGCTGAGCTGCACGCCGCGGCCCAGGGGCGCCGCCTCGAGGCGGATGCGCCCGCCGGGCGGCGTGTACTTGATGGCATTGTCGAGCAGGTTGGCCAGCGCCTGAAACAGGAGGTCTCGGTCACCATGGATGCGCTGTCCCCCGGCGGCCGCGGCAGACTGCGCCGGCGACACCTCAAGCTGCTGGCCCTTGTCGGCCGCCAGTGGCTCATACAGCTCTGCCACGTCGTGGAGCAAGACCACCGGGTCCAGATCTCGAAAGGCGGCGCGTCGGCTGCCGGACTCTACGCGCGCGATGCGCAGCAGGGCGTTGAAGGCTGCCAGGAGCTCCTCGGCGTCGGCGATGGCCTCGTCGACACGCGCCGCGACGCCCGGCCCGAGGTCGGTGTCCCGCAGTTGGCTCAGCTTGGCGTGGAGCCGAGACAGTGGCGTGCGCAGGTCATGGGCGATGTTGTCCGAGACTTGCCGAACACTCGCCATCAGCGCCTCGATGCGCCCGAGCATTCGGTTCAGATTGACCGCGAGCTGGTCGAGCTCATCGCCACTGCCGTCGGTGGGGATACGTCGCGAGAGATCGCCCTCCATGATCTCGCGGCCGACCTGGTTGACGCCCTCGATGCGGCGCACAACGCCTACGCTCATGGCCCAGCCGCCGGTGAGCGCCAGCGCCACCGTCATGGCAAGCCCCCAGCCGAGGGCGTCACGGATCAAACCGCGGATGGCCGCGAGCTCACGCACATCCCGCCCCACAAGCAGCCGTAAACCGCCGCGCAGGCGGAAGACCTTGCCGCGGGCCGCGTGCTCCTCCCCCAACGCCGTGCCCGAGGCCACGGCATCGCGCAGGCGGAAGTCGATCCACCCAGCGCGGTCCGGCTCCACGTCCGGCCAGGCGTCGATGTTGCCCACCAGGGGCCGATACTCGCTGTCCGCCAAGAGATAGACGCCGGCGCCGGTGGGCCGACGGGCGCTGCGCTCAACGAGTAGGGTGGTGAGGCCGGAGAGACCACGGCGCCGATACTGCTCGGCCAGACCCTGGATCTCTGCCTCGATGGTTGCGTCTGTCTGCCTGGCCATGTAGCCGGCGGTGGACCAATACATGAAGCCGAGCAGGATGATCACCGAGCACGCCAGCAGTGCCGCGTACAGCAACGCCAGCCGAAAGGTGAAGCTCGCGAAGACCTCTCGGGGGCGCGTGAACGGGCGGCTGAGGGCGCCGGGCGGACGCAAGGAGCCGCCGTCGGCGACAGCCAACGCTTTCAGACCGGGCAGTGACGGCGCAGCGGGTCGGTCGTTAGGGCTCACGGATCACGTAACCCGCGCCGCGCACCGTTTGCAGAAGCGGCACGTCGAAGTCGCGGTCGATCTTGCCACGCAGGCGGCTGACATGGACGTCAATGACGTTGGTCTGGGGGTCGAAGTGATAATCCCAGACATGCTCCAGCAGCATGGTACGGGTGACCACCTGCCCGGCGTGGCGCATGAGGTACTCCAGCAGCCGGAACTCGCGCGGCTGCAGTGGGATCTTCTTGCCGGCGCGCGTGACCTCGCGTGTGAGCAGGTCGAGCTCCAGGTCACCGACCGTGAAGTGGGTTTGCGGCTGGTCTTCGGGTACCGCACGGCGCAGCAGGGCCTCGATGCGGGCGTGCAGCTCAGAAAACGCAAAGGGCTTCACCAGGTAATCATCGCCGCCGGCGCGCAGCCCCTCGACGCGGTCGTCGACCTCGCCGAGGGCACTCAGAATAAGCACCGGTGTGCGATTCTCGGACGCCCGCAGGGTGCGCAAGACACTCAAGCCGTCGAGCGACGGCAGCATGCGGTCGATGACCAAGACGTCGTAGTCGTTGGCCGCCGCGAGCAGCAGTCCATCGCGGCCATCCGCGGCATGGTCAACCGTGGCGCCCACCTCGCGCAGGGCCTTGCCGAGGTAGGCCGCGAGCTGGGTGTCGTCTTCGATGAGCAGGACGCGCATGTCGAGGGTTGCTTATGGCCAGGGGCGAGCGGACTCAACCTGACCCGCTAGGACCCGGCCTTCAGCTTCAGGTTATGCAAAAGGCACTGCCACAAAGCGCTGCTCGCCGTTCTGCTCGACACGCAGCAGCACCGAGGGGCGATTCGACTGCGCGGCCTCGCGCACCGCGCGGGCTACGTCCTCAGGGTCTGTGACCGGCTCCTGCCCCACCATGCTGATGAGGTTGCCAGCGCGGATGCCGGCGCGCTGTGCAGGACTGCCCGGCTCCACTTGCGCCACCAGGACACCAGCGGTGTCGGCGTCTAGGCCGCGCTCTTGGCGCATCTCTGGTGTGAGTGGCGTCAACATCAGCCCGATGCGCGAGCCGTCGTCGTCTCCGGCCGCGTCGGGCTGGTTCATGGCCAGGTCGTCCTGGGGCATGCGGCCGATGGTGACCTCCAGCACCTGGACTTTGCCGCCGCGGATCACCTCCAGCTCGATGTTTGTTCCGGCGTCGATGCGGGCGACGAGCTTCGTGAGATCGCGGTATGCCGTCATCGTCTCGCCCGCGGCCCGCACAATGACGTCACCGCTTCTGACCCCTGCGGCTAGGGCCGGACTGTCTGGCAACACGTCGGCGACGAGCACACCCTCCGCGCGCTCCAACCCTAAACTGGTGGCCACGCCTTCGCTCACCGGCTGGATCTGCACGCCGAGCCAGCCGCGCTCCACCCGACCGCTTTCACGCAACTCCCTAACGATGTCTGCGGCGGTCTCCGCTGGAATCGCAAAGCCGATGCCGATGTTGCCCCCGCTCGGTGAGAAGATGGCCGTGTTGACGCCGATGACCCGCCCCCGGGCATCGAACAGCGGCCCGCCGGAGTTACCACGGTTGATTGGCGCGTCGATCTGCAGATAGTCATCGTAGGGGCCGGAGTTGATGTCCCGCCCGCGCGCCGAGATGATGCCGGCATTCACCGAGCCGCCGAGGCCGAAGGGGTTCCCGACGGCTAGGACCCAGTCACCGATGCGCGCCCCGGTGCTGTCGCCCAGCTCCACGTGCGGCAACGGCGGCGCGCCGTCCACTTTGATGAGCGCCAAGTCGGTCTTGGGATCGCGGCCGACGACTCGTGCCTCGTACTGGGTGCCATCGTTAAGCGTTACCTCGATGGCCTCCGCGGACTCGATGACATGGTTGTTGGTGACAATGTAACCTGTTGCATCAATGATGAAGCCGGAACCCTCGCCCTGGCGGGGCATTGGCATCTCTTGCATGCCGCCGAACTGCTCGAAAAATTCCCGCAGCGGGGAATTCTCCGGGAGCCCTTGGGGCATCGAACGTCCCTCCATGGACATGCGCTGCATGGGCTTCTGGGCGACGGTCACGTTGACCACCGCCGGGGTGACCCGTTCGGCGACGTCGGCGAAGCTGGGCGGGCCGACGGGGTTGTCCAACGGCGCTCTGGTGTTGGCTTCCGCCGCGTCTGCCGTGCCGCTGCTCAGCAGCCCAACGCCGAAGCTGATGGCGAGTGTGATAGCGAGCGCCAGTGCTGCGCGGCGGGGACGGTTGTCTTCCGCCATCAATGGGGCGGCGGCCGCGCGCGGCGCGGCCGCGTTTGGGGGGATTCCTGCAGAGTGCATCTCGACCCTCCGGGAGTGTCATCAGGGGTTTCTAAGTAGCCTTCGTGTCGGGGGCGCGCCTTCTGGGCCGGGGCCACGACAGGATTGACTGTCTAATGCAGAGTATCCGTACATCGCCGTTACTGCGCCGTTGCCGCAAGATTAAGCTTTATTCATTGCACGGCGCCGTCAAGCACGTGTGCTCGTCGATGGCTTAGTATGCGGCTGTGGCTAGTGAAGGTTGTTCCTCACTGTCAGAAGATAAAGTGATGGGCCGCGCGCCCGTCATGGACCCTGGCCCGAAGCCCCAACCCGCGAGAGTAATACCATTATGGCCGACTTGGAAAAGGTGGAAATCGACCGCTACCGGCGCGAGCTCGAGCACGATGTACAGCACCTGGTGACAAAGTATTGCCGCATCATGAGCTGGGAGGTACCTGAATTGGACGAATCGGAGGCCAGAAAGCTGATTTTCAAGGCGCTGCGTGAGGCACTCGGCGCCGTGGAAGCGGCATAACGGCCGGTTGTTCTCGGCCGCGGCAGCGGCAGACGGCGGGCGTGGACATATCAGCGCTGGCCGCATGATGACGCGACGATGAAGCAAGCAACACCAGCAAACAGAGGAGCTTACACGCAATGAGTGATTTGGTCGTCCTGTCCTTTCCAGACCAGCAGACAGCATTCCAGCTGCGCGCCGAGCTGTCTCGACTGCAGAAGGAATATCTGATCGACATGGAAGACGTGGTGGTGGTTACCAAAGACGAAAACGGCAAGGTGAAGCTGCATCAGGCAGTGAGCCTCACGGCAATGGGCGCCGTTGGCGGCGGCTTCTGGGGCATGCTGATCGGGCTGCTCTTCCTGAACCCCCTGCTGGGTGCCGCCGTCGGCGCCGGCGCCGGCGCCCTCTCCGGTAAGCTGTCGGACATCGGCGTCAATGACCAGTTTATGAAGGATTTAGCCCAAGAATTTCAGCCGGGCTGTGCCGCCGTGTTCGTCTTGGTGCGCAAGGCAACCACGGACAAGGTCATTGAGGAGCTCAAGGCGTTTCACGGCAAGGGTAAGGTGCTTAAGACCTCCCTCACCAAGGACGAGGAGACCGCCCTGCGAGAAGTGATCGAGGGCGAGCAAGCCTGACCGCTTTAGGCACCGTTACCAACAGAAACGCACCCCAGAGACGGCGGTTGGTCGCGCAGGAGACGCAAGAGCCGTCCACCAGGCAAAGTCAGCCGCGAGGGCTGCCAACCGCCGTTTCTCCGCCCAGCTCCGAGCCCTGCCTCCGAGTCCACCCAGTTCCGCACGTCGGCCCCTCGAGACTGGGCGTTCAGGCTGCCTATATCAGAGTCGCCGGACGCGAGACGCACAGCGGAACGGCGTTGCTCAACCGACCATCGACGCAGGCGGGTTGGTCAGAAGCGCACGTCGAAGCTTGCGCCTGCAAACGGGGCGTCGTCTTTGTCCGTGCGCTGGAGCAGTGCGCCAGTCGAGTCCTCCAGCCGCAGCGCGCCGTTCAGTTCGACACCGACGACACCACACAGGCGGCCGATATTGCCGAGCTTGCGGGTGACAGCGAGGTAGATTGGTGTCGAGGTGGCCTGACCGATACCCCCGGGCGCAACGCCCTGATCGTCAAGGCGAAACCGTTCCTTTTCATAGCGCGCACCGAGGGCGACTGACCATTGATCGTCGGGGGCCCAGTCGAACGCGAGGCCGGGCCCGCGGGAGGCCGCGAAACCACCGCCAGTGCGCAGGCTGAGCTGGTCCGTGATGCGCCAATCCACGGCCAGTATCGGGAAAAAGTCCGTATCGTCCTCCAGTTCCGAGAAGACCCCGACGCCGGGGCCGATACTGAGCCGGTCATTGAAGCGGTAGCTCGCGCCCGTCAGCAGGCCAGCGATCTGCCCATCGCCGAGGGAAGCGCCCGTCTCAGCGTCCCAACGTACGGAGGGGATAGCAAACAAATCCCACCGATCCGTCGGGCGCCAGAAGGCCGAGCCGCTCACGCGCACCGCCTGGACGTCGGCCCAAGGCCGCAGGCGACTGAAATCGCCGCCACCGGAAAAACGATAGCGCTGCTCTCCCAGGCCTGCTGACAGTCCAAGTCGAAGCTCGTCGCTGACCGCGCGCCGCCCGCTCAGGCGCACAGACCAAGCGTCCACCGCCAGATCGCCGCCGCTGTCGAGTCCGGCCTCAGCGCCAAAGACTGCGCCCGCCTCTAACGACACACCCAAGCCGTATCCGGACGGCTGCGCTTGGACGCTGGCGGATATGAGCAGCATCAAACAGACCAACGGCGATCGGAGACGACGACGGCACATGAGAACAAAACCAACGCAAACAGCCCAATGGAACGGCGCCGACACGATCCGCGCCGCGCCGCGTGCCCCCGCTGCGACGCGCCAACGGAAAAGCGACACCCCGCTCGATTATGGACCATTTCGCCGTCAAGCGGTTGCGCCGGCAGCAGTGGGCCTGCCCCTGCTGGCCGCAGTGCAAAACGAGCGAAGGGGCGCCGGTCGGCGCCCCTTCGCTGGGCGGGTAGCATGAGTTGGCATCACGCGCGGTGCCGGACGCCCGGTGACCGCCACCGGCTGCCGCGGCGCGCGCCGCCGCCGCGAGCAGCTGGGATCAGTCGGTGAGCACCACGCGGCCGTCGTTGAAGGCGCGATAGTAGGCACTGTTGTCGAGGTGCTCATTCAGGTCACCGGTGGCGAGGCGCTCGACGACCTGCTGCATCTCGGCGCTTGCGAACAGCCCGTTAGGTGACACGGCGCCATTGATACAAGGCTCCAGTTCCACCTCCAGCGGCTGATAATGGAGTTTCACCAACAGGTTCTCGGCCTCCAGCTCTAGCGCGGTACGTTGCTGGCGCTCCGCCAGGGTCTCGGTTGCGGTGGCAGCCGCGCTCTGGGCAGAGGCGTCAGCCTCTACAGCGGGGACCGTTAACAGACTCAAAGCTAGGACCGCCGGCAGGGTCAGGGCAATCAGGGAAACGTGCATGGGATGTACCATTGATCAGTATTTAATATAAAGCTAATATACTGATAAACTATCCCAGAGTCAACAGGTCGGAAAAGCCGGGGAGCACCGTTCGCCTGCCTGGATCCAGCGCACGGCGCATAACCCCGTTGTTGGACAGGTTAATCTGCCTTCGCCTCCGCGTCGGGGATAGCGATGACGGCATGCTTGCCCGCCGTCTCGTGGTATCGACGTTTTTGCTCCGGTGTGGCCTCCTGCTGATACCTTTCCTTCCAATCGCCATAGGGCATACCGTAGATCGCGTCGCGGGCAGCGGCGTCGCTCATGGGGATACCGCGCTCGCGTGCGGCGGCGAGATACCACTTGGACAGGCAGTTGCGGCAGAAACCGGCGAGGTTCATGAGGTCGATGTTCTGCACGTCAGTGCGCTGTTGTAGATGCGCAATGAGCCCACGGAAGGCGGCGGCTTCGATTTCGATGCGGTCTTGGTCGGAGAGTTGCTCGGACATGACGGCTCCTTTGGTTTTGGGTTACTCGGCACACCGGCGAGTCGCTGCCGATCGCCGTTGAGCATGAACGGGGAGGCCATTTCGCGACGCCCGCACGGATGCCGGGCGATGGGGTTGCCGGCGTCCGGCATACGAGGTGGCGTGGACAACCGGATGCATCTGCGAACATCCAGGCCGCCAAGCAATCTAGGTTCAAGCGCCACGTCACCGCAGTTCGAGCGCAGGAACGACTGACTCGCGCGCTATCCTCGTCCGTTAGCAGGAACCCTTATTAGCCGCGCGCAGCACGAGGCGCAGGTCTGGGCCAACCCGACGCATGTCCTCCATGAGCAGGTCCAGACGCTGATCCATGCGAGCGATGGCGGGCAAGTGAAAGAGCCCGCGGGCCGCGTCGCCCATCAGGTGCGGCGCCAAGTACAGCACCAGCTCGTCCACTAGCGCCAGATCCATGGCGGCGCCGGCCAACGTCGGCCCGGCCTCGATGAGGACCTCGTTGATCTCACGCTCGGCGAGATAGCAGAGCAAGAGATGCAGATCCACTCGCCCGGACGGATCAGGCGGAAAGACGCGCACCTCGGCCCCCACTGCGTTGGCGCGGGCGATGGCCTTGGGGCTGTCTTCGCAGGTTGCGATGAGTGTGGCGCCGGGCAGGCTCAGCATATCCGCATCAAGCGGCATGCGCAGCCGGCTGTCCACCACCACGCGGAGGGGTTGGCGCGGCAGCTCGTCCGGCCACAAGGCCGGGAACTCGTCCTGCGCCAGGCGCACGTTCAGGCGTGGATTATCCGCGAGCACGGTGCCGATGCCCGTGATCACGGCAGACGAGCGAGCGCGCAACCGGTGCACGTCGCGGCGGGCATGGCTGGATGTGATCCATTTGCTCTCGCCACTGGCCATCGCCGTGCGACCGTCAAGGCTTGCGGCGAGCTTGCAGCGCACATAAGGCAGGCCGCCGCGCATGCGTTGCTCAAAGCCCGGATTCAGCGCACGGGCATCGCCCTCCAGTACGCCGGTGGTCACGCTCACGCCCGCCGCACGCAACCGCGCCAGGCCTTTACCACGCACCATGGGGTTTGGATCTTCCATGCCGACGACCACGCGGGCGACGCCGGCCGCAAGCAGCGCATCCGTGCAAGGCGGCGTGCGGCCGCGGTGGCAACACGGCTCCAGGGTGACATAGGCGGTGGCCCCGCGGGCGCGCGGGCCCGCGACGTCGAGCGCGTTGCGCTCGGCATGGGGCTCGCCGGCGCGGCGGTGATAACCCTCACCGACGATGTGGCCGTCCTGCACTAGGACGCAACCGACGCGCGGGTTGGGGTCGGTGGTGTAGAGGCCAAGTCGGGCTAACACGATGGCGCGGGCCATCATGCGCGCATCGTCGAGGCTATCGCTCACGGTTTGAGGGTGTCGGGCACGGGATCGAGTCCCGCGAGCAGGTCGAGCTGGGCCTTCTTTTCCGCGGCCGTGGGCTGGCGCTCCAAGCGGTCGATTTCTTCGCGGAAGGCGGCGACATCCTCGAATTCTCGGTACACGGAGGCGAAGCGTACGTATGCGACCTGGTCCAGCTCGCGCAGCTCGTCCATGACCAGCTCGCCGATGCGCCGGCTGCTCACCTCGCGCTCACCGCCGGAGAGCAGCTTGCGGTTGATGTGGGACAGCGCGCTATCGATCTGCTCAGTGCTGATGGGGCGCTTTTCTGCCGCGCGCAGGATGCCGGAGCGCAGCTTGCGGCCGTCGAATGGCACCCGGCTGCCGTCGCGCTTCACCACCCGCGGCAGATTCAGCTCGGCGCCCTCATAGGTGGTAAAGCGCTCATTGCACACCACGCAGCGTCGGCGACGTCGGACCTGATCGCCGTCGCCAGACAGTCGCGAGTCCACCACCTTGGTGTCCTGGGCGCCGCAGAAGGGACAGCGCATGGGTGGACGATCTCTGGGCGCGGTCAGGGCGCGGTCAGGGCGCGGTCAGGTCGCTGCTCGCCCGACCTCAGCCGGCGTGCTGGCGGTAGACCGGAAAACGGCGGCACAGCGCGAGCACCTGCCCCTTGACCTGCTCAATGGTGGCTGTGTCGCCGCGGGCGTCGATGACGTCGCACATCCAGCCGGCGAGGTGCTTGGCCTCGTCGAGACCGAAGCCGCGGGTGGTGATGGCCGGCGTCCCGACGCGGATGCCACTGGTGACGAAGGGCGACTGCGGGTCGTTAGGCACCGCATTCTTGTTCACGGTGATGTTTGCAGCGCCGAGCCACGCGTCTACGTCCTTGCCAGTGAGGCCCTGTTCGATGAGGCTCACGAGAAACAAGTGGTTGTCCGTGCCACCCGAGACAACATCGTAACCGCGAGACAGGAACACCTCAGCCATGGCCTGCGCGTTCAGCACGACCTGGCGCTGGTAGTCCTTGAAGCCGGGTTCCAACGCCTCCTTAAAAGCGACGGCCTTGGCGGCGATGACGTGCATCAGTGGGCCGCCCTGGGTACCAGGGAAGACCAAGGAGTTGAGCTTCTTGGCCAGGTCTGGATTTTCCCTCGCGAGGATGAGTCCGCCCCGAGGCCCGCGCAAGGTCTTGTGCGTGGTGGTGGTAACCACGTCAGCAACCGGTACGGGACTCGGGTAGACGCCGGCGGCCACCAAGCCCGCGATGTGGGCCATGTCCACCAGCAGCGAAGCGCCAACGCCGTCGGCGATGTCGCGAAAGCGCTGCCAGTCCACAACGCGAGAATAGGCCGAGAAGCCTGCGATGATCATGCGCGGCCGATGCTCCTCGGCCAGGTCAGCGACCTGCTCATAGTCAATCTCGCCCGTGTCGGCGTGGATACCGTATTGAACAGCGTGGTAGAGCTTGCCCGAGAAGTTGGGCTTGGCGCCGTGGGTCAAGTGCCCTCCGTCGGCGAGGCTCATGCCGAGCACGGTGTCGCCAGGCTGGCAGAGCGCCATGAACACCGCGGCGTTGGCTTGGGAACCGGAGTGTGGCTGGACGTTGGCATACGCGGCACCGAAGAGCTGTTTCGCGCGCTCGATGGCGAGCCGCTCGGCGACATCCACGTACTCGCAGCCGCCGTAATAGCGTTTCGCGGGGTAGCCTTCGGCGTACTTGTTGGTGAGTACCGTGCCCTGTGCCTCCATCACCCGTGGACTCGCGTAGTTTTCCGAGGCGATCAGCTCGACGTGCTCCTCTTGGCGGCGCTCTTCGTCGCGGATGGCCTGGGCGAGGTCGTCGTCATAGCCTGCGATCTGCATATCGGTGTCGAACATTGGGGGTTGCCTCCGTGGGTCTGCTTGTCGGAGCGTCATTGGGAGCCGCCGGGGCCGCTGCCCAGCCGCCGCTCGCGAGGTTTAGGCTTGACGCTGGCGGCTTGCGACCCCAGCGCTAGGCGCGTCACGGGCCATTTTGACCGCGACGGCGAGATGTCTCTCGTCACCGCGCGCTGTGCTCGGGGATGTGTGGCCCGACTAGCGCCTGTGGAAGGGAGCGCCGTTGGATAAGACCGTCCAGCCTAGGGCCGGGCGATTGTGCAAGCTGCGGTTGGCGTTGGTTGGCGGAGAGGGTGGGATTCGAACCCACGGTGGGCTACAAACCCACGCCGGTTTTCAAGACCGGTGCATTCAACCGCTCTGCCACCTCTCCGAGCGGGTAAGCCGCTGACGTCGGTGGGCGCGGACCCACGCCATCGTGGACCTCGCTCCGCCAGCGTAAGGCGTTGAAGATGCGGCTGCTGCCCACATCAACGCGGTAGAATACCTGAAACTGCCTCAAACCACGAATCCGGCGCCGCGCGACCACAGAACGGGCGCCTAGCGAGGCACCGGCCTTCGGGAACGTCCGGCCTACCAATGTTGTGCGTCCGGACTTGCATGCGGCGGGCAGTTGGGTATGCTGCGGCTGCAATCGCCTCGCCGTGACCATCTGATGTTACACGGCCGCGGCCGCTTTCCAACCGATCGCAGAGGAGTGAGTCATCAACCATGGCTAACCAATACGCAGTAGCGCAAGCTCGACAAGACATTTTGAGCACCAACAAGGTGCTCAAGAACACCTATCTGTTACTGGCAGCAACCCTTGGCTTCAGCGCACTCACCGCGCTGCTATCCATGGCCCTCGCGATGCCCCCCTGGGTCTATATGGCATCGGTGATTGTCTCGATGGTGCTCGGCATTTTCGTGCTGCCCCGCACGGCGGAGTCGGCGGCGGGGGTGGGCGTGATCTTCGTGATCACCGGCCTGCTCGGCTTTGGGCTCGGGTCGATCTTGAGCATGTATCTAGCCTTGCCAAACGGCCCAAGCATCATTGCCACCGCCTTCGGCGGCACCGCGCTGATCTTCCTCGGCCTGTCTGGCTACGCGCTGACCAGCAAGACCGACTTCAGCTTCATGGGCGGATTTCTGTTTGCTGGCATGATGGTGGTGGTCGTCGCGATCATCGCCAACCTGTTCCTCAACATGCCAGCCCTGGCGCTCGCCGTTTCAGGCGCCATCATCTTGCTCATGAGCGGTTTCATCCTGTTCGACACGAGCCGTATCAAGAGCGGTCAGCAGACCAACTACATCATGGCCACGTACGGCATCTACCTCAGTATCTTCAACATCTTCATTAGCCTGTTGCAGATCCTGGGGATTATGGGCGATGAATAACGCCTAAGCAGGTACCGATGTTTCGGCCAGGCTAGCCGAAACCCTCGGTGTCTCGCTAAGCGGATAGGAATTCTGCCCGCTGTCTTGCTGAATCGCGCCTGCCCGGTCCCGACTTTGGAGGCCGGGCTTTCTTTTGCCACGCCAACGACCCAGTCCCGGGATATCACCATGGAGCTTTTTCTCAAGATCGCCGCCGCCGGCGTCATGATTATGCTGCTATTTTATCTCTGGCCGGCGTTCAAGCAATGGCAGGAGCATGGTCCCAAGGCGGAGAAGGGCGACTGGCAGGCGGCCATCCTGCCCCTCGCCGCCGTGGTTGGCTTGGTGATGCTACTGATCCTACTGGTTCGCTAAGCCCTACGAGTGGGCCTCCGTGAGGCCGCACAGGGTTGCCTACTGAGGCCTGGTGAGACGAATCTCCTGCTCCGGCGATAGACGGCGCGTTATACCCGTTGCAAATGGGTTTTCGGGCAAGCGAGGTGCGTCGCTCGTGCCCGAGCGCAAGGCACGACCACGAGTCATAGTCGCCACCATGGCGAGGAGTCGTAACGCTGCGATCGGGTGCGAGCGGCGTGCATCGCGGCCGAGAACCCATGTGTGACGGGGATACAACCTCAGCGCTGTTGGAAAAAGCGCTCCCCTGCGTAGCTGAGCACCGCGCCTTCGGCAACGACCTGCTCCACCCGGATACCTTCCTGGCTCTCCTGCCCCTCGCCCAGCTTCCGACCATTGATATAGATGAATCGGCGGTTGGCATCCTGGTTGTAGACATGCACGTTCATGGAGAACGGGGGCAGGCGGCCGCGCAGTTCAAGCGACGGCCTGGCCGGTAACGCCGCCCGTGGCTCTGGACGCAGCGCCGCCTCCAAACCTGGCGGATCAGGCAGGCGCGGCGGTGCGGCAGCTGCGCGCTTGAGTAGGTCTGGATCGCGCTGACGTACCAGTTCCTTAAACGCCTCAATCTCGGCGAGCACATCTGCTGGAACGGTCGTTTGCTCGCTGGAGGGGTCGGTCACGCGCGGTGCCGCGGCGGCCGCTGACGGCGACGGTTCCGTCGCATCAACGGCTAACGAAGGCGTGTCCCGCGATACAGCGACGCGCCCGCCGTCGCCCACCACGGCACGGCGCAGCTCTTCTGCGCCGCGCGGCAGCGGCTCACCATCTTCTCGCGGCGCCGGCACCACGATCACCTGAGGCTCCGCCTTGCCCCTCTTCGGGAGAGACACCGCCGGTGCACCCACGCCGGCGCTCTCGTCCACAAACTGCCGGGTGTCTGCAGCCTTGGCGGTGGCGGTTGGTGGTACAGCAGCGGGTTCGTCCAAGGCCTCTGTACCCGGACCCACCGACGGTGAGGCTTCTGCTGGTCCGGTGGCCGGCGTCGGCATTGGCTCGGCTGTAAGTGGGCCGCCTGCCTGTCGCGGCGCTGACGGGGGAGCCAAAGGCGTGGCGACATCGGCCGGCGGTTGCAGCCTGATAGCCGAGTCTACGTAGAGGGAATCCGCGCTCGCCGGCGATGCCGGCGTTGCCAGTGACATCCCGTTGCCAATACCGGGCGGTGGCGGCGATGTTCCGTCTGAGACCGGTAAATTCTCGGAGATCTGCCCGCGCCCCGGTGTTGATACCGCCAGTGTCAGCGGTCCGTCGGAAGCGTCAGGTGACTCGCCTTCAAATCCGCCCAGGAGCACAAAGCCAGCGGAACCGAGCGTGATCAGCACCGTCAACAGGGCAAGATACGCCCAGGGATGGTTGCGTTCCACCGCAATGGGCACGTCGATGCCGAAGCCCTCGATGCGCGGCACCTGGCCGAGCTCACGGTCGGTTTGGGACTTCTTCAGCGCTTCTAGAATGTAGGACATGGACCGATACGCTGGGTCCCAGTGGAGTGTGCGTTCAGCGGGAGTGGGAGAGCCGCGGCACATCCAGGTCGGCCAAGACGTTGCTTAGCACGATGAGGGTGCGTGGCCCTGCGATGCCGTCGGCCGCCAAGCCCTGCGCAGTTTGGAAACGACGGACGGCGGCCAGAACGTCGGCATCATACCGAGCCGGATCGACGGTGAGATCGCTGTCGGGCAGCAGCGCGATGCGCTCACGCAGCCAGCCAACGGCATCTGCAGAGCTACGCTCCCCGATGATGCGGCCGCCATAGGGCGGCGGCCGCCACAGCAACAGATAATCTCCGGACCAGCGCTCGTCTAGCTCGGCAATAGGCACGCGCATGGCCGCGCCGTTTTGGTGGAGCAGGGCATGCTCTTCGTCCAGGCGGCCGACGACGACGAATCCAGGGTCCTTTCCGGGCAATCTGAGCTTCAGCGCCACCGGTCGGTCGAAGCGGCGCAGGTCCGACCAGCGGCCCGTGCTGCGCTCGCAGGCGAGTGCGAAGGCCGGCACAGCCGCACAATCCAAGAAGCGTGCGCCTGGGGATAGCTCTATCTCCCAGAGTCGCAGAAGCTCGTCCACGACCGCGCTTTCCTGCACAAGGGCGTCACCGAGCTGTTCGGCGGGCAAGGCATCGACCTTGGGTGTGACGCGGGCGGTGGCGATGCGCGGCGGCCTCGCTTCGGGTATGGGCTCGAGTTCGTCAGGCAAGACGTCGGGCGCATCGGTCGGCTCCTCCGCGGTTTTTGAGGCCAGGAGCCCGGCCTCAACGCCCGCGGATGCGCTACCATCGGCGGCGTCGACGCCAGTTGCGGATGCCGGCTCGCTGACCTGCCGGACGTCTGCACCTACCTCATCGTCCAGAGCGGCCAAATCCGCGCTCCCAGCGGTGTACGCCTCGCCCCCCTCAGCAGAGCCTTCTTCAACGCCGCGCATATCGATGGAGTCTGCGCTGTCGCCGCTGTCGGCGTCGGCGTCGGCGTCGGCTAGACCGCCGTCGATGTCCACCTGCGCGACAACTGCTGGTGCGGCGGATGGGGGCGCTGACGACTCGCCGTCCCCGGCGCTCGCGTCGGCCGTCGCGACGTGGTCGACCGATGCATCGGTCGCGCTATCGGCAGTCTCCGCAAGGGTATTGTCCGACCTTGGCCAGTCCAGCATCGCCAGCCAGTCGCGAGGGACCGACGCCGCCCAAGTCTCGGGCAGACGTTGCGGTAGGTCCGCTGCGCCAATCCATACGCCGAACACCAGGGTTCCGGCAAGCGCAGCGGCGATGCCCACGGCGTTATGCCGATGTGGTAGGGCTGGGTCGGTGCGGTCGATGACCTCACGTGCGGCAGTGTCGACGATGCCGGGGGTCACCTGCATGCGTCGGGAGACGGCCGCACCCAATAGGGCGCGGTCACAGAGCAAGTTGATGAGCCGCGGCACACCGCGGGTTCGGCGATGGACCCGCCTCAGTGCCGGTCGGCTAAACAATGGCCGGTCGACGCCGGCTACCGCAATCCGGTGATCGACGTATGCAGCGGTTTCCTTAGGCCCAAGGGGGGTGAGATGGTAACGGGCCGTGATGCGCTGATTGAGCTGACGCAAGTCTGGGCTCGCCAGCAGAGCGCGCAGTTCAGGTTGCCCGATGAGGAAGATCTGCAGGAGTTTCTGCTTCGATGTCTCCAGGTTCGTCAACAGACGGATCTGTTCAAGCACCTTCGGGCGCAGGTTCTGCGCCTCGTCGATGATCAAAACCGGCCGACGCCCGCGTGCATGGGCATCCAGGAGGAAGCGGTTCAGGTGGTCCAGGATTGTCTTGACGGACGGCTCGCCCGGCGGCAGCTTGACCCGGAATTCGTCACAGACTGCGTGTAGGAGCTCCGTAGCCGTCATGGCCGGGTTCACCACCAGAGCGACGTCTACGCCGTCGGGCAACTGCTCCAGGAACGCGCGGCAGACCGTGGTCTTACCGGTGCCCACTTCACCGGTGAGCAACACAAAACCGCCACCGCCGCCTGCCCCGTACAACAGGTGCGCGAGGGCCTCGCGATGCTGCCCGCTCAGGAACAGGTATTGCGGGTCCGGCGTGATAGAAAAACTGTGTTCTTTAAGTCCGAAGTATTTCGGGTACACGCTGCGCTCAAAATCTCTGCCTACAGCCGGCGGTTGCTTCGCGACGTGAGAAGAAGTGCTCAACGACGCCTAGAACTGCCCCTGATCATAGAGAAAAACGCGGTCACCTGCACCTAGATTGGTCGTCCGCCGGGACGTTTTGCTTTTCCGCATCAGCCAGGTTCGCAACACCGACGAGTCATCCTTCGGCACAGCCGACCGCGTGCGCTGGCGCTCTACACGGGAGGCAAAAGATCCCGCCAAGCCTTGAGGAGACCCGGAAGATCCGGCACGTCCCAATCGGGGCGCGGCAAGCCGTCGGGCCACGGCAGACCGGGTGCAAATCGCCCCGTCCGGACCAACGCCGCGCCCATGCCAGCGCGCCTTGCGCCCGCGATATCCGTGTCTGGCCGGTCGCCAATCATGACACAGTGCGCCGGGGGAAATCCCAGCCGCTCGCGAGCCATCTCGAACAGCGGCGGCTCGGGCTTACCGATCACGACGGGCTTGACATCACAGGCGATGGCAAACGGCGCGACCAGCGCGCCAGCGCCAGGTAAGACCCGGTGCTCGCCGTCCTGGTGATCGTCAACGCTGACGTCCGGATTGGTGACGACCAGGCGAGCGCCGCGCTTGATAATGAGGTTGATGCCTCGGGTGAGACTGTCGAAGTCGAGCCCTGGCCCTTCGCCAACTACCACGAAATCTGGTCGCTCCGGGTCAAGCACGCCGCAGACGCACAAAGCTGCATGCAACCCCGCTGCCCCGACGGCGTAATATTTGAAGCCTGGACGTTCACGGGCCAGCCAACGGGCTGTTGCCTCCGCCGAGGTGAGAATCGACGCTGGATCCACTTCCCCCAACCCCATAGCCGCAAGCCGCAGCGCTACCTGCGCCGGTGTCCGGATGGGGTTGTTCGTGACAAAGACGCGGGGAAGAGTCGCGGTGCGGCGTAAGAACTCGGCCGCTCCAGGCAGGGGCAAACTGCCGTGAAACAGTATCCCATCCATGTCCAGCAATAGCGCTCGGACAGGATGGGAGACGCCGCGCTGCGCCGCCGTCATTGGCTCATGCACGCCGTTCGAAAGCCAAGGCGCCCCCGCAGCGGCACGCAACGCGGACCCGGGCCGGTCAGGTTTGCAATAGGGTTCCGCTAACGGGCGAGCAACGACCCGATCTGACCCTGGCAGAACATCACGCCGCAAACTTTTTTGGCCGCCGAAAAAAAGGCCGACACTGTCGGCCTAGACAAGAAAGCCCTGGCGGTGACCTACTTTCGCATG
>CAZGCI010000072.1:0-21261 GCA_964524185.1 uncultured Thiohalocapsa sp. | reverse complement strand
GCGGCTTGCGCTAGACTCCTGAGACGAAATCTCAGATGAGACTGGTATAACAAGCCCGTCATCCAGAAGAGTGTGCGATAGCCATACCCTTGCCGAACCATCCAAGACCGCAATGCTTCAAATACTCTGCGCTCTTCAAGTGCGTTGATGTAGGTCATTGCGACCAACAAGAACAGCATCAACTCAGAGAATTCCAGCAATGTCGTTCTGAAGGCGTCCTGTGGAATACCAATCTGGTCGGCTTGAACATACACCCAGCCAGCGATCGCCCAGATGATCCCCGCAGCCACCAAGACGGGTTTGGATTTCCGCAAGTGCAGCTTTTCTTCAAGCATGACCAGCGTATAGGCTAAAGCAAAAATGACTAAGGCGATGTATCCCGCGACTGTGGCCGTCAGGTCCAGAGAGCCCGTGGCCGCAAATGTTGTATTGGGGATCAAAAAAAAGGCAGCAAGGAGAGAAAGAAAAATGTAGAGGCGTCTAGAAGTCATGGTTGTATAGGCCCTGAGTCACAATATCGCGGAGAATGAAGCAATGGTTGATTGCACGAAAAGTGTAGGGGCGCATGTGGCCCGGTTCATGGGCGCTGAAGGTAAGTTTTTAAGTAAACAGCGGAGACGTAAGGTATTAGCGCAGCATCACAAGCAGGCCAGCAATTACCTCCATGGCTGCGGCTCGCGGAGGGTTAGCCGAGAAAGCTGGGTGCTCCATGGCCGTCGGGGGCTTGAAGCACCGGAAAAGCATGTCCCGTCGGGCTGAGGCACAAAGGCCGACGTTGCGCTGGCGGTCAGCGCCTGACGGTCGAACGTCGTGCGTCGGCCCGACCGACTCATGGGCACGGGCGGGGTCGCCGCGAGCGTTGCGTGCCCGATCTCTGGAGCGTCATGGGAGCCAGCGCCGCTCCTCTGGTGGGAGTGATGACCTACGCGGTCAGCGGCGGCACGGGACACCGCTGCGTCTATGAGTGCGGCGCGGCCTCAGACCGACGAGCGGCCCATCGACGGCACTGCAGCGGGTCGTCCACTGGCCAGGGCCTAGGGCCTAGGGTCGAGGCGCGGACTTGGACTTCTGGCATCAGCGCAGCAACAGGGTGGGGACCTTGGCGGAGCGCAATAGGTCCGCCGTCTTGCTGCCGAAGAAGAGGCTGCGCAGCGGTGAGTGGCCGTAGGCACCCATCAGCAGCATGTCGATGGATTGCGCGTGCACGTACTCGGCGATGACTCGCTCGGTATCGCCTGGGATGAAGGCCACAGTCACGTCGAAACCGGCGTCCGCGAGCATGCTGCGCGCCCACTCGAGCTGTTTCTCGCTGTCGCGACGGGGTTTACCGCCCATCAGGACATGAATGGGCAGGCCACGGAAGAGCGGACTCTTGGCCACCATCTCGACACCGCGGCGGGTCATGCTGCCGCCGTCGAAGGCGATGAGCACGCGTTGCGGCTCGGTGAACTGGTCGGTGACCGCGAGGATCGGCTTGCTCAGACCGCGCACCATGCGCTCGACGTTGCGCCCGAGGTCACGCTGGGTCGTCTCGGCGGATTCACCGCGCCGTCCCATGACGAACAGGCGCACCTGTGCCTGGGCATCCGTCAGCACCTCATCGAGATCACCGTAGCGCTGGCGTACGTCGGGTGCGTGTATGCCGCGCTCGAGCGCACGCTTACGCAGGCCGTTCAGCAGTTCCCGGCCGCGCTCGCGGTTTTCCTTGCTGCGTGCCTCATCCCGCTCGGCCAAGACGCTGAGCAGGTTTTGCTGCGCGTTGACGCCGATGGCGCCGCTGTGGTCCCTACTGAGTGCGACCTCTTTCTCGCGGTCGAGGATGTGCAGCAGCTCCAGCGGCGCAGCCATCTGCCGCGCGGCCCAGGCCGCGGCGTCGGTGACGAAGTTGGCGAAGTGTGACTGGTCGACGCAGGCTAGGACTTTTTCCTGCACTTGCATCGGGTCTTCTGGTTGCATCGGCATCTGTCCTGTCGCGTCCTGGTCAGTGGCCCATTAGGCTCTCGACGGCCTCGGGCTTGTCGTGCACCGCGAACCGATCGACGATGGTGCGGCTGGCCTGATTGAGGCCGACCACCTCCACCTCGGTACCCTCGCGGCGGAACTTGAGCACCACCTTGTCCAGCGCGGTGACGGCGGTGATATCCCAGAAGTGCGCCCGACTGACATCGATGCAGACCTTCTCGATGACCTCCTTGTAGTCGAAGGCGGCAATGAAGCGCTCGGCGGAGGAGAAAAAGACCTGGCCGACGACGTGATAGACGCGCTCGCGCCCTTCGCGGGTTGGGTTGGAACCGATGTAGAGAATGCGGCTGACCTTCTGCGCGAAGAAGAAGCCGGACAGCAACACACCCACCAGCACGCCCTGGGCGAGATCGTGTGTCAGCACGGTGACCGCGACGGTCGAGATCATGACGATGCTCGCGTCCAGCGGATGCTCGCGCAGGTTGCGGAGCGAGGCCCAGTTAAAGGTGCCGATGGACACCATGATCATCACCGCGACCAGGGCCGCCATGGGGATCTGCGCCACCCATTCATTCGCGAAAACCACCATCAACAGCAGGAAGACCCCGCTCGCGAGGGTCGAGAGCCGCCCGCGACCGCCGGATTGAATGTTGATCACCGTTTGGCCGATCATCGCGCAACCGGCCATGCCGCCAAAGAAGCCGGTGACCACATTGGCGGTGCCTTGGCCCACACACTCACGGTTCTTGTTGCTCTTGGAGTCGGTGAGATCATCGACGATGGTGGCGGTCATCAACGACTCCAGCAGGCCGACCACGGCAAGCGTCGCCGAGACAGGCAGGATGATCTGCAAGGTCTCGAGGGTGAGCGGGATATCTGGCAGCAGAAAGACCGGTAGCGTGTCCGGCATCTGGCCCATGTCGCCGACGGTGCGGATGTCGAGATCTAGATAGATGGCCACTCCAGTGAGGACGACGATGGTGACCAAAGGGGAGGGGATGAGCTTGGTCAGATACGGCAATAGGTAGATGATCGCTAGCCCCGCGGCCAGCATTCCGTAGACCTGCCAGGTCATGTTCGCGCCGGTCAGCTCCGGCAATTGCGCCATGAAGATCAGGATGGCTAGCGCATTGACGAAGCCGGTGATGACCGAGCGCGAGACGAAGCGCATGAGGCTGCCGAGCCGCAGCCAGCCGGCCAAGAACTGCAGCACGCCGGTCAGGATGGTCGCGGCCAGCAGGTATTGCAGGCCATGCTCCTTGACCAGGCCCACCATGAGCACGGCCATGGCCGCGGTCGCGCCTGAGATCATGCCGGGCCGCCCGCCGACGAAGGCCGTCACCACGGCGATGGAGAACGAGGCGTAGAGTCCAACTTTAGGATCGACGCCGGCGATTAGGGAGAACGCGATAGCTTCTGGAATCAGCGCGAGCGCAACCACCACGCCAGCGAGCAGATCATTCGGGATATTGGACAGCCAGTCCTTTTTGAAGGTCTTCATCGGGGCCGAAACCTAGCGTCGGCGCCACCCGCCCACCGCGGGGCCGGATGATGGCGCATGCCTGGGGCGAGCATCCGCCAGACGCGACTGCGGCGGCGTCCGTGCGAGATGTTGCGCGGGTAAAGCGTGTCAGGCGCACTGTATCCGGCGGCTACGCGTGCGGCGGAGGCCCGAAGCCGACGTTGCGACGGCGACTGGTACGTCTGGAACACTCACTGTAAGCGCTGGAATGCTACCGGAAGCGGCAAGCACTGGCAATCGCACCCCGGCGCCGGTGCGCGGCGCTGCCGACCACGTGGCGGCATCGCGGATCTCTGCTCCGGCGGGCTCCCGCAGCATTCAGGTGCCGATGATGCGGTCTCGGTCTCGGTCTCGGTCGTGTGCGGGAGCAAATCGCGACCCTGCTGGGCTTCAGGCAGCGTCGGCTTGGTCGGTGCGGCCATCCGCTACACCGTCGTCCGCGGTGTCATCCGCCTGCACAAAGCGCGTGAGCGCGCCGACATGGGTGAGGGTGAGCCGGTGCATGGCGCGCGTGCAGGCAATGTAGAGCAGGTGGCGATCGGTGGGCGACGAAAAGTGCTCGTCTTCGGCATGCGGCACGATGACCTCATCGAACTCCAGGCCTTTGGCCGTATGGGCGGTGCAGATCACCGCGCCCTGGCGGAAGGCGGCGCTACTCGCGGTGAGCAGATGAATGGCGTCGTCGTCCTTGCTGAGCGTGCGATGCAGCTGATTGGCCTGCTTCTGCGTCTTGCAGATGATGCCGAGCGTGCGGTGCTCGCCGGCGCGAAAGGCGCCGATTGCGGCGCGCAGCTGCTGGGTCTGCGCGGCGCGGCTGTTGCAGCCGAGCACCCGCGGTGCCTCGCCATGGCGCTCGATTGCGATCAGCTCGGGATTGGGCAGGATGCGCTGCGCGAATCGGGTGATCTCCCAGGTCGAGCGATAGCTTTTGCAGAGCTTGGTGCAGAAGGCCTCGGGCAGCACGGCCTTGATGCGCTCAGCGGTGGCGGCGCCGTCGGCGATGACCGTTTGGGCGGCATCGCCGAGGATGGTCTTCGGGCACTTGAATAACCGCGCCAGCACGGCGTACTGCACCGGGCTGTAGTCCTGCATCTCGTCCACCAGCAGGTGCTTGATGCGCCCATACGGGTTGCTCACGCCCTCCAGGCGCATCTTAAGATGGATCAGCGGGAACACGTCGGCATATTCCAGCCGCCCGCCCTTGGCCGGCTTGAACAGCTCCGGGCGGCCGAGCCAGTCGAACAGCGCTTTGTAGCGGTTGCGCAGCGTCGCCTGCTCGGTCATGGCGGTCAGCTCGGCCTTGATCTGGGCACGCTCTTCCGGCGTCACGTCGTGGTTGTAATGGATGCCCATTTGCTGCTCGATGGCCTGCGCCAGCCGTCTCAGGCGTTCCTTGATCGGCAGCCGCGGCTGCTTGGCGAAGGTCTCGGCGAGGAACCACGCCGGCACCAACCGCCGACCGAGCCAGACGTCGCGCGGCTGGAACAGCTGCTTTTCGACATGGGCCACATAGCCGTCCAGGTCACGCAGGAAGTCCGCGGAGCCCTTGACCCGAATCCGCTCGCCTAGGGCGTCATCCTGTCGCTCGGCGAGCAGCGCTGCTTGCTCAAAAAAGGTCTGGAACTTATAGCGGTGCTCTAGCAGCTCCTCGGCCAGGCGCTCCATCTCCAGCTCGGGGATGCGCTCCTCACCCAGCTCCGGCAAGACGTTGGAGATGTAGTCACCGAAGACCCGATTGGGCGAGATGATCAGGATGTCGTCAGAGGTCAGGCTATCTTTGAACCGATAGAGCAGATAGGCCACCCGGTGCAGCGCGATGGAGGTCTTGCCGGAACCGGCCACGCCCTGGATCACGAGCACCCGCGACTCGGCGTTGCGGATGATGGCGTTCTGGTCGCGTTGGATGGTGGCGACGATGGTCTGCATGCGCTGGTCGCTGCGCTGGCTGAGTTCCTTTTGCAGCACCTCGTCGACGATGTTCACCGCCGTGTCGAGCATGAACTCCATCTGCCCGTTGCGGATGCGGTATTGGCGCTTGGCCTGGATGGTGCCGGCGACCTCGCCGGCGGGGGCCTCGTAGCGCGCCGGGCCGATCTCGTAGTCGTAGAACAGGCTGGCGATGGGGGCGCGCCAGTCGTAGATCAGGTTCTGCTTGAGCGCGTCGTCAAAGAAGGCATGGATGCCGATGTAGATCGGCTGCTGGGCGTCGGCGTCTTGCTCAGCGAAATCGAGCCGGCCGAAATAGGGCGAGTGCACCAGTTTTTGCAGGCGCTTGCGAATGGCGACGGCAGCCTCGCCGGTGAGCACACTTTGGTGGACGGACTCACGTGCGGAATTCTTCTCCGCGTGGTCCATGTCGGCGCGGTTCTCCCACAGGTAAGTCTTTTGCGCCTGCACGTCTGCGGCGTAGTCGCGCAGGCGCGCGTCGATGCGCGCAAGGGCCGCGTCTAGTCGGTTGCGGGTGGCTTGTAGGTGGTCTCGTTCCTGGGCTTCGGTCTGGTTGATCATCGAATCTCGCGGTACTGGGTGCATGCATGGCGGCGCCGCTGCACACAGGCGGCGACGCAGACGCGATGCCGCTATGCTAATGAGTTTCGCCGCACGGGGCACAGGGCATCCGCCGCGGTGACCCCATGTCGGAGGAGCAAAGCCCATGGCCGAGACACCCGCGCCCGACGTCGACTACTTCCGCGCCAAGCTGTTGGAGGCGCGCGCGGCGCTGCTGGGCTTGGAGCAGGAGCGAAACGCGGCGACAGCCACCGTGGTGCTGGACCAAACCAGCGTCGGGCGGCTGTCGCGCATGGATGCGATGCAGCAACAGGCGATGGCCCAGGGCACGCGTCAGCGCGCTGAGCAGTCGCTGCGGCGCATCGAGGCGGCGCTGCGACGCTGTGACGATGGCAGCTACGGCGAATGCCTGGACTGCGGCGAGTTCATCGACCCGCGCCGGCTCGCCCTCGATCCGGCGGCGACGCTCTGTATTGTCTGCGCCGAGGCGCGGGATCGCTGACGGCGGTCGTTGTTGGCGCGGCGGCTCCGCAGGCCGCCAAGGGGACCGGCCGCCGATGCGACGGCGGTTTGCTACGGGCACGGGCGAAGGACGCGATGCGAGCAGCGCCGACGCTTACCGCCTAGTTGCCGTCGGCCCTTGCGTCTGTACGCACCTGTTCGTTTTCAAACTGGGCCCATCGGCAAGTCTGTCGCGCCCGCAGGGCGTCTGCTGACCCCCGAGCTTGCCGCAGTGCGGCCTTGCTGCGTGCGTCGGTCATGCCGCGGTCTGGGTCTTTTGCTAGGAGCATTGCGTGCATCCACTGCGCCGTCATGGGCCGCTCCTCAGCGTCGGGTTTCTGCTGGTCGCGTTCTCGGCGGTCGGTCAGACCTTCGTGCTGTCGTTGTTCGGCGGCGAATGGCGCGCGACCTTCAACCTGTCCCACGGCGGGCTCGGGTTGGCCTACTCCGCGGCGACCTTAGCCAGCGCTTTATTGCTCATCGCGGCCGGACAGCTGGTCGATCGGGTCGCGCTGCCGGTCATGGTGGCCGGTGTCGTGCTCGGGGCCGCGTTGGGCAGTGTCGTGCTTGCCTCCAGCGCGGCGGTCCCGGGTCTGGTGCTGGGGTTCTTCCTGCTGCGCTTCTTCGGCCAGGGCCTGATGACGCATACTGCGCACACGGCCGTGGCGCGCGCCTTCCGCAGCCATCGGGGCAAGGCGGTCAGTGTGGTCGCGGCCGGATTCCCCGTGGCCGAGGCGCTGGCGCCTGGTGTGGTGGTGGCCCTGTCGGCGGCCTTCGGCTGGCGCACGACTTGGCTGCTGGTTGCAGCGCTGCTCGTTGGGCTGGCGGCGCTCTTGCTCTGGCTGCTCGGCCGGGGCCTCCCGGCGCCTGTGGTCCACACTGCGCAGCCCGGGGAGAGCAGCGAGTGGACCCGTGCGCAGGTGCTGCGCGACGCGCGCTTCTACCTGATCCTGCCGGCGGTGATGGGCGCGCCCTTCATCGCCACCGCGGTGTTCTTTCATCAGGTGCCGCTGGCCGCTTCTAAGGGTTGGAGCCTCCCGTGGCTGGCGGCGAGCTTTCCCGCATTCGCCGCGACCCATCTGGCGTCTTTGTCCTTGAGCGGAGCATTGGTGGACCGTTTCGGCGGCCGTCGGCTGCTGCCCTGGCATTTGACGCCGCTGCTGCTGGCGCTGCTCGCCCTCGCGCTGGCTGATGGGCCGTGGCTCGCGCCCGTCTATCTAGGCCTGGCCGGGCTCGGCATGGGGCTTGCCAATACCCTGATGGGCGTGATCTGGGTCGAGCTGTATGGCATTGCCCACCTCGGCGCCATCCGCGCCCTTGCCCAGTCGGCGATGATCTTCTCCACCGCGCTGGCACCGGTCTCGGTGGGTCTGCTGCTGGACTGGGGCTGGCCCATGGAGGCGATTGCGCTGCTGCTCGCCGGCGCGGTACTCGTGGCCTCGCGGCTGGCCTGGCTCGGTTTGCGCCGATGAGGTGCTGTGCTCTTGGCCCCGGCGAATGAACGAACCGCTGGCGTGCCGGCGCTTCCCTCCCTTGTCGGTTCGAGGCATCGCCTCGCGATCGGTGGGCTTAAGGTGGCGGCGGTGGCAGCGCGCAATGGGCGCCGGCGGTGGCTAGACCGGAGCCGAAGGCGGCCGGCGGCGGTACCCGGAAGGGGTCGATGCGCTCTGCGGTGAGCAGGTCCAGGGCCACAAATAGGCCCGCCAGGGCAAGGGTCAGCCCCGCCACGAGCAGGCGCCCTGGCCGCGCTGCGTGGGCGGTGGCCGGTGCCGATGCGGGTTGGATTGCTGGGGATTGGGACTCGGGACGGTTCATGCTGCCTCCGCCGCTGCTTGGGGTAATCGCGCGGGCACGAGCACGCGCTCGCGCAGACGGATACCGAGGGTGGAGCCGGCGAATCCGGCCAGCAGCCAGGCCCAGCCATGCAGGCTGCCGGTGGAGATACCGCTGAAAAAGCCGCCGACATTACACCCGAAAGCGATACGGGAACTATAGCCCAGGACCAGCCCGGCCGCCGCCACCACCAGCCAGCTTAACGGCCGCAGGGCGCTCACCTGGGGGGCGACGGCAGCCCGCCAGCGCAGCACGATGAAGGCACCGGTGACAAGTCCGATGTTGGTGAGGGACGTTACGTCCAGCAGTACGCTCTGGGCCAGGCGCTCGGCATTCGCTGGCGCGGACCAGAAGCTGGTCGCAGCCACGTCCAGCCCCATCGCCTGGAAGAGCTTGGCGCCCCAGAGCCCTAGGCCGTAGACGATCCCCCAGGGCTGCCCGCCGATGAGCAGGTTGAGGATGGCCAGCGCCGCCACCAGTGCGGCGGCGATCAGCAGGCCATCGGGCGGCCGGCGCTTCCCTGGCAGGGCACGCTGCCAGACCAGCAGCCCTACACCCAGCAACAGCAGCAACGTCAGCAAGAGCCCGCCGACGGTGCCGAACAGGCCCTGCAGGGTGAGCACGGGCAGCGAGCCCAGACGGGTCCACCAGCCCAGGTTAAGGGTGCCGAAGAAGCTGCCCAGCATGAAGGTGATCAGGGCGACGGCGCCGATCAAGTTGCCGCTGCCGGCATTGAGCAGGGTGCCGGAGCCGCAGCCCAGCACCAATTGCATGCAGAGGCCGAAGACGAAGGCCCCGATCAGCATGCCGGTGCCAACGGGCGCATGGGCGCCGATGAGCTCGCCGCTGCCGGCGGCGAGCAGCGGGATCATGAGCACGGCGGCGAGTGCGAGTGCCACCAGTTGCGCCATACAGCCGCGGCCGTCGCGCTCGGTGACGATCAGCCGCCAGGGACCGGAAAAGCCCAAGCCGAGCCCCTCCATGGTCAGGCCTAGCCCCAGGCCGATGAGCACGAGCATGCCCGAGCGCGGACCGGCATAGGCGGCGATGCCGAGTGCGAGGACCAGGGCGAATAGGATGAGAGAGACGCGCGTGGCGTTCATGGCAGACGCTCCGGAGCGATGGGGGTCAGGGGTAGGGCAGAACACAACGCAGCCCGCGCGCGGGCGGCCGAGTGCAGGTCTTTATACCCGTCACACATGGGTTTTCGGCCGCGATGCACGCCGCTCGCACCCGATCGCGGCGTAACGACTCCTCGCCATAGTGGTGACTATGACGCGTCGTCGTGCCTTGCGCTCGGGCACGAGCGACGCACCTCGCTTTCCCGAAAACCCATGCGCGATGGGTATAGTTGAACCGATTGAGGTGAGCCGGTTCAGGAGAAGAGACCTGCGATCCAGGTCGCGAACATCCGCCAGTAATAGGTGAGCCGCGCCGGCACATGGTCCATCGGGGCGCCCTCTTGGGACCATTCCACCACGCTGGAGGTATAGAGCCGGGTGCCCTCCACCCCGGCCAGTTCGCTGAGGGCGAACCAGTTGGTCGCCGCCAGGATGCCGGTGTTGCAGAAGCTGACCACGGGCGGGCCATCCGTGAGGCCGGCGGCCTCGGCAATGGCCCGGGCGCGCTCCGGCCCGACCATACGGTTGTCCTCGAACCAGGTCTCGAAGGGGAGGTTGACGGCCCCAGCCACGGTGCCCGGGCGTGCGGCGATGGGCACCCGAGCGCGCCCGATGAAGAAGTCCAGCGGGCGCGCATCCACCGGTCGCACCGCGTCTGCCTGGCCCACCAGCGCCGCGAGCTCTTCGGTGCTGACCCGCGCGGCTGCCAACGGACGCGGGATGAATCGGCTGGGGGTGACTGGGGTCGCGGCAGTGGTGATTGGCAGTCCGGCCGCGATCCAGCCTTCCAGACCGCCATTCAGGATGGCGACGCGTTCCACTCCCATGGCCTGAAAGGACCAGTAGGCCCGGGCCGCGCGCCCGAAGTTGCCTGGGTCGCTACCCTGATGGACGACCACGAGTGGCGTATCGGCGCTGATGCCCCAGGCCTGCACCGCGGCCGTCAGCTCGGCCGGGTCAGGGAGGGCGCCGGGGTTGGTCTTGGGTCCGCGGAGGGCCTCCAGCGGTGCATCCACAGCGCCAGGGATATGGCCGCGATCGAAGTCGCCGTCGATATGCAGGATGCGTAAGCGGGGGTCCCGCTCAATGAGCGCTGCGAGCTCGTTTGGGTTGAGCAGCTTGGGCCACGTGGCGTTGATTGCGGCGACGTCTGGGGTCGCGCTGTCCGCGGGCAGCGCCATTGCCGGGACGGGTAGCACGATGAGACAGGCCAGCAACAGGGCCCGCGGCAGCGACATCTGGGGCGTGGACATCCGGGCACTCCTCGACTTTGGTTGGGTGGCGGCCGTCCCATCGCCGGGTCAGGCGCGGGCCGGACCAGGTGGCAATGCCGGCTGCGACGCGGGCAGTGCCCCTTGCGGGGAATGTAGGTATCCCCAGGCAGGATCGCCAGTCGTGCCGAGGTGGCGTCGGTCAGGCTGGCGCGTCGAGCCCGGCTCAGCGGTTGTGGCGTTGGAATAGCGCCATCTGGCTAGCGCCGCCGTAGACGGGGTGGATACTGCCGATGTCGCGATGACGCACGCCATACCCCTGCCGCTGGGCAACGCCCCCTGCCCAGCGCTGGAACCGTGCGCGGTCCCACTCGAAGCGGTGATCGGGGTGACGGAAGCGGTTCGGCGGCACGTCGAGCAGTGGATTGAGCTCGGCATTCGGGGTGGTGATGATCACCGTATCCGGGCGCAACTGCCCGAAGATCGCACGCTCCGCCTGGGCCAGCTCACGCGGGTCGATGTGCTCGATGGTCTCCACCAGGAGGATGCAGTCGAAGCCAGTGAGGGCCGCCTCTGGCTGCGTCAGCGAGCCCTGCAGCAGCTCGATGCTCGGGCGGCGCCTCGCGGTGCCGCCCGCCTGTGTCGGCGCACTTGCGGCGCGTGGGTCGGACTCAAGCCTGGAACGCACGCGCTCCAGACATCTGGCGTCGCGGTCAAGCCCCATCAGCCGCTCGAGCGTTGGCTCCTGCGCGAGTCGCACCAACACGTCACCGTCGCCGCAGCCGAGATCGAGCACGCTGCGTGCAGCGCTGGCGAGCACGGCGTCGACCACCGCCTCGAGCCGTTCTTCGTGCAAGCTGGTGGTGGCGTCCTGGTGCCAATACATTGGGATGGGTCAGGTGGTCGCTGGCGCGTGGGCGGGGGCGGCGCCCGTAGGCGCGCGGGCCTGCCGTCTGTGACTGTGACGGGTGGAGCCCAAGCAACACAATGCGTCAGGTCGACGAGCGATCACGTCGCCGGCACCCCAGCGGGTCGTTGACTGACCAGGTCCGAGGTCCGAGGGCCGAGGGCGAACGCACAGTCCTGGCATGAGCGATTGTCCCTCGGACCTCGGCCCTTTCCTCCGCCGGCGCCTGGTACACGACGCAGCCTAAAGCTTGACGCATCTGCAAACATCTTGCGCGGTCAAGTAATCTAGTCGACCCCGTCTTTTACTGCCCCAACCCGGCCACTGACCGGAGGTAACCCCGATGGAACCCCATGAGCGTCAGGTCATCGACGAGTTGTTTACTAAATTGCGCCAGGCCGAGCAGCAGACTGCGCCCCGCGACGCCGACGCGGAGCGCCACATTGCGGCGGCGCTGTCGCAGCAGCCTGCTGCGCCTTATTACATGGCGCAGGTCATTTTGGTCCAGGAGCAGGCGCTGCAGGCGCTGAATGAGCGCGTCCAAGTGCTCGAGCGCGAAGTTGCCGAGCGGCCGGCGACGGGCGGCGGTTTCCTCGGCGGTTTGTTCGGCGCGCCGCCAGCGTCCCAGTCGCCGTCGACGGGGCCCGCTGGCCGGAAGTCAGCAACCGCAAAGGGCCCGCCGGCGGGCGGTCGCGGCTGGTCCGCTGCGCCGGCGCCGGGGCAGCGTCCGGCTGCGCCAGCGGACCAGCGCGGTGGCGGCGGTTTCCTCGCCTCGGCGGCCACGACCGCCCTCGGAGTCGCCGGCGGCGTGATGCTGGCGAGCGCTTTGACCGGACTGTTCGCCGCCGAGGAAGCGTTGGCCGCAGGCGACGCGGATTCGGACATCGATCCCGGTGTCGATGATGGAGGGGTCGATAACAGGGGCGTCGATGACCTAGACGAGGGCTTCGACGACAGCATGGCCGACGGCGGTGGGGACTTCGACTTCGGGGACTTCTGAGCTGGGCAACGTCGGGCTTTGGCGGGAGCCTGCCCCAAACGCCCACTCCCCGGGGACATATCCAGACGCGCATCCGGATCCAGCCCCACACGGGCGTCGGCGGTGAAGATGCGGTTGCCCCCAGCGATGCCGGCTCCAATACCTCGCTGACCGCGCCTGGTTCGCGCGGCGTTTGCGTGTAAGCTCGCCGCCGCTTTGGACGCTGCTTGACGACTCAGTGTTGCCCATGCAAGCCGGGGCTTTTTCCCTAGATTGCTTGATCGCGCCAGCAGTTTGCAGGTGGAGCAAGTGTTCCACGCCGCGTCGTGTGCCAAACGCCGGTAGGGGAAAACGGGCCGAGGGCCAAAGCGTAACCGCTGATGCCAGGACAGTGCGTCCGCGCCCTGGCCTTGGCCCTGGCCCTGGCCCTTGGCCCTGGCCCTTGGCCCTTGGCCCTGGCCCTGGCCCGTGAACGACCCGCTGGCTTGGCGGCGCACGAGTCGCTCGTCGGCCTGAGGCATCGCCGCGCGAGCCATTTTGTAAACTGCAAGCCTAAGCCGCTGAGACTGCAGACTATGTCGAGCCTCCATACCTATGATGTGATCGTCGTCGGCGGCGGCCATGCCGGCACCGAGGCCGCGCTGGCCGCTGCCCGCATGGGCGCGCGCACGCTGCTGCTGACGCACAACATCGAGACCATCGGCCAGATGAGCTGCAACCCAGCCATCGGCGGCATCGGCAAGGGCCACCTGGTGAGGGAGATCGATGCCCTTGATGGACTGATGGCTCGCGCCGCCGATCGGGGGGGTATCCAGTTTCGCATCTTGAACCGCCGCAAGGGCCCGGCGGTGCGCGCCACGCGCGCCCAGGCCGACCGAGCCCTGTACAAGGCCGCCGTGCGCAGCGCCGTGGAGCAGCAGCCCAACCTCTGGCTCTTCCAGCAGGCGGTGGACGACCTGGTCTTGGCGCCCGCCGATGGCAGCGAGCGTGTGGCCGGCGTGCGCACCCAGATGGGGCTCGTCTTCCACGCCCCTGCGGTGGTACTCACAGTGGGTACTTTCCTCGGTGGTCGCATTCACGTTGGTCTCAGCAGCTACCGCGGCGGCCGCGCCGGTGATCCGCCGTCCATCGCGCTCGCCGAGCGCTTGCGCGAGATGCCATTCAGCGTGGACCGGCTCAAAACCGGCACCCCGCCGCGCATCGACGCCCGCAGCATCGACTTCAGCCAGCTCGAGCCCCAGCCGGGTGATCTGCCCGTGCCGGTGTTTTCCTATCTCGGCGACGTCTCCGAGCACCCGCGGCAGGTCAGCTGCCACATTGCCCGCACCACAGAGCGCACGCATGAGATCATCCGCGGCGGCCTATCGCGCTCCCCCATGTTCACCGGCATCATCGAGGGCGTCGGCCCACGCTACTGCCCGTCCATCGAGGACAAGGTCGTGCGCTTTGCGGACAAGGCCTCGCACCAGATCTTCGTCGAGCCGGAGGGGCTCGATGCGAGCGAGATCTACCCGAATGGCATCTCCACCAGTCTGCCCTACGAGGTCCAGCTGGACCTCGTGCGGTCGATACCGGGCTTCGAGGCCGCGCACATTACGCGCCCGGGCTATGCCATCGAATACGACTTCTTCGACCCGCGTGACCTGCAGCCGACGCTGGAGACCCGTTTCGTGCCTGGGCTCTATTTCGCCGGACAGATCAATGGCACCACCGGCTACGAGGAGGCTGCCGCCCAGGGGCTGCTCGCCGGCGCCAACGCGGCCTGCGCGGTGATGGGGCGCGAGCCCTGGACGCTGCGGCGCGATGAGGCCTATCTCGGCGTGCTGGTGGACGACCTCATTACCCGCGGCACCAACGAGCCTTATCGGATGTTCACCAGCCGTGCGGAGTACCGGCTGATGCTGCGCGAAGACAACGCCGACCTGCGGCTGACTGAGGCGGGCCGACGTCTCGGGTTGGTGGGGGAGGTGCGCTGGCGTAGCTTCTGCGCGAAGCGCGAGGCCATTGAGCGCGAGCGGCAACGCCTCAGCGAGTGCTGGGTGCGCCCCGGTCAGCCGGCGGCCGAGGCCCTGGCGGCCGCCACCGGTGAGCCGATTGCCCGCGAGGCCCGCGCGCTAGACTTGCTCGCCCGCCCCAGGGTGGGCTATGCCGAGCTCACGGCGGCCCTGGCGCAGGCCGAGGGCGTCGATGCCGGCGTCGACGACCCGCAGGTGGCCGAGCAGATCGAGATACAGACCAAGTACGCCGGCTATTTGATCCGTCAGCAGGACGAGGTCGCCAGACAACAAGCCGAAGACGCGCGTGCACTGCCGCAGGACTTCGACTACGACAACGTCCGGGGGCTCTCGGCTGAGGTCCGCGAAAAGTTCCAGCGCGTGCGCCCGGCCACCGTTGGCCAGGCCGCGCGCATCCCGGGCGTGACGCCGGCGGCGGTGTCGCTGCTGCTCATTCACCTCAAGCGCCGCAGCGCCTAATGGCAATGGCTGCGGTGCCGCGGCAGGGCGCCGGTGCGGATCCGGCGGCGCTGCGCGATCGGCTCGACACCGGCCTGGCCGCGCTCGGCGTCGGGGCCGACGAGACGCAGCGCCGGCAGCTCTTGGCGTTTGTTGCGCTGCTGGACCGGTGGAACCGTGCGTACAACCTCACGGCGGTGCGGGAGCCTGCCGAGATGATCCCTCGGCATCTGCTGGACAGCCTGGCCGTGCTGCCGTGGGTTCGTCACGGGCCGGTGCTCGATGTCGGCACGGGTGCTGGCCTGCCCGGCCTGCCCTTGGCCATGCTGCGCCCAGGGCTCGCCTTCACCCTGCTGGACAGTAACGGCAAGAAGGTGCGCTTTGTGCGCCAGGCGGTGATGGAGCTTGGGCTCGAGAACGTCGCGCCGGTCCAGGCGCGGATGCAGGCGTACCGGCCGCGGGTGAATTTCGCTACCATACTGTCGCGCGCGGTGGGGACGCTCGTGGATTTGTGCGCCGACTGCGCTCCCCTGATGGCGCCCGGCGGCCTGCTGCTGGCATTCAAGGGCCGCGAGCCCGCCGACGAACTCGCGGCCCTGGCCGCGGCAACGGTGCCCGGCGTCGCGGCAGAAGGGATTGCCGTCCACCGACTCACAGTGCCCATGCTCGACGCCGAGCGCTGTGTCGTCGCAGTGCCCTTTCGCTGACGCAGGGTCGCCGCGCGCCGAGGCAGGCACTGAGACTGAACAGATCCGCGGCGCCCGCAGCGCCCCAGCAGATAGCGCAGCAGAGCCCCGCAACATCCCATGGCCCGCATCATCGCCATCGCGAACCAAAAGGGCGGCGTCGGCAAGACCACCACCGCCGTCAATCTGGCCGCCTCGCTGGCCTCCATGAAGCGCCGCGTGCTGCTGATTGACATGGACCCGCAGGGCAACGCCACCATGGGCGTGGGCGTCGACAAAAACGCGCTGGAGTTCACCGGCTGCGATCTGCTACTCAACGACATGCCCTTCTCCAGCTGTGTGCAGCGGGTGGCGGAGCCGGCGCCGGGCTTCGATCTACTGCCCGCCAATGGTGATATGACCGCCGCGGAGGTCGGGCTCATGCAGGGCCCGACGCGCGAGCGGACGCTGGCGGCACGCTTGGCGCCGCAGGCAGCGGCTTACGAGATCATCCTGTTGGACTGTCCGCCGTCGTTGAACATGCTGACGGTGAATGCCCTGGTGGCGGCGGATGGCGTGCTCATCCCGATCCAGTGCGAGTACTACGCGCTCGAGGGCCTCTCGGCATTGCTCGACACCATCGAGCAGATCCGCTCCAGCCGTAACCGGGCCCTGCGCATCGACGGCATCCTGCGTACCATGCACGATCCGCGCAACAACCTTTCCAACCAGGTATCCACGCAGCTCGTGACGCATTTCAAGGGACAGGTGTACCGCACCATCGTGCCGCGCAACGTGCGCCTGGCGGAAGCGCCCAGCCACGGTCTGCCGGTATTGGAATACGACCGCAACTCCCGCGGTGCACTTGCCTATGTCGCGCTTGCCGGTGAGGTGCTGCGCCGCCGCGAGCCTGCCCCGAACGCTGCATGAGCACCGCCAAGAAGCGCGGTCTGGGCCGCGGACTCGATGCCCTGCTGAGCGGGGCTCGGCAGGATGCGGCTGCGGCCGTCGCGGCGGAAGCCGCCGAGCCGTTCCATGAGGCGGTGCCGGGCGAGTCCATCCGCCAGCTCCCGGTGGCGCAAATCGACCGCGGCCGCTACCAGCCGCGTCGCGACTTCGATGCCGACGCCTTGCGCGAGCTTGCGGACTCCATCGCCAGTCAGGGCGTGCTTCAGCCCATCGTCGTGCGGCCGGTGGCCGCCAACCGCTACGAGATCGTCGCCGGCGAGCGCCGCTGGCGCGCCAGTCAGCAGGCGGGGCTCGCGGAGATCCCCGTCGTGGTGCGAGACGTGGACGAGCAGACCGCGCTCGCCATCGCCCTCATCGAGAATATCCAGCGTGAGGACCTCGCACCCCTGGAGGAGGCCGGTGCGCTGCAACGGCTGCAAGAAGAGTTCCAACTGACCCACCAGCAGGTCGCCGAGACCGTCGGTAAGTCCCGCACCATGGTGACCAACCTGCTGCGGTTGCTGGAGCTCGGCAGCGAGGCCAAGGGGCTGTTGGATAGCGGCCGCCTGGAGATGGGCCATGCTCGGGCCTTGTTGGGGCTCAAGGGCGACGCCCAGGCACTGGCCGCACGCCAGGTGGTGACGCGGGGGCTGTCGGTGCGCGAGACCGAGCGCTTGGTGCGCCGGCTGCAGGGCGATCAGGCCGGCAGCGAGCGGCCGCGTGCACCCGCTGAAGACCCCGACATCCGTCGCCTGCAGGATGATCTTGCTGAGCGTCTCGGCGCCCGGGTCGCCATCGAGCACGGCAACAAGGGCAGCGGCAAGCTCGTGATTGCTTACAACAGCCTGGACGAGCTGGACGGCATCCTAGGCCACATTCGGTGATGGCCCGCTCCTAACTCCGCCTCGTCATCGATCCGTAACGCCGATTCAACATGCTTGTGGCAAGATGCGCGCGGTTTGCTCTGGGGTTTGACCCGAATATTCGGACACGCTTATACTTGCGCGTCTTTGTGGGGGACAGGTGATCCCTGGGAATGACCGCGGCCTCGGCCCGCGCGACCGCACCCAGCTCCGGCGACTGCTCATGTGGCAGGGAGTTTTCGGCGTCGGGGCGCTCGTGTTGGCGGCGCCATTCGGAATCACCGCTTTCAAGTCGGCGGCCATCGGCGCTGTTGTTTGTCTCCTCGCCAATTGGGTGTTCGCCCTGAGGGTCTTCCGTCGCTATCGCGCACAGGCGCCGACGGAGCTCGCGATGCGTATCTACGCGGCTGAGATTGTGAAGATTGTCATCATTCTCGGCTGCTTCGCGTTTGCGTTCGCAACCCTCGCGGATCTCAATCTGCCGGCGCTACTCGGCGCCTATTTCGCGGTGCAGGTGCTGCCCGCGCTGTTTGCATCGCGGCCGGCCCACTAGGCACGCCGCCAACCAGGACTGACCGATGGCTGCAGATACGCTCACCGCCCAGGACTACATCGCGCACCACCTGACCAACCTGACCCTGGGGCTCCACCCGGAGCACGGGCTCACGTTTGCCCATAACGCCGAAGAGGCGTCAGCCATGGGCTTTTGGGCGCTGCACGTGGACAGCCTGCTGTGGTCTTTCGGTCTTGGCTACCTCGCCTACCGTTTCATGCTTGGTGTTGCCCAGAAGGCCAGCGCCGGTGTGCCGACTGGTGCGCAAAATTTCGTCGAGTGGGTTGTCGACTTCGTCAACCAAAATGTGCGCGGTTCATTCAGTGCAAAGAATGACATGGTCGCGCCACTGGCGCTGACGGTCTTCGTCTGGATTTTCTTGATGAACCTGATGGACCTGGCTCCGGTGGACCTGATTCCCCACGCCTTTGCGCAATTCATGGGCCTCTTCGGTGCAGACACGCACCACGTCTACATGCGCGTCGTCCCAACCACGGATCCCAACATCACCTTCGGCATGTCGCTGGCGGTGTTTTTTCTGGTCTTGTATTACAGCGTCAAAATCAAGGGCGCCGGTGGCTTCGCCGCGGAGCTGACCTTGCAGCCCTTCGGCAAGCTTGGCATGCCCGCCAACGTGGTGCTTGAGGGCATTAGCCTCCTGTCGAAGCCGCTGTCGCTGTCCCTGCGGCTCTTCGGCAACATGTACGCCGGCGAGATGATCTTCATCCTCATCGCGTTGATGTACGGCCACAGCCTGCTGCTGGATGTGTCTGGCATGACACTGCAGCTGGCCTGGGCCATCTTCCACATCCTGATCATTACGCTGCAGGCCTTCATCTTCATGGTGCTGACCATCGTCTACCTCGACATGGCCCATCAGCACCACTGATGTCGACCGGCGGCGCGCCCCCGCGCGCGGCGGGCGAGCACCGACAACCCTCACCATCCAACCCAAGCAGATCCCAAGGGGAACAACATGGAACTCGCACAAGCACTCGTCTACGTCGCGGCCGGTCTGATGCTAGGCCTCGGCGCCATTGGCGCCGGTGTCGGCATCGGTGTCCTGGGTGGCCGCTTCCTGGAAGGCGCTGCGCGCCAGCCTGAGCTGATCCCGATGCTCCGCACCCAGTTCTTCATCGTCATGGGCCTCACCGATGCCCTGCCCGTCATCGCCATCGCGATGGGGCTGTATGCGATGTTCGCCCTCTGAGTCGACCTCTGATGCACGGAGCCCACAGCGGGCGGTCGGCGGCCCGAGCCGGTGACCGCCGTTCCACAGTAGAGGCACAAGTCAGAAAGGCAGACGGATGAACATCAACCTTACATTGCTCGTGCAGATGATCGCCTTCGGCATCTTCGTCGCCTTCTGCATGAAGTACGTCTGGCCGCCCATCATGAAGGCCCTTGAGGAGCGCACGGCCAAGATCGCCGAGGGACTCGCTGCCGCCGAGCGCGGCAAGGAAGAGCAGGAACTGGGCGAGCAGCGTGCGCTGGAGGTCATGAAAGCGGCCAAAACCGACGCGGCAAACATCGTCTCGCAGGCGCAAAAACGCTACAACGAGATCCTCGATGAGGCCAAGCGCGACGCTGTTGCCGAGGCTGAGCGTATCCGCCACGCGGCGCAGGCCGAGATCGTGCAGGAGGCCAACCGCGCCCGCGAAGAGCTGCGCGAGCGCATGGCGCAGCTGGCTGTGGCCGCGGCGGAGAAAATCCTCCAGAAGGAGGTCGATGCCAACGCGCACAAGGATCTCGTCGAGTCCTTTGCAAAGCAGATCTAGGGGTAGAGCATGGCCGGAGAGACCACCACCATCGCCCGCCCCTACGCCGAAGCGGCCTTCTCGGTTGCCAAGGCAGCAGGCACAGTAGACGCCTGGGCCGACGGCCTGTCCACGCTCGGCGCTATCGTTGAAGACCCGCAGTTAGCGGCGCAGATCGGCAACCCTAATGCTACGAGTGAACAGCTGCGAGACCTCGTGTTTGCTGCGGCCGGTGAGGGCTTGAGCGAGCACCTCCAAAACCTGGTCCGCCTGCTGGCCCAGAACAAGCGCCTCATCGTGCTGCCCGACATCGCGCGGCTGTTTGCGCAGATGAAGACCGTCCATGACGGGCTGCGCCATATCCAGGTCACCAGTGCCTTTCCGGTCGACGACGCCGAGCGTGGCGAGCTCGCCGCCCGCCTCAAGGCCCATTTCGGCGCCGACGTCGACCTGACGGTCGAAGAAGACGCGAGCCTCATCGGTGGAATCAAGGTGCGTGCCGGCGATATCGTCATCGACGGCTCGGTCCGCGGCAAGCTCGAACGACTGTCGAACGACCTGCAATTCTGATGTTCGCCGGCGCAAGCCGCGACGGCGCACACCTCATCGGAGCCCCCATCGGAGCCCCCATCGGAGCCACCCCATGCAACTGAACCCCTCCGAGATCAGCGACCTGATCAAACAGAAGATCGAGCAGTTCGACCTCAAGACCGAGGCGCGCGCCGAGGGCACGATCGTCAGCCTGACTGACGGCATAGTGCGCATCTACGGTCTGTCCGACGCTCAGTACTACGAGATGCTGGAATTCCCCAACAACATCTTCGGCCTGGCGCTGAACTTGGAGCGGGACTCGGTCGGTGCCGTTGTGCTTGGTGATTACACGCAGCTGTCCGAAGGCGACTGGGTCCGCTGCACCGGCCGCGTGCTGGAGGTGCCAGTGGGCGAGGGGCTGCTCGGCCGCGTCATCGACTCGCTGGGTCAACCGCTGGACGGCAAAGGGCCGGTGGAGAGCGCAGGTAGCTCCCCCATCGAGAAGATCGCCCCTGGCGTCATTGCACGTAAGTCGGTTGACCAGCCGATGCAATCGGGCATCAAGGCCATCGATGCGATGGTGCCCGTTGGCCGCGGCCAGCGCGAGCTGATCATCGGCGACCGCCAGACCGGCAAGACTGCCGTGGCCGTCGACGCCATCATCAACCAGAAGGGCACCGGCGTTAAGTGCATCTACGTCGCCGTCGGTCAGAAGAACAGCTCGGTGGCCGCCGTCCAGCGCAAGCTGGAGGAGCACGGCGCCATGGAGCACACCATCATCGTGCACGCCGGCGCATCGGATTCCGCTGCGATGCAGTTCATCGCCCCCTACGCCGGCTGTGCCATGGGCGAGTACTTCCGCGACAAGGGCGAGGACGCCCTCATCGTCTATGACGACCTCACCAAGCAGGCCTGGGCCTACCGCCAGGTGTCGCTGTTGCTGCGCC
>CAZGCI010000071.1:20658-21501 GCA_964524185.1 uncultured Thiohalocapsa sp. | reverse complement strand
AGCCCGTGGAGAGCTCGGTCAGCCAGGCGTCCGCCTCGTTCAGGGCGCGCTGCCAGCGCGCCATGAGCTCCCGATGCAGGTCCGGATTTTCACGGCTGAGGCTGCGCACGACGCGGGTGGGGAAGCGGCAGACCTCGGAGCGCTGCAGGGCGATGGCGTCGTGGTGGTAGCCTTGGTCCAGCAGTGACTCAAGCCCCAGCACATCGGTGCCGCGGACGATGCGCACGATGCGCTGGCTGCCGTCAGGCAGGTATTGCACGAGCTTGACGGCGCCGGAGCGCACCGTATACATGAACTCGCCCACGTCGCCCGTTTTGTACAGCGGCGTGCCGGGCTTGAGGTCGAACTGGTCGATGGGATCATGGATGCGCTCGAAGTCCATTTCGGTCAGCCCGGCGAACAACGCCGTGGTGCGCAACGCACAGTTGCGGCAGTCGGCCTCGCCGGCCCAGGCCTCGCGCAGTGTCACGGACTTCACCATGGGGTCTGTTCACCTCGCGCTGTACAATGGCAGCTCACGCTGCAGAGTCTAAACGATTTCACCCGCGCGTTGGCCCCGCCCCTTGCCGGCCGCCCTCTGCCGGCCGCCTCCTGCCGGTCACGATCTGCCCAACAACGCCCATGCCCCTCGTATCCCTGCAATCCGTCGTGCTGTCCTATGGCGCCCCTAACCTGCTCGATGGCGTCGATCTGACCATCGAGCCCGGCGAGCGCGCGTGCCTGCTCGGGCGCAACGGTGCGGGCAAATCCACACTGCTGGGCATCATCGCCGGTGAGATCCAGCCCGATGCGGGTGAGGTGCGCCGCAGCGACGGCGTGCGCGTTGCGCGACTCGCCCAGGAG
>CAZGCI010000071.1:0-20648 GCA_964524185.1 uncultured Thiohalocapsa sp. | reverse complement strand
AGGAGGCCCCGCTGGTCGCCGGCGAGCGGGTGCTGGACGTGGTGATGAGCGGCCTTGGCGCACTCGGGGCCGCTGCCGCCGAGTATTTGCGGTTGAGCCACGCGCTGGGGGCAGGCGGAGAGCCCGCCGACGCCGACATGGCGCGACTCGCTGACGTGCAGCAGCGCCTGGACGCCGAGGGCGGCTGGGCCATCGAACAACGGGCCGAGCGGGTCATCAGCCGGCTGGGGCTCGACGCGGACGCCGAGTACGCGGCGCTCTCGGGCGGGCTCCGGCGTCGCGTCATGCTGGCCCGTGCGCTGGTGAGCGAGCCAGACCTCCTATTGCTCGATGAGCCCACCAACCACCTCGATGTGGACACCATCGAATGGCTGGAGACGTTTCTGTTGGGCTTCGGCGGCAGCATCTTCTTCATCACGCATGATCGGCGGTTCCTGCGGCGGCTCGCGACGCGCATTCTGGAGCTCGATCGGGGCCAGCTCACCGACTGGCCGGGGGACTACGATAACTACCTCCGCCGGCGGGCGGAGCGGGACAACGCCGAGGCTCAGGCGCAAGCCCGTTTCGACAAGAAGCTGGCCGAGGAGGAGACCTGGATCCGCCAGGGCATCAAGGCCAGACGGACCCGCAACGAGGGTCGGGTGCGGGCACTGGAGGCGCTGCGTGCTGAGCGCCGAGCGCGCCGCAGCGGACCAGGCAGCGCAAGGCTCAGGGTCGACAGCGGAGAGCGCAGCGGCAAGCTCGTTTTGGAGGCCGACGGTGTGCGCTTCGGTTACGGCGGCGGCGCCCCCGTCATCGATGGCTTGGACATCCTCATCCTGCGCGGCGACCGGGTCGGCATTGTCGGGCCCAATGGCGCGGGCAAGTCCACACTGCTGAAGCTGCTACTGGGGCAGCTGCAACCGGATGCCGGCACGATTCGTCTCGGGACCAATCTACAGGTGGCGTACTTCGATCAGCTCCGTGCCCAATTGGATCCGACCCGGAGCGTGCGCGACAACGTCGCCGGTGGCAGCGATGTCATCGAGGTGGACGGGCGCAGCATGCACGTATTGTCCTACCTGAAGGACTTCCTCTTTACCCCAGACCGCGCCCGGCAGCCCGTCTCCGCACTCTCCGGCGGCGAGCGCAACCGGCTGCTGTTGGCCCGCCTGTTCACCCAGCCTGCCAATCTGCTGGTGCTGGACGAGCCCACCAACGATCTCGACGCCGAAACGCTGGATCTGCTGGAGGAGCTGCTGGTCAACTTTGCCGGGACGCTCCTCCTGGTGAGCCACGACCGCGAGCTGCTGGACAATGTCGTGACCTCTACCCTCGTGCTAGAGGGTGAGGGTAGGGTGGCCGAGTACGTTGGCGGCTGGTCGGACTGGATGCGACAGCGCGCCCGCGCCCTGGGCGCCATCGGCGAAGAGGGCGACAAGCCGGTTGACGACAAGGCCAAGGTGAAGGCCCCGGCAGCGCGTCCAAGGCAAACCAAGAAGCTCAGCTACAAAGACCAGCGCGAGCTCGACGAGCTACCGAACCACATCGAGCAGCTGGAAGCGGAACAGGCGGCACTGCATGCGCGTCTCGCAGAACCAAGCCTCTATCGCGACGGGGGTGACGCCACCGCAGTGCAGTCCCGGCTGGCAGTGCTGGAGGCCGAGCTAGCCGCCGGCTATGCGCGATGGGAAGACCTTGAAGAGCGCCGGTCTTAAGCTTGCCAGGCCTCTCGACTCCGTCTAACGGACGAGGCGTCAAGTGGCCAGTTCCGCGTCGGCGCCCGCGTCCTTGTCGCGCTCGATGAGTGCGTAGGCCGAGTGGTTGTGGATGGACTCGAAGTTCTCCGCTTCCACCACGTAGGCGCTAATGCGCTCGTCCTCGTTGAGGCGCCGGGCGACGTCGCGAACGGTATCCTCGACGAACTTAGGGTTGTCGTAGGCGCGCTCGGTGACGTGCTTTTCGTCGGGGCGCTTCAGTAGGCCGTAGAGCTCGCAGGAGGCCTCGGCCTCGACCATCTCGATGAGCTCCTCGATCCACAGAAAACCGCGGGTCCGAGCCGTCACCGTGATGTGGGCGCGTTGGTTGTGGGCGCCGTAAGCGGAGATCTCCTTGGAGCACGGGCAAAGGCTCGTGACCGGCACCACGGCTTTGATGGACAGTTGTGGCTTGCCGCCGCGTATCTCTCCGATCAGGGTCACATGGTAATCCATGAGACTCGGCACCCCGGTGATGGGCGCGTGCTTCTTGATGAAGAACGGGAAGCCCATCTCGATGTGGCCGGCGTCGGACTCCAGGCGGTCGGCCATTTCCGCCAGCATTTGCTTGAAGGTGCCGACGCCGATCTCGTCCTCGTGCCCATTCAGAATCGCGACGAAGCGCGACATGTGCGTCCCTTTGAAGTTGTGCGGCAGATACACGAACATATTGAAGGTGGCCACGGTGTGCTGCTCATGTCCGCTCCGGTCTTTGATGCGCACCGGATGGCGGATGTCCTTGATGCCCACCTTGTCGATGGCGATGCGCCGGCTGTCGGCGCTGCCCTGGACGTCGGCGATGGTGGTGGTGCTGGTGGCAGGGGTGGCCGTGGAGAGCCTGGTTTCCATGAAGAACGTCCTCGAATGGCGTGAGCTGCTGGCGGGTTCAGTGTCGGCGGCGTCGCGTGCCTCTTGCCCATGAGGCCGCGACAGGATGGCGGACGGATCAGGTGAGACGACGTACGATGCCCGCAACGAGAAGCGACCAGGGCAAAGCGCAGCCTGCGCAGGACGGCCTCCCTCGGCCCGCGGCCCTTGCCAGTGAGGAACCCGGGCAGGGGTTTAGTCGCAGGGTCGGACGTCACGCTGGGGCTCCTTCCAGCCAGACCAAATGGTGCCCCGCGCGCCAGAACAAACCGGCATTCCGTGGGGATACGCTTCGTTAGCAGCGCGACTTGCATCGTATCGGGGTGAACACGGACGGCCGCGGTGAACGCTGGGTTAGGCCCATCCGGCGGTGTGCCGCGCCTCAACGCTCCCGGTCGATGATGTAACGTGCGATCCAGCGCAGCGGATCCGCGTCCGCGTCGAAGCTCGCGAGGGCCGCAATCGCCGCATCCACGAGTTCCCGGGCGGCGCTGTGGGCCGCGTCCACACCGAGCAGGGCCGGATAGGTGGCCTTGTGATGTGCAGCATCGGCGCCGCTCGCTTTGCCGATGACCGCTGTCTCCCCTTCAACATCGAGCAGGTCGTCCTGCACCTGGAAGGCAAGCCCAATGCTCGCGGCGTAATGGTCCAGTGCTTCGGCCTGCCGTTGGCTCAAACCGTCTGTGGCGATGGCGGCCATGCCGACGGCGGCGCGGATCAGTGCGCCGGTCTTGTGGCGATGGATAGCTTTGAGCGCTTCAAGGTCAAGCTGTTTGCCTTCGGACGCTAAGTCGAGCGCCTGGCCGCCGAGCATGCCCTGGGCGCCGGCGGCGTGCGCCAAGCTTGCCAGCATGCGGACGCGCACCGCGGGCGCATTGTGCGCATCTTCGGCAAGCACACCGAAGGCCAGAGTCTGCAGTGCGTCGCCGGCGAGCAGCGCCGTGGCCTCGTCAAAGGCCCTGTGGCAGGTCGCGCGGCCGCGGCGGAGATCGTCGTCATCGAGCGCGGGCAGGTCGTCGTGCACCAACGACGAGGCATGGATGAGTTCCAACGCGGCCGCTGCCGCATCCACCCGCTCCCAGGGCAGGCCGAGGGCCTTCGCCGCGCTGTAGACCAGGATGGGTCTGACCCGCTTGCCGCTGCCGAGTACGGCATAACGCATGGCACCGTGCAGGCGTTCCGGCGCGGTGTGGGCGGGCGGCAGCACGGCATCGAGAACCTGCTCGATGCGCTCGCGGCATTGCGTCATCAAGGGGCCGAGCTCGGCACCGAGCGCGTTTGGGCTCATCTGTCCTCGCCCAGGCTGCCGTCGAAGGGCTGCGGCGCTACAGTGTCTGATGGCTCGGTGAGCATGCGCACACGTTGCTCAGCGGCGTCCAGCGCCTGCTGGCAGGCGCGGGTCAGGCCAATGCCGCGCTCGAAGACGGCCAAGGACTCCTCGAGCGTCAAGTCTTCGCCCTCCAGGCGATCCACAAGGCCCTCTAGCTCTGCCATGGCCCGCTCGAACTGCGGCGGCTCTGTGATAGCTGGTTGCTCACCGTTGGGCCTGTGTGCCGCATCGGGGCGTGCTGCTGCAGGGTCGGATGTTGTCGCCGCAGGCTGCGCTGGACCAGGCTGCTGTGTTTTGGACGCCTTGCTCATGTGCGGTTTGTGTGACCAGACCACGCTACGGTAACTTAGTGGGTTGTCCGGTTACTTTAACCCAGGCAAGCCTGTCGCGACCGCAAGGAATCGACTCCGGGCGCGACGCCCGCGCAACCCGCCACAGCCCTACCGCGCCCAGCGCGGGCACCGATTGGAACACCGCTCTGCCGAGGAGTATTGCCACGCCGATGAAAGGCACCTACGACGCCTCTGCCATTGAGGTCTTGAGCGGCCTCGACCCCGTGCGCAAACGCCCGGGCATGTACACCGACACCACCCGACCGAACCACCTGGCCCAGGAGGTCATCGACAACAGCGTCGATGAGGCCCTCGCGGGTCATGCCACACGCATCGACGTGACCTTATTCGCCGACGGCTCCTGCGAGGTGGCGGACGACGGTCGCGGCATGCCCGTGGATATCCATCCGCAGCAGGGGCTGCCGGGCGTCGAGGTCATCTTGACCAAGCTGCACGCTGGGGGCAAGTTCAACGCCGGCAGCTATCGCTTCTCCGGCGGGCTGCACGGCGTGGGTGTGTCCGTGGTGAACGCCTTGTCCAAGCATCTGGAGGTTTGGATCAAGCGCGATGGCAAGGAATACAACATGGCCTTCGCCAGCGGCGACAAGCGCACCCCTTTGGAGGAGGTAGGGAGCGTCGGCCGCGGCCAGAGCGGCACCCGCCTGCATTTTTGGCCCGACCCGAAGTACTTCGATAGTCCCCGGTTCTCCGCGCGCCAGCTGACCCATCTATTGCGGGCCAAGGCGGTGCTCTGTCCGGGGCTGACGGTCTGCTTTCGCGACGAGACCAGCGGCGAGGAACAGACCTGGTGCTACGACGACGGCCTCAAGGACTACCTCGAGCAAGCGCTGTCCGGCCTGTCCACTGTCCCCGCGCCGCCCTTCATCGGCACCATGGAGGCCGAGACGGAGGCCGCCGCCTGGGCCGTCACCTGGCTGCCGGAGGATGGCGATCCGGTCACCGAGAGCTATGTGAACCTGATCCCGACGGTGCAGGGCGGGACCCATGTGAATGGTCTGCGCACCGGGCTCACGGAGGCGGTGCGTGAATTCTGCGAGTTCCGCAATCTGCTGCCCCGTGGCGTCAAGCTGACCCCGGAGGACGTCTGGGCCCGGGCCAGCTGGATCTTGTCCGTCAAGCTGCTGGAGCCGCAGTTCTCTGGGCAGACCAAGGAGCGCCTCTCCTCCAGACAGTGTGCCGCGTTCGTCTCGGGAGTGGTCAAGGACGCCTTTAGCCTCTGGCTGAACGAGCACGTGGCAGACGCCGAGCGCATCGCTGACCTCGCCATCGCCAGCGCCCAGTCCAGACTGCGGGCCGGGCGTAAGGTGATTCGCAAGAAGGTCACCCAAGGGCCCGCACTGCCCGGCAAGCTCGCCGACTGCACCAGCACGGACCCGGATCGCAGCGAGCTCTTTCTGGTGGAGGGGGACTCCGCGGGCGGTTCGGCGAAACAGGCGCGTGACCGAGAATTCCAGGCCATCATGCCCCTGCGAGGCAAGATCCTAAACACCTGGGAGGTGGACCCCGCCGAGGTGCTCGGCTCACAGGAGGTGCACGACATTGCCGTCGCCATTGGCGTAGACCCTGGCTCCGAGGACTTGAGCCGGCTGCGGTTCGGTAAGGTCTGCATCCTCGCGGACGCGGACTCCGACGGTGCCCACATCGCGACCCTGCTGTGCGCACTCTTCTACCGCCATTTCCCGCGGCTGGTGGCGGAGGGTCACGTGTACGTCGCCATGCCGCCGTTGTATCGCATCGACGTGGGCAAGCAGGTCTTCTACGCGCTGGACGATGCCGAGCGTCAGGGCGTTCTAGACCGCATCGCCGCCGAGAAGCTCAAGGGCAAGGTGACGGTGCAACGCTTCAAGGGCCTCGGCGAGATGAACCCCGCGCAGCTGCGCGAGACCACCATCCACCCCGATACCCGGCGTCTGGTGCAGCTCACGGTTGAACCCGGCGATGACAGCGGCACCTTGATGGACATGCTGTTGGCCAAGAAGCGCTCAGCCGACCGGCGGGCCTGGTTGCAGGAAAAGGGGGACTTGGCTGAGGTCTGAGCCCCCGAATGCTCGGGTGCGTCTGCGCTGAGCAAACCGGCCCCTGACGCAAGTGCGCACCTCGGCGTACGCCGCGCGACTCAGCACGGCGGTCGTGCGTCGCCAGGCGCAAAGCGCCACCACCGCCACAGCAGCCACCTCCGTCGCTCGCCGAAAACAGCTCATGGAGTCGCTATGACCTCTTTCCCCTACGCCCACGCCGCTGCGGACGATTGGCGCGATGCCCTCTCGCATGTCGTGGCGGGTCTGGGCTCCCTGCCCGCACCCGGCCCCGGTATGAGCCGGCTCGGGTTCCTGTACGTGACAGACGCGGTGAATGCCTCGCTCGAGGAGGTGCTCGCCCTGCTTCAGGACGCCACCGCGGTGGCGCACTGGGTCGGTGCCGTTGGTATTGGCATCTGCGCAACAGGTGTCGAGTACTACGAGCAACCGGCAATCGCTGCCATGGTGGCCGAATTTCCGGAGAACACCTTTCGCGTCTTCCCCACCGTCACGTCGGATCTGCACGCTTACGACGCGATCCAGCAGGACTGGCTCGGCAACGCGCAGCCGTTCCTCGGGCTGGTGCACGGGGATCCGTCCAATCCGGCCACGGAAGGTCTCATCGAGCAATTGGCCGCCCGCACCGCCACCGGCTTTCTGGTGGGTGGTCTCGCCAGCGCCCATGACGCCGCCAGGCTGGTGGCGGACGGTGTCACGGAGGGCGGCGTCGCCGGCGTCATGTTCAGCGACGCCGTGGGTGTGCAGACCAATCTGAGCCAGGGCTGCACGCCCATCGGCCCGCACCGCAGCATCACCGAGTGCCAGCGCAACATCCTAATTGGCTTGGACAACCGCCCGGCGCTCGACGTCTTCAAGGAAGACATCGGGGAGGAGCTGGCGCAGGATATCTCCCGCATCGGCGGTACCATCTTCGCCGGCTTGCCGATCCCTGGCTCAGACACCGCCGATTACCTGGTGCGCAACCTCATCGGCGCCGATACCAACAAGAAGTTGCTCGCCATCGGCGACCACGTGGAGCAGGGCCAAGAGGTGATGTTCTGCCGTCGCGACGCCGAGACCGCCCGGGAAGATCTCGGGCGCATGCTGACCCATTTGAAAGCCCGCCTCGACGGCCCCCCCCGGGGCGGCGTCTACGTGTCCTGCTTGGGCCGCGGCACCAACCTCTTCGGGGACGACTCCGAGGAGCTCAAGCAGATCCGTGACGAGCTCGGTGACTTCCCCCTGGTGGGCTTCTACGCCAACGGGGAGATCTCCCGCGACAGGCTCTATGGCTACACCGGTGTACTCACACTCTTCACGTGACCTGCCGCCGGTGCGGGACGCGTTCAGAAATCCTCGGCTCTGGCCAGTGAACTACCTGCTGGCTTGCCAGCGCCCCCCAGTGGCTCGTCGGTCTCAGGCAGCACCGCGCTAAAACCGTATCGGCTCGTCCTTGGCATAGCAGCGCCACTCGCGGCCGTCCCAGGCCTCGATAGGCCGGTAGCCGTCCTTGTACGACATCTTGCGGCTTGCACCGATCCAGTAGCCCAAGTAGACGTAGTCGAGCCGCAAGCGTCGCGCTTCGCGAATCTGTCGCAGGACTGCGTAGGTCCCGGGGGCGCGGTGGGCTTCCTCCGGGTCGAAGAAGGTGTAGACGGCGGAGAGACCATCGCTGAAGAAGTCGGTGACGGCGACGCCCACGAGGCGGCTCTCGCCGTTGACCTGCCGGCGCATCTCCAGGAAGCGGGTGCGGCCGCCCCAGGGCGCCAGCAAGAAACGCGCATAGGTCTCCACCGAGACATCGTCGGCCATGTCGCCGTCGCCATGTCGATGCAGCAGATAGCGCTCATAAAGCTGGTAGTGCTCGGGCACGAGGGTTGCGGGGCGGATAACGACGCTGAGCTCGGCATCATTGCGCGCCGCGTTGCGTCGTTGTGACCGGTTGGGCGTGAAGGCCTCCACCGGCACCCGCACGGGAATGCAGCACTGGCAGCCGCGGCAGGCAGGACGGTAGAAGTGCTGACCACTGCGGCGGAAGCCGATCTGTTGCAGCCATTCGGCACGTGCGGCGTCGATGTGGGCAAGCGGGTCGACAAACAGCGTGCGGGCGCGCAGGCCGTCGATGTATGAGCACTCATGCTCGCCCGTGAGGTAGAGCTGAAGGTCGCCGCGGGCGGGGCGATCATCGCGCATGCGAAACCTCCGTTGCTCCGCCGGTGGCCGGCGGCGGCGTTGGAAAGTTCATGCCGCCGTCGTCCCAGGAGCCGACGGGCGACGGTCTGTCGCGCAGCTGTGCGACCAGCTGCACGAACGTCTCCCGGGGGATTTGCTCCGCACCCATGCGCAGCAGATGTCCCGTCAACACCTGGCAGTCGATGAGCTGGAAGCCCCGGTCATCGAGGAAACGGCAGAGGTGGACGAGGGCCACTTTCGAAGCGTTATCGACGCGGGTGAACATGGATTCGCCGAAGAAGACGCCGCCGATGGCGACGCCATACAGCCCGCCGGCGAGGGCGTCATCCTGCCAGACCTCGACGGAATGGGCGATGCCGCGTACATGCAGGGCGCGATAGGCGGCGATCATCTGCGGCACCAGCCAAGTCCCCCCTTCATCATCCCGGGGCTCGGCGCAGGCGTTGATGACGGCCGGGAAGTCGCGGTCGATGGTCACGCCGAAGGATCGCCGCCGCAGCAGTTTCCGCAGGCTGCGCGAGACACGCAGCGCTCGCGGACGAAGCACCGTGCGCGGATCGGGTGACCACCAGAGGATCGGATCTCCCGTGCTGAACCACGGGAAGATGCCTTGCCGGTAGGCGTTGATCAGCCGCGCGACGCTGAGATCACCGCCCACGGCGAGCAGCCCGTTCGGATCGATCAGGGCCTCACAGACATCTGGAAAGGCGGCGCTCGGGTCGTCCGGCGCCAGCAAATAGGGCAGATGACGAGTCGCGCGGTTCAAACTCGAAAGGGGATCATGCCTTGGCCGGTTTCGCGCCGCCGGTCTGATGGCCGGTCTGGTGGTCGGTCTGATGAGGCGGCTGACCGGTGCTGACGGCCTTATAGGGGCTGTGGGTGCTCATCTCTTCGATGTAGTCCTCCACGGCGTCGATCTCGTGCTCGAGGAAGGCACCAATGGGCTGGCGAAAGCGCGCATCTGCGATCCAGTGGGCCGACCATGTCCGCGTGGGCAGAAAGCCGCGTGCCACCTTGTGCTCACCCTGCGCACCCGGCTCGAACCGCGCGAGACCCTGCTCGATGCAATGCTCCAGACCCTGATAGTAGCAAGCCTCAAAATGCAGGCTGTGGTAGTCCTTGAAACAGCCCCAATGCCGGCCGTAGAGGCTGTTGGCGCCCATCAGGCAAAAGGCCGCCGCAACGATACGCCCGCCGCTTGGCCCAGTCTCCTCGGCAAGCACTAAAAGCAGCTGCTCGCCCATGGTGCTGCCGATCTCCTCGAAGAAGGGCAGACTCAGGGTGGGCAGGCCGCCGCGCTTGTCGAAGGTGTCTTCGTACAGCTGGTGGAAGATGCGCCATTCATCCGGCGTGACTGCATCGCCGCGCACCCGCCGGAGGCGAATGCCGGATTCGGCAACGCGGCGGCGCTCACGTTTGACCTTTTTGCGCTTCTCCGCGGAGAAGGCGCCCACGAAGTCATCGAAGCTTGCGTAGTCGTGGTTCTGCCAATGAAACTGGCAGCCCAGTCGCGGCATGAATCCCTGTTCCCGTGCCCACTCGGTCTCGGTGTCGCTGGTGAAGAGCCAGTGGAGGCCGGACACCCCGAGGCGCTCAGCCACCTGCACCGACCCCTGAATCATCGCCGCCGCGAGCGCCGGGCGCTCCGGGCTGTCGCCGGTGAGGATGCGCAGTCCCGTTGCGGGTGTGTAGGGCGAGGCGACGACGAGCTTGGGGTAGTAGCGCGCGCCGGCGCGGCGGTAGGCATCTGCCCAGGCCCAGTCGAAGACGAACTCGCCGTAGGAATTGAATTTGAGATAGCAGGGCGCCGCGGCCACCGCCCGGTCCTGTGCGTCGCGCAGCACCAAGTGCTGCGGCAGCCAGCCGAAACGCTCGCCGACGCAGCCATGGTGTTCCATGGCAGCGAGGAACTCGTGCCGGAGGTGTGGCAGGTCATTGCCGGCCAGCCGATTCCAGTCTCCAGCCGCGATTTGATCCATGGACGCGAGGGTCGTGAGTCGATACATCCGCTGCCGGCCTCACAGGTTGAAAACAAGACCCGCTGGTGTTGCGGGCGACGCCGGCGAGCGCCTGCAGGCGCCCGCGGCAGATTTGGGGCAGGCCGCAAAGTCGTTCGGTCGACTGGCTGGGCATCGCCCCGCAGAGTCACGGTATGGGCGCTTTGGCGTGTCGCAAAGCCTGCGGCGATGTTAGAGCGGCCAGAAGGCGAACAGGCTGGCGCCGAAGCCCAGCGCCAGCGCCATATTCGCTGCCAAGCGCAGGCTAGCCAGCCGGCGCCGCGGGTGCTGGCGCAGCGACCCGACACCGAGGTAGGCCGCGACGGCGTTGATGATCAGGCCAAACTCGGCGATCAGCAGCAGCGCCAACAGCGGTACCGGCGACGGTCCGCCGGCGAGGCCGCCGCCGGCGATGAGAACGGCCACCAGTGGAACCGAAACCAGCAGTGCGAGGGTCGGAAAGCTCTGGCGGTTCACGGTTGTTGCTCCTGAAACGGCCGGGCGCGGCGGGTAGGGGCCGGCGCTGAGCCTGGACAGCGGGGGCTGCCGAGAGCGCTGCGTTCCTGCGGCAACCGGGAAGCCGACGCCTGGTTTATCTCGCGCGGAGCCGTCGGGCCTAGCCCTTTTGGGGCGCCTCGTCCAGGAACTTTTCGGCGTCTAGCGCCGCCATGCAGCCGGTGCCGGCGGAGGTAATGGCTTGGCGGTAGACGTGGTCCATGACATCGCCGGCGGCGAAGACGCCGGGTATGGAAGTGGCGGTGGCGTTGCCGTTCACGCCGCTCTTGACCTTGATGTAGCCGCCTGCCATGTCCAGCTGCCCCTCGAAGATCTGGGTGTTCGGTTGGTGGCCGATGGCGATGAAGACGCCATGCAGATCGAGCTCTTCACTGGTCTCGTCCTTGACGTTTTTGATGCGAATACCGGTCACGCCGCTGGCGTCCCCTAGGACCTCGTCCAACACATGATGCCAGGCGAGACGCACGTTGCCGTGCTCAGCCTTCTCGAAGAGCTTCTGTTGCAAGATCTTCTCGGCCCGCAGGGCGTCACGGCGGTGCACCAGGGTCACCTCGGAGGCGATGTTCGACAGGTACAGGGCCTCTTCCACCGCCGTGTTGCCGCCGCCGATGACGGCGACCTTTTGCCCGCGATAGAAAAAGCCGTCGCAGGTGGCGCAGGCGGAGACGCCGCGGCCCTTGAAGGCATCCTCAGAAGGCAGTCCGAGGTACTTCGCGCTGGCGCCTGTGGCAATGATCAGCGCGTCGCAGGTGTAGGTGGCGCTGTCGCCCTTGAGTTCGAAGGGGCGCTTGGCGAGATCCACGGCGTTGATCTGATCCATGATGAGCTCGGTCTCGAAGCGCTCCGCGTGCTTGCGCATGCGTTCCATGAGGTCAGGGCCGAGGACGCCGTCCGGGTCGCCCGGCCAGTTGTCGACATCGGTGGTCGTCATCAGCTGGCCGCCCTGTTCCAGGCCAGTCACCAGCACCGGGCTGAGGTTGGCGCGGGCCGCGTAGACGGCGGCCGCGTAGCCCGCGGGGCCGGAGCCGAGGATCAGCAGCCGGCAGTGTTTGGTTTCGCTCATGGCTCAGTCTCCTGACGGGGCTTCGGCGGCTGCGCGACGCTCATCGCCGCAGCCCGCCCCAAGATTAAAACCCGGGATGCTACGCGGCGGCGGTAAGCCGGTAAAGCAGGCGGCCCCGGCCGCCGCCTATACTGGCGCGTCCGCCGTTGGCCCATTAAGGGGTTCGTCGCGTCGCGCTGTGCGGAGCGCGGTGGGGCGCGGCGGGGTTTGTCGTCTACCCGTCGCGACGGTCGGTGGCGGAAGCGCCTTCGACAACGACAACCCCCTCGCGTTGCCGTCCAACTGGTCTTGTTAGGTTGAATTCTTCCGCATGCCCCGGAAACGGACCTGCACTAGCAACCTCGGCCTGCTCGCAGGCGCCTTAGCGGCTGCACTGTTGCTGGGCGAGGCCGTGTTGCGGCTCGCCGGTCAATCCTACTACTGGGCACTCGCCAAACGGTCCGACCCGGTGCTTGGCTGGCGTCCGCCGCCGAACATCGCCGCCTGGCAGCGCTTCGAAGGCGCGGCGTTGGTGCAGACCAATGGTCTGGGCTTCCGCGACCAGGACCATCCCCGCGAGAAGCCAGCCGACGCCCTGCGCGTCGCGGTGCTGGGTGATTCGTTCACAGAAGCGGTCCAGGTCTCCGTCGACGAGACCTGGTGGCGGGTGATGGCAGCGCTGCTGAACAGCGACGCCTGTGCAACGCCGGCCCGCTTCGAGGTGCTCAATTTTGCCGTCAGCGGCTGGAGCACTGCGCAGTCCCTGCTGGCGTGGCGCCACCACGCGCGGGGCTTTGGGCCGGATGTGGTGGTGCTCGCCTTTTTCATCGGCAACGACCTCACGGAGAACCATCCGGCCCTGGATGACGAGCCACTGCGCCCGTACTTCCGGCTCGGCGAGTCGGGCCTCGTCCTGGACGACCGCTTTCGTCGGCACCCAAGCTACCGCGCGGCCACGTCGCCCGTTGGGCGGGCCCGTCAATGGATAATGGAACGCTCAAGAATCGCGCAGCTGCTGATCCAGGCGCGTGACGCCGGACGCCTGCGCCGCTTTTCGGCGCGGCCCGCGGAAGGTGCGGCCGGCGGGGTGCGGCCCGCGACACAGGCAGCGACTCGGGAAGCGACTCAGGAGGCGAGCCGGGGAGCGCCCCAGCACCCACCCCGGGAGCCTGGGGTCGACAATGCGATCTATCGCGAGCCCGTCACCGCGACTTGGCGCGAGACCTGGGCGATCACTGAGGCCATGCTCGCCGCCTTCGCCGAGGAGGTGCGCGCCGCCGGAGCGACGCCCGTCCTGATGCCCATCGGCACCGGGGTGCAGGTCCACCCGGATGCCCGTCTGCCCGCGCGCTTTGCCGCTGCGCTCGACCTGCCGGATCTGGGCTACCCTGTGCGCCGGCTCTTGGCAGTCGCCGACCGGCACGACATCGCGGTGTTGAACTTGCCGGCGCTACTGGCGGCCCATGCCGAGCAGGAGGCTGTAATACTGCATGGCTTTCCGGGCGGCCAGCTCGGCCTTGGGCATTGGAACGCGGCGGGCCATCACGTCGTGGGCCAGGCGGCGGCGGATCTGGTCTGCCGGACGGCTGCTGTGCCCAACGCCCAGCGGGATCAGGCCGGACGTCATCCTGCGTCCATGTCGGGTATCCAGCCACATGGAAAGCACGCGAAGAAGTCCGGATAAGGGTATCATCGTGCTGAACATTTGTGCGAAGAGGTATGTTTCGTGAGCCAAGCGACGCGCGCAGGCCAACTGACCCTTGGGGACTACCTGGATCGTGCCTGGCGTGAGGGCGCCATGTGGACCCTGATCCTTGCGGCGCTGTACCTGGTGGTCGCGCTGGCCAGCTATTCGCCGCAGGATCCCGGCTGGTCTTTCGTCGGCTCGGGCCAGACGGTGGTGAACGCGGCTGGCCCCGTCGGCGCGGTGTTTGCCGACTTTGCGCTGTTTCTGTTCGGGGTTCTCGCGTACCTGCTGCCGCTCATGGTGGCCTGGAGCGCCTACCTCGTCTTCCGCCAGCGTGCGTCAGAGCCCGAGACGAAGCTGTTTTGGCTCGTCATGCGCTGGGTGGGCTTCTTGTTGCTGCTCACCGCGGGCGCGGCCTTGGCCAGCGTCTACGGCGCGCAGCTGATGGCCGACCTGCCGAACGGCCTCGGCGGTGGTCTGGGTTTGCTGATCTCGGGTTACGCGCTGGCGGCCTTTGGTCCCGGCGGCGGTCCGCTCGCGCTGACGGCCGTTTTTCTGTTGGGCTTCTTGCTCACCACGGGCATCAGCCCCCTGCAGGTCATCGATGGCATCGGGGCGCTGACGTTGGCCCTCTTTCGATTGCCGGTCCAGGCCTTGCTGTTGCTTGGGCGCATTCGGCTGCCGCGTTTGCGGCGCCGCCGCGACGACGGAGCGGACGACGACGCCGAGTACGACGACCCGCTATGGGCCGATGATGAGCTGCCGCCTGCAGACGCACAGGAAGCGCCCGCACCGCGCCGACGGCGCGTTGCCGCGCCCGCGCTGCCCTTCGAGCCAGACGCGGATGACGAAGAGCTCACCGACGTCGCTCGCTTCTATGCGGGCGGCGCCCGCACGCCGGCAGCGCCGGCATCCGCCCCCGCGGCCCCGAAACGCAAGCACGCCAAACCTGCAGCCGCCGAGCGGCAGATGCCCTTGCCCCGCCTCGGCGGAGGGCGTGGCGAGCAACCACCGCTGGAGCTGTTGGATCCGCCAAAGAAGAGCAGCCGAGCCGTGAGCCCGGACCAGCTGGAGACCATGTCCCGGGAACTGGAAGCGCGCCTCGCAGAGTTCGGTGTGGTGGCCGAGGTGGTGGCAGTGCACCCGGGGCCCGTGGTGGCGTTGTTTGAGCTGGAGCTCGCTCCGGGTGTGAAGGTCAGCAAGATTACGGGCCTGTCCAAGGACATCGCTCGCGCGCTCTCCAAGGTCAGCGTGCGCGTGGTTGAGGTCATCCCCGGCAAGTCCGTCATTGGACTCGAGGTGCCGAACGACCAGCGCGAGATGGTATATCTGAGCGAGACGCTGGGCTCCCAGGCCTACCGGGAGTCCAAATCACCGCTCACCATCGGTATGGGCACGGACATCGCCGGCGCGCCGGTGGTGGCGGACCTCGCGCGCATGCCACATGCCCTCATCGCGGGCACCACGGGCTCGGGCAAGTCTGTGGCCATCAACGCGTTCATCTTGAGCCTGGTCTACAAGTCGAGCGCCGAGGACGTGCGTCTGATCATGGTGGACCCGAAAATGCTGGAGCTCTCGGTGTATGAGGGCATTCCGCATCTACTCACCCCGGTGGTCACCGACATGAAAGAGGCCGCCAATGCGCTGCGGTGGTGTGTCGGCGAGATGGAGCGCCGCTACAAGCTCATGGCGGCCCTCGGCGTGCGTAACATCGGCGGTTTCAATCGCGATGTGCAGGATGCCATCGATGCAGGCAGGCCCATCCCGGACCCGACCTACAAGCTCGCCGACGACAGTGCGCCGCACTTCGATGAGGACGGTCGGCCCGACATCCCGACCCTGACCAAGCTACCCTACATCGTCGTCATCATCGACGAGCTTGCGGACATGATGATGGTGGTGGGCAAGAAGGTTGAGGAGCTCATCGCGCGGCTCGCACAAAAGGCGCGTGCGTCGGGTATCCATCTGCTGCTGGCGACGCAGCGGCCGTCGGTGGACGTGCTGACGGGCCTCATCAAGGCCAATATCCCCACACGCATTGCGTTCAAGGTGTCGGCGCGGGTGGATTCCCGCACAGTCTTGGATCAGATGGGTGCTGAGCACCTGCTGGGCCACGGCGATATGCTCTACCTGCCGCCCGGCGGCAGCATTCCACAGCGTGTACATGGTGCCTTTGTGGATGACCACGAGGTCCATCGCGTGGTCGACTTCCTCAAGCAGCAGGGCAAGCCCGACTATATCCAGACCATCCTGCAGGAGCCTGCGGAGCATCTACCCGGCATCGACCCGGAGCCAAAGGGTGGCGGCGATGTCGAAGATCAAGACCCGCTGTTCGACGAGGCGGTGCAGTACGTCGTCGAGAGCCGCCGTGCATCCATCTCCGGCGTGCAACGCAAGCTCAAGATCGGTTACAACCGGGCGGCAAGGATGGTGGAAGAGATGGAGCGCATCGGTATCGTTGGGCCGGCCGAGACCAACGGTAACCGCGAAGTCTTGGCACCCATGCCCGTCGAGGGCTGAACCGGAGGGCTGAAAACTTGTTGTTTTGTCTACATTTCCGTCGCCGTATCACCGTGCTGCTCACATCGAGCGCACTGCTGGCGACGTTGGCGGCGGCGCCGGCCGCGGGTGCGGCGGCGGACGGTGTTGCTGAGGTCACGCGCTACCTGCGTGGGCTGAACAGCCTGCAGGCGGACTTCCGGCAGATCACCATGCCCGCCGATGGCGGCAATGCGCTGGAGGCCAGCGGGACCTTCTACCTCATGCGCCCGGATCGCTTCCTGTGGGAGTACGAGAACCCGAGTACCCAGCGCATCGTCGCCGACGGCAAGCGCGTGTACATGCATGACGCTGAGCTGAACCAGGTCACGCACCGCAGCCAGAAGAGGATCTTGGACGGCACCCCGGCGCAACTGTTGGCAAGTCGGGAGCCCCCCGAGAAGTATTTCCACATCAGCGATTTCGACCGCGATGATCACCGCACCTGGGCGGAGCTGGTTCCCAAGACCCAGGACACGGACGTCGCAAAGCTGCACATCGCCTTTGTCGACGGCGAGCTGGATACCCTGTTGATGGAGGACCGCTTCGGTCAGCTCACACGGTTCATATTCACCGACGTCAACCGCAACCCTCAGCTCCAGTTCTCCATGTTTCGGTTCGAGCGCCCGCCGGGGGCCGATTTCCTGAGCGTCGACTAGGCGTGACAGCACGCACCGTCGCCATGCAGCCCACCAGCAGGACCGCCGCCCAATGTTCACCGGCCTGATCCAAGCCATCGGCGAGATTGAGCGCCTCGTCCCCGTCGGTGGGGACATGCGTCTGAGCGTGCGTGCCGGTCAGCTCGACCTCGGCGCCGTGCGGCTCGGCGACAGCATCGCGGTCAACGGTGTCTGCCTGACGGTCGTGGAGCTCGACGGCGGGCGCTTCGTCGCGGACGTCTCGCGGGAGACGCTTGCCAACACGACGCTCGGCGGTCTCGCCAGCGGCACGCAGGTGAACCTCGAGACGGCGTTGACCTTGTCGACCCCCCTCGGCGGGCATCTCGTGAGCGGCCATGTGGACGGCGTGGGCCACGTCTTGGAGGTGCGCGAGGACGCCCGCTCCTGGCGTTTGCAGATCCATGCGCCTGGGGAGCTCTCCCGTTACATCGCCCACAAGGGCTCCATCTGCGTCGACGGCACCAGCCTGACGGTGAACCGCGTCGTCGGCGCCGTGTTCGACCTCAACATCGTGCCCCACACCCTGACAGAGACCATCATCGGCGCCTATCGCGCTGGCACGCGGGTCAACCTGGAGGTCGATCTACTCGCTCGCTATCTCGAGCGCCTGCTGCTCGGCGATCACGCCGAGGAGACCGGCACCGAGTCCCTTACCATCGACTTTCTGCGCCGGCACGGGTTCGCGGACTGACAGACCCGGTCCTGAATTGCGCCGCGCCGACGGTAGCGCGCACTCACCGAGCGGGCGCAGAGAGTCGGGCAGGCGAGGCCTAGCGGGGCGATGCCGCGGCCCAACGAGCCACCGGGGCGCCGGCACGTGAGCGAGTGGTTCATCCAGCGGGTCGTTGACTGGCCAGCACCAAAGGCCGAGGGCCAAGGCGCGGACGCGCGCCCCGGGCGTCACGGCCCTGAGCGGCGCCATGGCCATGCGACAAGCGCCGCGACAGCAAGCCCCGCGAGAGCGGGGCTTTTTTGTGGGGCGGTCTGCGGCCGTGACGTGTGCGGCGTGTCCGGCCGGGCGTGAAACCCGACTCGATGAATTGATATATCGCAATCAACTTGGCCCTCGCGCTTGCGTGGCGTGCGGCAACGGGTCTAGCGTCGAGGGTCGCTCGCGCGGTCGGTTGTCGTCCAATATCCATAGTCTGGACAGACACTTAAAGAACAATATTCGTATTTTCTGAAGTAGCGCGAATCCGCCAGTCGTCGTCTCTGCGCGATTTCAACCAGCACGGCCTATGGGCTCAGCAATGTCTAATTGGTCGCCACAAACCGTCGCATCCTCGGGTGACTCTGTCGCCATGGGGGAGGGCGTGCGGCTGCGTTTCCGGGCTGGGACCTGCCTCCCGCGTCGCTTTCCTGACTTCACTTGCACACGCTGTGCCGATGCCTGTCCGAGCGGTGCATTGATCCCGACCCGAGCTGGACCGCGTCTAGCCACTGGCTGCACGGACTGTGGCCAGTGTGTCCCATGCTGCCCCACCGAGTCCCTCTTCGTGCCTGGTTTCGGCTCGGCCCCGGTGCCGGCGGCTGCGCCCGTGACCAACCCGGTCACCGTGGATTGCTGGCGGGTCCCCTCGCCTTTGACGCCGACGGGCGGGCTGCGGGTACCTTGTCTCGGCGGGCTCTCCCCGGCCTGGCTACTGGAGCGGGTTGCAGATGCGGGGGGTCGGCCCGTGCTGCTGTTGGATCGCGGGCTTTGTGCAGCCTGTCCAGCAGGTGCCGAAGCCGATCAAAGGGCTGAGCGGGCGGCCGCTCACGGGGTCAATCATGCGCCTGATGCTGCGTTTGGCGATGGCCTCAATAGCAGGTCCGCTCGGGCGCAGCCTCAAGGTCAGGGCGAGCAGGCACCCCATCCGGCGGGCTGGTGCTTGGGGGAGACCGCGCGCCTCCTCGAGGGGATCGGTCTGGACCAGCGCCGTTGGCCGCGGCTGGCGGCGGCCCCCGCACCGGGCGGCGATGTCGCGAGCGTCCAAGGCGCCGCAGCACCTGAGCTGGCTCAGCCGGAGCCGTTGCTGGAGGCCCGGCTCAGCCGGCGCGCGCTGTTCACCGGACGCCGCGCCAGTGCGCCTGCGCCGCAGCGCCAGGACTCGGCCTCGTTGGCGAGCGCATCCATCGAGACGGATCATCACCAGACGCTGCTGCCGGAGCAGCAGCGCCGACTGGCGGCACTGCGTCGCTTGGCGCCGGCCCAGCGCGTGCCTGCACAGCTGTTTCCTGCGCTCGCCATCACCCCAGCCTGCGCCAACCATGGTCTCTGCGTCAGCGTCTGCCCAAGCGGTGCACTGAGGCGCTATCGCGGTGAAGGCGAGCAGGGACATCGCTTCAACCCGAGCGACTGCAGCGCCTGCGGTCTTTGCGCTCAGCTCTGTCCGGAGCAGGCGATCGAGCTGCGGCCCGTGGGGTCGCAAGACCATGACAGCGATGCGTTGGCCGGCACAGCGCGCATCCTGACCCGATTCCGCACGGCGGCCTGCGCCGGCTGCGGCGCCGACACGCCGCTAACCGACGCCGGCCGGCCGGATGCCGAGACCACGGCTGGCGACAGCACGGGCGAGCCCCCGCTCTGCCCAGCCTGCGCGCGCGACCAAGCGTTCGCGCGTTCGGCGTTTCAGACGCTGTTTGCAGGGCGGCCCGCGGACGCCTGACCCTGGATGGCTTGAAGGCGCCACCTGAGTGCGACGGCGTCAAATTTTAGGTGTCTCGTCGGGTAACAGACGCCGGCGGGCGGAAGGGCCAAGGGCCGAGGACTCAGGGTCAGTCGCGCTCGGCGGTACGAGAGTCTGGACCCTTGAGCGCTGCCAAGCAAAACCCGGTGTCGTGCCGACGACCTGGTCACTCGTCGGTCTGCGGCACAGCCACACAAAAACAAAATGTGACCAACCACCCCAGGAGAACGCGATGGAAATCAGCCAAGCCCCGGTTTCAAGGCGGAGATTCTTACAAGCCAGCGGCGCGGCCGGCGCCCTGGGTGCCGCTGGACTCGGCGGCGGCCTGTTCACGACCCTGCAGCCGAGCGTGGCACAGACGTCGGCGAGCGAAGAGGCCGCCCCGGAGACCCGCATCACCAAGAACATCTGCCATCAGTGCCCGGCGCGCTGCGGCATCGATGTCTACACCACCGATGGGCGCGTGCATGCCATCTATGGCACCAGCGATCATCCCATCGCCAACGGCAAGCTCTGCCCCAAGGGCCCGCTCGGCACCTACATCCTCTACGACCCGGACCGTTTCAAGGGGCCGATGAAGCGCACCAACCCGGAGAAAGGGCGCGATGTCGATCCCGGCTTCGTGCCCGTCTCCTGGGAGGAGGCACTGGACACCGTGGCTGCGCGACTGAACAGCTTGCGCGACCAGGGCGAGTCGCATCGCTTCGCCCTCTGCTACGGGCGCGGCTGGGGTGCCTCCGACGCCGGCCTGCAGGGCACCTTTGGTGAGCTCTATGGCTCGCCCAACGTCGCCATCGGCCACTCGTCCATGTGCTCGGACGGCAGCATCCTGTCGAAGAAGGCGCTCGACGGCATCGGCAGCTACAACGCCTACGACTATGCCAATGCCAACATGCTGCTGATGTTCGGCGTGGGCTTTCTTGAGGCGTTCCGACCGTACAACCACAACATGCAGGTGTGGGGTTATATCCGCGGCGAGCGCGTGCCCAAGACCCGCATCACCGCGGTCGACATCCACATGA